>NZ_WIVZ01000060.1:0-21285 GCF_009600325.1 Pseudomonas sp. FSL R10-2189
GAGCTTACATTTTCTAAGATCCTCGACTCCTTTTCCAGCCGGTCAGATTTTTTCTACACCCTTAAATGCGAAGAGCCTTTAAAGCTCAAGGCAATAAAGACGTGCAGTTGCCGGCTTTTAATGGTGAATACTGCGATCCAGCTACAGGGCATTACCTACTCGGCAATGGATACCGTGCGTATAACCCTGTGTTGATGCGCTTCAATAGCCCTGACAGCTGGAGTCCCTTTGGAGCGGGTGGAATTAATAGCTATGGCTATTGCTCGGGGGACCCCATTAATTTTATTGACCCCAGTGGGCATGCCCTTTTAGCGTCTGTCTTCAGAGGCATGAGGCGCTTTACCCAGAAAAGACAATTCAACGCGATGTACAGCCAGGCGCCGGCAGCAAAACAGCACATAGATGAGATTGCGATTGGTCTGGCGAAAAAGTACAGAGGAACAGCTATCCCGGCGCCTTTGAAAGGCAGGGATCGGGCATGGGAAAAAGTAATAAATGATTATGGCGGCGATGCATCAAAAATCAAAGATATAGCAAGAAATACGTTGGTGGTTAAAAGAAGAAACATTGGCAATGTTGTTAACGATCTGCAGGGGCGAGGTGCAACTATTAAAGTGATAAATTCTTTGCCGGGTGACAGCGGTTACAGAGGGGTGCATGCAACTATTTCTACAAGATCTGGACTGTCGGCTGAAATACAGATACATACGCCAAGCATGGTAGTTGCTAATTTGCCTGAGTCAGTCAGTCGCGGAGCGTTGAGTGCTCAGACTTATAGTGATATTAATGGCTTCGTCACTCGCAATGGTTACTCAAGCGGCAAGGCCCATTCGCTTTATGAGATCATTCGCGATGCTAATCAAAGCATCAGAGTTCGTGATCAAGCGGCTAGCGATCTTCGTGATTATTTCAGTTTCGTAAATGACGGCTTTGTACGTCTTTAGCCTGTGAAGGCTGCCCCGACCTCCCGTTATTGCTTGGCAAGCAATCCTCGACTATCGCCAAATTGCCCTTTAAGGTCGCGACCTTGGCCCTTATGTTGTAACAAGGTGGCACCGTCGCACTATCGGTCATTGAGGATGTTGCACATGTATCACGGGGAAAAGCTCAACGCCTGGACCCATTTGGTGGGGGCTGTGGCGGCTGCGGCAGGCAGTATCTGGTTGTTGGTGGTGGCGTGTCTGGACGGGAGCCCGCAAAAAATTGTCAGCGCGGCCATTTATGGCGTGACGCTGGTGCTGCTGTACAGCGTGTCGACGGTTTACCACAGCGTGCGTGGGCGTTCGAAGGTGATCATGCAGAAGTTTGATCACCTGTCGATTTACTTGCTGATTGCCGGCAGCTACACGCCGTTTTGCCTGGTGACGCTGCACGGGCCGTGGGGCTGGTCGCTGTTCGGGATTGTCTGGGGCATGGCGGTGATCGGCATGCTGCAAGAGATCAAACCGCGCTCTGAAGCGCGCATCTTGTCGATCGTGATTTACGCGGTGATGGGCTGGATTGTGCTGGTGGCGGTCAAGCCTTTGCTGGCTGCGCTAGGGACCGCGGGCTTTATCTGGCTTGCCACGGGCGGGGTGATGTACACCGTGGGGATTATCTTTTTTGCCCTCGACCACCGCCTGCGGCATGCCCACGGCATTTGGCACCTGTTTGTCATCTGCGGCAGCCTGCTGCACTTTGTGGCTATTGCGCATTACGTGATCTAGACGACTGTAGGCGCCCGCTTGTCTTGCGAACTTTTAAAAAGATCAAAAGATCGCGAGACAAGCTCGCTCCTACAGGGCCGTATTACGCTTTTTTCAGCGGCTTTTTGGTGTCGCTGCGGATTTGCGCGTGGCTGATCAGGGCGAAGATAAAACTGCCGCCGATGATGTTGCCGGCCAGTGTCGGGCCGGCAAAGATCATCCAGAAGTCTTTCCACGGTAATTCACCCGCAAAGACCAGATAGGACACCTCGGCGGTGCCGACCACGATGTGGGTAAAGTCACCGAGCGCCATCAGGTAGGTGATGAGGATGATGATCCACATCTTGGCGCTCTCCATGGACGGGATCATCCAGACCATGGTTGCAATCATCCAGCCCGAGACAATGCCTTTGGCGAACATTTGGCTGACGTCGTTTTCCATGACCTTGCGCCCGATTTCCAGAAAGGCCTCGTCGGTCGGGGTGTCGAAAATCGGCAAATGCAGCATCACGTAGGCCACCAGAAAAGTACCCATCAGGTTGCCGATCAGCACCACGGACCAGAGCCTGAACAACCGCCCGAAGTTGTTCAGCGTGGGTTTGCTCATGATCGGCAATACCGCTGTCAGGGTGTTTTCAGTGAACAATTGCTGGCGAGCGAGAATGACCGCCAAAAACCCCGCGCAGTAACCAAAGCTGGCGATCACCTTGAACCCTTCGGCGTCGGGCAGGCGAGAGTTGAGCAAGCCCATGGCCATCAACGACAAGCCCATGGTCAGGCCGGCCGCCAGGGCTGACCAGAACAGGGCGGCAATGCTGCGCTCCAGTTCCTGATCACCTTGCAGGCGAATGATTTCGTGCAGGACAGCAGCACGCGGTGGCTGGTTTTTGCTGATGTCGTGCTTTTCATCAGCCGACAGGTTGGGCGTTTTACCGCTGTTTTCAGTGTTCATGAGCGGATGACCGGTGGCGTGTATAAGCGTACGACACGCGCCACCGGTGGCTGTTCACTCAAAACCTGTAATCGCTGCCGCAGCCTGTGGCAGCGGGGACAAGGTCAAAGGTAATCAGGCCTGATTTTCATCCTGGAACTGATCTTTGACGTACTTGATCTCGGTGCGGCCGTGCGGTGCTGGCAGGCCGTCTTCACCGAGGTTGACGAAGACCATTTTGTCGACCGTCAGGATGCTTTTGCGGGTGATCTTGTTGCGCACTTCACAGGTCAAGGTGATCGAGGTGCGGCCAAATTCGGTAGCGGTGATGCCCAGTTCGATGATGTCGCCCTGGCGCGAGGCGCTGACAAAGTTGATTTCGGAGATGTACTTGGTCACGACGCGCTGGTTTCCCAGTTGAACAATGGCGTAGATCGCCGCTTCTTCGTCGATCCAGCGCAGCAGGCTGCCACCGAACAAGGTGCCGTTGGGGTTGAGGTCTTCGGGTTTAACCCATTTGCGGGTGTGAAAATTCATGTTCGCTCCTGACCGTCTTGCCTTAGATGCCGGCCATGATGTCAGACCTCGGCCCTCAGCTCTATTAACCTTGGACTATGGTCTCGATTAAGCAAATAAAAAAGCCTTGGATAAACCCTTGGGAACCCAGGCGCGGATGGCTATAATCTCCCTCGCTTCAAAAACGGTCATGTTCACCCGGTACCGTTTTCCCGCCACCTGTCCGAGGGGCGCTGCAGCAGGTTCAACCTGTCAGGCTCGGATGGGGCGTTGTTTGTTCAGGGTTCCCTGAGCAGGCACTAAACGCACAACGGCGCCCATTCGCGATTAAACGAATGGAGGCTCTTAATGAGCGCTGTAAACACGCCTGCAGGTTTTACCGACTATAAAGTCGCTGATATGTCCCTCGCCCAATGGGGCCGTCGCGAAACCTTCATCGCTGAATCCGAAATGCCGGCCCTGATGGGTCTGCGTCGTCGGTATGCCGCAGAACAACCGCTCAAGGGCGCGAAGATTCTGGGCTGCATCCACATGACCATCCAGACTGCCGTACTGATCGAAACCCTGGTTGCCCTGGGTGCCGAAGTGCGTTGGTCGTCGTGCAACATCTTCTCGACTCAAGACCAGGCCGCTGCCGCTATCGCTGCTGCCGGTATCCCGGTATTTGCCTGGAAAGGCGAGACCGAAGAAGAGTACGAGTGGTGCCTGGAGCAAACCATCTTGAAAGATGGCCAGCCTTGGGACGCCAACATGATCCTCGACGACGGCGGCGACCTGACCGAGCTGCTGCACAAGAAATACCCGGCCATGCTGAAAAAGATCCACGGCGTGACCGAAGAAACCACCACCGGCGTACACCGTCTGCTGGACATGCTGGCCAAAGGCGAGCTGATGATCCCGGCGATCAACGTGAACGACTCGGTGACCAAAAGCAAAAACGACAACAAGTACGGCTGCCGTCACAGCCTGAACGATGCGATCAAGCGTGGTACTGACCACCTGCTGTCCGGCAAGCAAGCGCTGGTCATCGGCTACGGTGACGTGGGCAAGGGTTCGGCTCAGTCCCTGCGTCAGGAAGGCATGATCGTTAAAGTCTCCGAAGTTGACCCGATCTGCGCCATGCAAGCGTGCATGGACGGCTTTGAAGTGGTTTCGCCGTTCATCAACGGCCAGAACGATGGCACAGAGGCGAGCATCGACAAGGCCCTGCTGGGCAAGATCGACCTGATCGTGACCACCACCGGTAACGTCAACGTGTGCGACAAGAACATGCTGGCTGCGCTGAAAAAACGCGCTGTGGTGTGCAACATCGGCCACTTCGACAACGAAATCGACACCGCTTTCATGCGCAAAAACTGGGCATGGGAAGAAGTGAAGCCACAAGTGCACAAGGTACACCGCACTGGCGCTGGCGAGTTCGACCCACAGAACGACGACTACCTGATCCTGCTGGCCGAAGGCCGTCTGGTAAACCTGGGCAACGCCACCGGTCACCCAAGCCGCATCATGGACGGTTCGTTTGCCAACCAGGTACTGGCGCAGATCTTCCTGTTCGCCCAAAAATACGCTGACCTGCCTGCCGAATTGCAAGCTGAGCGTCTGACCGTAGAAGTACTGCCGAAAAAACTGGACGAAGAAGTGGCCCTGGAAATGGTTCGCGGCTTCGGTGGCGTGGTCACTCAACTGACCCAGCAACAAGCCGACTACATCGGCGTGACGGTCGAAGGTCCGTTCAAACCTGAAGCGTACCGTTACTGATTGGATCGCCAAGCCCGCCCCCTAATGGGGGCGGGCTTGTATTCGGCTTTTGTATTGCCAAGGATTTGACCATGTCCCAAGACCGTCGTTACAGCTTCGAGTTCTTCCCGACCAAGACCGATGCTGGACATGAAAAACTGATGAACACGGCTCGCCAACTGGCGACCTACAACCCGGATTTTTTCTCCTGCACCTACGGTGCCGGTGGCTCGACCCGTGACCGCACGATCAACACCGTGCTGCAACTGGAGAGCGAAGCCAAGGTCCCTGCCGCCCCGCACTTGTCGTGTGTCGGTGACAGCAAGGACGACTTGCGTGGCCTGCTGACTCAGTACCAGAGCGCAGGTATCAAGCGTATTGTCGCGCTGCGTGGCGACCTGCCTTCGGGTATGGGGATGGCCAGCGGTGAGTTGCGTTATGCCAATGACCTGGTGAGCTTCATTCGTGAAGAAACCGGCGATCACTTCCACATTGAAGTGGCGGCATACCCTGAGATGCACCCTCAGGCGCGCAATTTCGAAGACGATATCAGCAACTTCGTGCGCAAGGCCAACGCTGGCGCCGACAGTGCGATCACCCAGTACTTCTTTAACGCCGACAGCTACTTCCGCTTTGTTGAGCGCGTACGTGCGGCCGGCGTCATGATCCCGATCGTGCCGGGCATCATGCCGATCACCAACTACAGCAAGTTGGCGCGTTTCTCCGACGCTTGCGGTGCAGAAATCCCGCGTTGGATTCGCAAGCAACTGGAAGCCTACGGCGATGATGCGACCAGCATCCAGGCGTTTGGCGAGCAAGTGATCAGCGAAATGTGCGAGCGTTTGCTCGATGGCGGCGCACCGGGCCTGCACTTCTATACCTTGAACCAGTCTGAGCCGAGCCTGGCGATCTGGAACAACCTGAAGCTGCCACGCTGATCCACACTGCATCGCCCGCTCCCACGGGTTATGTGGCCTGTGCCCCTACAAAACCGTTGAGCAGCATGAAATCGGCGCGCCGTGATTGCTCTGTTATACTCCGGGTTTTCCGCCAGGCTTACGCCCGGCCGCTCGTCCTTGTACCCGGCATTCAACCTCGTGACTGCGCAGCTTCCAGCCCGCGCGAGCGATGTGAATGAGCCTCAGGACTGGAGCAGGACCGGACGGGATTGCGTCACCTTAAACGCCATTCACGCCAGGCAAGACTATCCCTCTGGGCCAAGCCCTAACTAGAACAGGATTACTCATGTCCTTTGCTTCCCTCGGTCTCTCCGAGGCTTTAGTCCGCGCCATTGAAGATGCGGGCTATACCGAGCCTACTCCGGTGCAACAGCGGGCCATTCCCGCCGTGTTGCAAGGTCGCGATTTGATGGTTGCGGCCCAGACAGGTACTGGTAAAACCGGCGGCTTCGCTCTTCCGATTCTGGAAAAGCTGTTTCCCAACGGCCACCCGGACAAATCCCAGCGTCACGGCCCACGCCAACCCCGCGTGCTGGTCCTGACCCCGACTCGCGAACTCGCAGCCCAAGTGCACGAGAGCTTCAAGCTCTATGCCCGCGACCTGAAGTTCGTCAGTGCCTGCATCTTCGGCGGCGTCGGCATGAACCCACAGGTTCAAGCCATGTCCCGCGGTGTTGACGTGCTGGTGGCGTGCCCGGGTCGTTTGCTCGACCTGTGCGGCCAGGGCAGCGTAGACCTCTCTCACGTAGAAATTCTGGTGCTCGATGAAGCCGACCGGATGCTCGACATGGGCTTTGTCCATGACGTGAAAAAAGTCCTCGCGCGGCTGCCTGCCAAGCGTCAGAACCTGCTGTTCTCGGCGACGTTCTCCAAGGACATCACCGACCTGGCCGGCAAGTTGCTGCGCAACCCTGAGCGCATTGAAGTGACGCCGCCCAACACCACGGTTGAGCGCATCGAGCAGCGTGTTTTCCGCCTGCCTGCGACCCACAAGCGTGCCTTGCTGGCCCATTTGATCACCGCAGGTGCCTGGGAACAGGTGCTGGTGTTCACCCGTACCAAGCACGGCGCCAACCGTTTGGCTGAATACCTGGACAAACACGGCCTGAGCGCTGTGGCCATCCACGGTAACAAGAGCCAAAACGCGCGTACCAAAGCCCTGGCCGACTTTAAAGCCGGTTCTGTGCGCATTCTGGTTGCAACCGACATCGCAGCGCGTGGCCTGGACATCGACCAGTTGCCGCACGTGGTCAACTTCGAACTGCCGAACGTTGACGAAGACTACGTTCACCGTATCGGCCGTACGGGCCGTGCCGGTCGTTCGGGCGAAGCGATTTCCCTGGTTGCTCCCGACGAAGAAAAACTGCTCAAAAGCATTGAGCGCATGACCAAACAGAAGATCGCTGATGGCGACCTGATGGGTTTTGACGCCAGTGCCGTAGAAGCTGAAAAGCCCGAAGTGCGCGAGCGTCCGGATGTGCGTAACCCGCGCAACCCGCCACGTGGCCCACGCGGCGACGGTCCGGGTAATCCGGGCGGTGGCGGCGGTCGTAAAGACAAAGGCAAAGACAAGGGCAAAGAAAAACCTGCAGCGGCACGCGGCGAGCGTCCAGCTCGTGAGCAAAAGCCACGCAGCGCCCAGCCTGCCCGTGAGCAGCGTCAGCCAACCCCTCGTGCCGATGCCAACCGTGCGCCGGACGAGTTCCGTGATGACGATGTGGATAACTTTGGTAACCGCGCTGATTACGTCAGCCCGTACCAAAACAAAAACAACCAGGGCCGTGACCGTCGTCCGGGCGCTCCGGCGCAAGGTGCAGGCACTGCGGCCCGTTCGGGTGGCCGTCAAAACGGCCCGCGTACCGGCAGCGGCGCCAGCACTGGCACCCCGCCAGCCAAGCGCAGCGGCCCACGCAACGGCGCGCCACGTGATGGCCAGGCCCGTCGCGACAACCGCCCGTCGCGTGATACTGCGCGTCAAGAGCCCGCGGTTAAAGGCCCACGTGAGAACCAGCCGAAGATCATGCACAAAGAGTCCAAAAGCGATCGCTTTTTGACTCCTGAGCAGCTGGATCAACTGCCGAACCGCCCTCGTGGCGAGAAGCCTGCACTGCTGACTCGCAACCGCTGAGTTAACGCTGCAAAAAAAACGCCCCCGACCGAAAGATTGGGGGCGTTTTTGTTTGTGATCAAAAGCCCCTCACCCCAACCCTCTCCCGAGGGAGAGGGCGTTTTATCGCGGTGTTTTCAGATTCAGTGCATGGCTTGCAGACCGCAGAAAATCTACAACATCCCCAATCGGTTCCTTCTCCCTCCGGGAGAGGGCTAGGGTGAGGGGGCTCTTGCTTTTCATAAAAAAACGCCCCGGCTCTCACAAGCCAGGGCGTTTTTTTAGCCATCTAAAAGCGCTATTACTTGGCCTTCACGCCTTCCAGCGAGATGTCCAGGTCCAGCGTTTGAGCGGTTGGGCCTGGGCCTTTGATGCCGAAGTCGTTCAGGTTCAGCGTAGTGGTAGCGTTGAAGCCAGCACGTTCGCCACCCCATGGATCCTTGCCTTCGCCGTTGAATGTGGCTTTGAAGGTCACAGGCTTGGTCACGCCGTGCAGCGTCAGGTCGCCGGTCACGTCAGCTGTCTTGTCGCCGGTTGGCACCACTTTGGTCGACTTGAAGGTCGCTTCAGGGTATTTGGCAACGTCCAGGAAGTCTTTGCTGGCGATGTGCTTGTCACGCTCTGCGTGGTTGGAGAACAGGCTGGCGGTTTGCAGGGTGATGTCAATTTTGCTGTCAGCAGGCTTGGCGGCATCCCACGAGAAGGTGCCTTTCCAGTCCTTGAACGTACCGTGAACGAAGCTGTAGCCCAAGTGGCTGATTTTCCAGTCGATGAAAGCGTGCTGGCCTTCTTTATCGATGGTGTAGTCGGCAGCCATGGCTTGACCGGCGGTCAGCAGAGCAGTCCCAAGTGCCAGAGCAGCGAGCGTCTTTTTCAACATGCGTTCTATTCCTTTTGAATTGAGGTTGAGCATCAGGCTTTGCGGCCCAGCATACGTTTGAGGGTCGCATCACGGTCAATAAAGTGGTGTTTAAAGGCAGCCAGACCATGCAGAACAGCAAAGATCACCACGGTCCAGGCCAGCCACAGGTGCACAACGCCAGCAACATCAGCCTGACTGGGCAGGCTGGAGATCAGTGCCGGTACTTCAAACAGACCGAAAACAGGGATACCCACGCCTTCGGCCGTCGAGATCAAATATCCCGCGATCATGAGGGCAAACAAGCTCAGGTACAGAAAAGCGTGACCGAACTTGGCGCCGATACGGGTTGCAGGGCTATACGTTTCTAAAGCAGGGGGCGGCGGGCTGATGAACCGCCAGACAACACGGATCAACATGACCGCCAACAGCGTCAGACCGATGCTTTTATGCAGGTCCGGCGCTTCTTTACGCCAAGGGTCATAGTAGTCGAGACCGACCATCCACAAGCCCAGTGCGAACAACCCAAACACGGCCAGCGCGACTGACCAGTGCAGGAAAATACTCACGGCACCATAGCGAGAAGACGAGTTACGTAGCTGCATTGCCAACATCCTGTGGGAATTGACGTTAAGACTAATGGTTTACCTATCGAATGAAAGCGCATTTTTTTGCTGCAAAACATCGATAAATACGATCTGTAGCCTGGGGATGACGCATTAAGCAAACGTTAACAATAGCCGCGTAAGTGTTTTATGCCGAGCCGTGCCTTGAATGTAAATACGCGTGTCTATGGATAAGCGTAATGACTTGTGACGAGCTTGCGCATTGCATAGGCTTGCAGGCTTGTTTGCCCGCAGACGCCGGGAACCCGCGCCAGGAGAGTGGAAATGGGCCTGAATAATCAATGGATGCAGCGCGACCTTGCCGTGTTATGGCACCCCTGCACCCAAATGAAAGATCACGAACAGTTGCCGCTGATTCCTATCAAGCGCGGTGAAGGCGTGTGGCTCGAAGACTTTGAAGGCAAACGCTACCTGGATGCCGTGAGTTCCTGGTGGGTCAACGTGTTTGGCCACGCCAACCCGCGTATCAACCAGCGCATCAAGGACCAGGTCGACCAGCTGGAGCACGTGATCCTCGCGGGGTTCAGCCATCAGCCGGTGATCGAGTTGTCTGAGCGCCTGGTCAAGATGACCCCTGAGGGCCTGACCCGCTGCTTCTATGCCGACAATGGTTCGTCGTGTATCGAAGTCTCGCTGAAGATGAGCTTTCACTACTGGCTCAACCGCGGCCAGCCGGACAAAAAGCGCTTCGTGACGCTGACCAACAGTTACCACGGCGAAACCATGGCCGCGATGTCGGTGGGTGACGTGCCGCTGTTCACCGAAACCTACAAGGCTTTGCTGCTCGACACGATCAAAGTGCCGAGTCCCGATTGCTACTTGCGCCCTGAAGGCGTGAGCTGGGAAGCCCACTCGCGCACGATGTTCCAGGCCATGGAGCAGACCCTGGCCGAGCACCATGCCACGATTGCGGCGGTGATTGTCGAGCCGCTGATTCAGGGCGCGGGCGGTATGCGCATGTACCACCCGGTGTACCTCACGTTGTTGCGTGAGGCCTGCGACCGATATGGCGTGCACCTGATCCTCGACGAAATCGCCGTGGGCTTTGGCCGTACCGGGACGATGTTTGCCTGTGAGCAAGCCGGTATCACGCCAGACTTCCTGTGCCTGTCCAAAGCCTTGACCGGTGGCTACTTGCCGCTGGCGGCATGCCTGACCACCGATGAGGTGTACAGCGCCTTCTACGACGACTACCCGACCCTGCGCGCCTTCCTCCATTCCCACAGCTACACCGGCAACCCGCTGGCGTGTGCGGCGGCCTTGGCCACGCTGGATATTTTTGAAGACGACAACGTCATCGAAAACAACAAGGCACTCGCCCAACGCATGGCCAGCGCCACGGCCCACCTGGCCGACCATGCACATGTCTCGGAAGTGCGTCAGACGGGTATGGTGCTGGCGATAGAAATGGTCCAGGACAAAGCCACTAAAACGGCTTACCCGTGGCAGGAACGACGCGGCCTGAAAGTCTTCCAGCACGCGCTGGAGCGGGGTGCGTTATTGCGCCCGTTGGGCAGTGTGGTGTATTTCTTGCCGCCTTATGTGATTACCCCCGAGCAGATCGACTTTCTGGCTGAAGTGGCCAGCGAAGGGATCGACATCGCGACGCGCACGGACATCAGCGTGGCCGTGCCGGCGAACTTCCATCCAGACTTCCGCGACCCGGGTTAATTTTAATCCCCTGTAGGAGCAAGCTTGTCTCGCGATCTTTTTTTAAGTCAAAAGATCGCGAGGCAAGCTCGCTCCTACAGGGGGCTTTTTTCAGAGAACTTAAATGAGATTGTCCCGCTTCTTTATCGACGCCCCGTTGAGCCTCGGTGAACATGAACTGCCTGAAGCCCAGGCGCATTACATTGGCCGTGTGCTGCGCATGGCCGAGGGCGATGCCCTGCAAGTGTTCGACGGCTCGGGTCAGGAGTTTCTGGGGCGCTTGCTGGAAGTAGGCAAAAAACGTGTGCGCGTGGTGCTCGACGAAACCATCGCCGGGCAAGTTGAGTCGCCGTTGGCCATTCACCTGGGCCAGGGGTTGTCCCGTGGTGAACGCATGGACTGGGCGATTCAAAAAGCCACCGAATTGGGCGTGACGGAAATTACTCCGATCATGAGTGAGCGTTGCGAAGTGCGGCTCAAGGACGAGCGGGCAGACAAGCGTCTGGCGCATTGGCGGCAAGTGGCGATCAGTGCCTGTGAGCAGTGTGGCCGTTCGCGGGTGCCGGTGATTCACCCGCCGGTATTGCTCAGTGACTGGATCAAAACCACCGAAGCCGACCTCAAGCTGGTGCTGCACCCGGTGTCAGCGCCGCTGACCAGCCACGCCAAGCCTGCGCGCCTGGCATTTTTGATCGGCCCGGAAGGCGGGTTGACCGACAACGAAGTGGAGCACGCTCAAACGGCAGGCTTCCAGCCGGCCCGCCTCGGCCCGCGTGTGCTGCGCACCGAAACGGCGCCCGTAGTCGCGCTGGCCGTGGCCCAGCAACTGTGGGGTGATTTCTAAACGATTGACCTGTAGGAGCGAGCAAAAGTCGTTACGCCATCACCGCGAAGTTCGTCCGGAACTGCTGCGGCGACACGCCCAGCCTGCGCATGAACACGCTGCGCAGGTGATGCGCATCGCGAAAACCGCATTCGTAGGCCACGGTCTTGAGGGCCAGCGCCGGGTTTTCCAGTAAGGCGCGGGCGGCATCCACCCGCGCACCCTCAACAAATTGTGCCGGGGTAATTCCGGTGTCACGGGCAAAGACCCGAGAGAAATTGCGCGGGCTCATGTTGGCCGCTTGCGCCAGTTCACTGATGGTCAGATCCGCACGCAGGTTGGCCTGCACAAACCGTTGCACCGCCGCCACCGGCGAATCGTCCGGGGTGGCTGCGGTCAAAAACGGGCTGAACTGCGACTGCCCGCCCGAACGCTGGGTAAACACCACCAGCCGTTTGGCCACGCTGAGCGCAACCTCGGGGCCATGATCCTGGCTCAACACATACAGCGACAGATCAATCCCGGCCGTCACCCCGGCTGAGGTAAACAAGTTATCGTCCTGCACATACAAGCGATCGGCTTCCAGTTTGGCGCTCGGGCACAGCCGCGCCAGGGCCGCGACATCGCCCCAGTGCGTGGTCACCCGTCGGCCGTCCAGCAAGCCTGCGCGTGCGAGCATCAACGCTCCGTTACAGATCGAACCAAAGCGTCGCGAGCGGCGACACAGCGTGCGCAACCAGCTATAAAACGCCGGGCCAAAATCCTGATCGGGCAGGGCCGGGCCGCCAGAACACAACACCAAGTCGTAGGCCGTGTTGGCCTCGGTGAAATGCCGATGAGCCTGGATCGACAAGCCGTTGGAGCAGGCCAGCAAGCCTGCCTCCAGGCCCAGCACCTCCAGTTGATAGCGCTCAGCGGGCGGCAGAAACACATTGGCCTCGGCGAACACATCCATGGGGCCGGTCACATCCAGGGCTTGCACGCCGGGGAAAACGATCAATGCGATCTTCAAGGTCATCAGGGTTCGCCGTCTGAGGGGTGATACATCAAATACCGCCGCCGCCCGGTGTGGCAAGCCTGTTAAAAGCCGTGGCCGGCATTGCCACCTGAATGGCACGAATCGCACCTGCGTGACGATTGTTGCCATCCAGGGCGCGGTCCACACTGAACTCAACAGCGCCACCCCGGCGCTTGATCGAGGAGTTCGCCATGAGTCAGACCATCGCAGGCATCGTCATTCCGGACAGCGCCTTGGCCAAAGCCACGACCGAATACATCCGTGATGTGGAGTCCGATTTGCTCTACCATCACTCGCGGCGGGTGTTTTTGTTTGGCGCGCTGAGCGGCCAACGCAAGCAATTGGCCTATGACCCGGAGCTTTTGTACGTGGGGGCGATGTTCCATGATCTGGGCCTGGTCGAAGGCCATCGCAGCGACAACGAACGGTTTGAAGTGGACAGCGCCAACAGCGCCAAAGCCTTCATGAAACCGTTTGGCCTGAGCGACGATGATGTCGAGCAAGTCTGGTTGGCCATTGCCCTGCACACCACGCCGGGCGTGCCGCAACATCTGCGGCCTAACGTGGCGCTGGTGACGGCGGGTGTAGAAATGGACGTGCTGGGTATCGACTACGCGGCGTTCCCCACTGAGCAACGCGAAGCCGTGGTGCATGCGCACCCGCGTGGCGAAGGCTTCAAGGAATGCATCCTCTGCGCCTTCGCCAACGGCTTTAAACACCGCCCCGACACCACCTTCGGCACGGTTAACGCCGACGTGCTGGTGGACATCGACCCAAGCTTCAAACCGCTTAACTTCGTCGAGATTATCCGCGCGTCGCCGTGGGTGTCGTAAGCCCCGGGTTTACTCCACCGGATCGTTCACCGGCTTGGCGATGATCTGTTTTAGTTCGGCGGTCATCGGGAATTCCAGGTTCAGGCCATTCGGTGGAATCGGCTGCTCAAACCAGCGCTGATAGATGCCGTTGATCTCGCCCGACTGATACAGATCCGCCAGCGCCTGGTTCACCACAGCCAGCAATTGCGGGTCGTCCTTGCGCACCATGCAGCTATAGATTTCACGCGATTGCTCGTGGCCCACGACCACCCAGTTGTGCGGGTCGCGGGCTTTGGCACGTTCGCCGTAGAGCAGCGCATCATCCATGTAAAAGGCCACGGCACGGCCGGTTTCGAGCATCTTGAATGCTTCGCCATGGTCTTTGGCACTGATCACGTTCATGTTCATCTTGTGGTCAGCGTTGTAGCTCTTGAGAAAGCGCTCATTGGTGGTGCCCGCCGTGGTCACGACGTTCTTGTCGCGCAGGTCGTCAAAGCCCTGGATGCCGCTGTTTTTGGCGGTCAGCAACTGGCCTTTGACGTAGATAAAGCCATACGAAAACGCCACCTGTTTTTGCCGCTCGGCCGTCACGCCGGTTGAGCCGCATTCCAGATCAACCGTGCCGTTTTGCACCAGCGGGATACGGGTTTGCGAGGTCACCAGGTTGTATTTGACCTTCAGTGGCGCACCGCCGACTTGCTGCTGGATGCGCTCGACGATTTTGTTCGCCAGCTCCACCGAATAGCCCATCGGCTTGCCGGTGTTGTCGCCTACGTAGGAAAAAGGCACCGATGCATCGCGATAACCCAGGGTTATGCTCCCGGAATCAGCGACTTTTTTGAGCGTGCCCTGCAACGGCGCTTCGCTGGCGTGCAGTGAGTGGCTGAGCAAAAGGCCCAGCGTGCAACTGATCAAGGTGAGCTTTTTCATCTTCTTATTCTCCGGTTTCAAGCTGATTAGCGACGGGCAGCAATCACGCTGATTTCCACCAGCACTTGCGGCCGGGCCAGTTGCGCTTGCAGCGTGGTGCGCGTCGGCGCCTTGCCCGCCGACAGCCAGGCAGACCACACCGCGTTCATGGGCGCGAAGTCGCGCTCAATGTTTTGCAGGTAAATCGTGGCGTTGAGGATGTGGTCCTTGCTGCTGCCGGTTTCGGCCAACAAGGCGTCGATCTTGCTCAGGACTTCTTCGGTCTGCGCGGTAATGTCTTCGTTACCGGTCGGCACCTGCCCGGACAGAAACACCAGCGCCTCATAGGTCGCAGCGGCGCTTAAACGGTCATTGCTGTGAATGCGGTGAATCGTCATCGGGCATTTCCTTAAGGTGTGGGTCAATCGTCAGGCGGCGTGCAAGGCCAGACCTTGCAGGTCAATAGAGGTTTTGCGCTGTGCGATCAGCTCGCTCAGCAAGCGCCCGCTGCCGCAGGCCAGGGTAAAGCCCAGCGCGCCGTGGCCCAGGTTGAGCCACAAGTTGCGATAGCCGCTGGCGCCCAGAATCGGTACGCCGCTGGGGGTGGCCGGGCGCATGCCTGCCCACTCAATGGCGTGTTGGTAATCGCCCGCTTCGGGGAAGGTGCTTTGGGCCAACTGGCGCATTTGCGCGAGGCGCTTGGGGTCGAGTGAGGCATCAAAACCGACGATGTCGACCATCGCGGCAATGCGCAATTGCTCGCCAATGCGCGCGTACACGATCTTACGATCGTAATCGGTGATGCTCACGTCGGGGGCTTTGCCGGGGTCGCTCAACGGCAATGTGAGGCTGTAACCCTTGAGCGGGTACAGCGGCAGATTCAGCCCCGGCAGGCTCAAGGCCGGGCTGTTATGCCCCGCTGCGAGCACCAGTTGATCGACCGGCAGCACCTCGTCACCCATGTGCACGGCTTTGACCTCACCGTGCTCGTGATGCAAACGGGTGACGGTTTTGCCCAGCAAAAAGGTGCAGCGCCCCGAGGCCTGTAAACGGGCGAATAACTGTTGGCAAAACGCGTGGCAGTCACCGACTTCTTCATCGGGGGTGTAAATGCCGCCGACAAACGTGGAGCCCTGCAAACCGGGCTCCAGGGCTGAGCATTCGTGGGCAGAGAGCGCTTGCTGATACGAGCTGTGGATAACGTTTTGCCTGGCCTTGGCGAAGTGCGACGGTTCGCGAAAAGCCACCAGCTTGCCGTTACGCCGCCACTGGAACCCGTCCAGATGGTCTTCCTCGCGCCATTGCTGCAACGTGGCCTGGCTCAGCAATGCCAAACGCAGCAGGTGTGCGCCATTGCGCTGATTGACCGACCCCCGGCAGGCGGCCACAAACGAGGCCAGCCAGCGCCATTGTGCCGGGTCCATGCGCGGGCGCAGTTTGAGCGGTGAGTCGCCGCGCAACATCCAGCCCAGCGCCTGCAACGGTACGCCGGCATCGGCCAACGGGGCGACATAGCGGTACGACAATTGGCCGCCATTGGCAAAGCTGGTCTGGCTGCCGAGGGTCGGGCGGGCTTCGATCACACTCACGTCAAAGCCTTCGCGCACCAGCGCATACGCCGTTGCCAGCCCGATAACCCCACCACCGATGATGCAAACGCGCTGTGCCATGTCAGTCCTTACCCACTGTTGTGCGGGTTTCAGATTAGGGGCAGGTGACAGGCGCTGAACAATGATTAAAGATGCCTCACCCATAAACAAAGGTTATGGACTGCCGCCATGCGCTTACGCCATATCGAAATTTTCCAGGCTATTCGCCAGACCGGCTCCATCAGCGCCGCTGCCCAGTTGCTGCATGTCTCGCAACCTGCGGTGAGCAAGGTTCTGCAGCATGCCGAGATGCAACTGGGGTTCCCGTTGTTCTTGCGCGTGCGCGGCAAACTGCAACCCACCCCCGAGGCGCTGCTGCTGGAGCGCGAGGTCGAAAAAGTCAGCGAGAGCGTGCAAGGCGTGCAGCGTCTGGCCGAAAGCTTGCGGCGCACACCGGGGCATCGCTTGCGCATCGGCAGCACGCCTGCGTTGGCGTTGTCTTTGTTGCCGCCAGTGATTGGCGAGTGGACGCGCCGCTACCCCGACAGCCGCTGCGAACTGGCAAGCGCACACAGTCGCGAACTGGTGCAAAGCCTGCTGATGCGTGAACTGGACGTAGCGCTGACTTTAAAACTGCCCGACCACCCGGGGCTCAAGGCCCAAGCGTTGGCCCACAGCGTGCTGGTCGCATTGGCGCCACGGGGTTATTGGAGCGAAGACCGTGAAGGCGAGCCGCTGGCGCTGCATGAACTGGCGGACGCACCGTTGATTGGCCTGAGCAGCGCCGACCCGTTGTTTGCGCGTTTGGACAACTATTTGAAAACCATCGAGCCGCCCCCGCGCATCAACATCGCGGTGCAGACCTACTCGCTGGCGCGAGCGATGGTGGAATCGGGAGCGGGGCTGGCCGTGATAGATCCGTTCACCGCCCTGGGCGCCTCACCGGCAAGCACCGTCATCCGCCCGTTGAGCCCGGCATTACCGATCACCCTGTACGCCCTGACCCGCGCCGACGAAGCGCCGGTGCATCTGCTGGAAGGGTTACTGGAATTGTTCGCCGAGCGAGCCAATGAACAGCTGCGGCGGATAGAGAGAGGGGTACAAATCGCGTAGCAGTTGACGAGCTTTGCGAGGCTACGTCCGGCGGCGCAGCCGTCGTAAACGGGTTATCGAGGTTCTTCAGTTAAATCGGGTTTTGTGGGTTTACGATCGCTTCGCAATCGGACGCAGTCTCGCAGACTCGACAGCTGCTACGAGGTGCCTCACAGGGTCATAGACCCTGTGAGGGCTTCGCGTTTACTTCGGCAGCGCGTACACCACCACTTGGTCGCCCACTTGATCTTTCATGATCGAGTTGCCGCCTGCGACAAAAGCCACGTATTGCTTGCCTTTGTATTCGTACACCGCAGGGTTGGCGACGGCAGGGGCCATGACGATGTCAGACCACAGTTCTTTACCGTCATCCAGTGCGTAGGCGCGTACCTTGGCGTCCATCGAGGCGCCAATGAACACCACGCCACCGGCTGTCACCGCCGGGCCACCAATGGTTGGCGAGCCCATGTCTGGTGGCATGTACCAGCCCCACTGTTGAACAGCACCCATCGGACGACGCCATTTCACGTCACCGGTCTGCATGTTGATCGCCACCAGCTCACCGAACGGCGGAGCCCAGCACGGCATGCCGGCCCAGTTCTGCGCGTTGACCAACGACATGCCGTAAGGCGCGCCGATTTGTGGGTAGAAGCCGTTTTCGTTGCCAGATTCTTTAGGCTGTTTGTCGTAGGCCTCACGATCCCACAGCTTGATCATCTGCACGATGTGCGAGGTGTTGACGATGGCGACCTGGCTGACCGGGTCGAACGCTACGCCCCCCCACTGCACACCACCGGCGCTGTCCGGGTAGGCCAGCACGCCATTGCCTTTAAGGCCGGGCGGCGAGTACATGCCGTTGTATTCCAGGCCGTCCCACATCTTGCTGCACTGGCCAAAGCCGACAATGTCAGCAATTTTCCAGATGGCCGGTTTTTTCGACTGGTCCAGCAGCGGTTCAGGCTTGGTCGGGAACGGTTGGGTCGGTGAGTAGACTTCACCCTGGGCTTCGCCTTTAGGCACCGGACGTTCTTCAATCGGCCACACGTCTTCACCGGTGCGACGGTCCACGGTGAACAGGAAGCCCATTTTGGTCGCTTGTACCAACGCCGCCACAGGTTTGCCATTGACGGTGATGTCCATCAGCGTCGGCGCAGAGTTGATGTCGTAGTCCCACAGATCGTGGTGAACCCACTGACGCGACCACACGACTTTACCCGTGTTGATATCCAACGCTGTGGTTGAAGTACCCAGCGGAATCGGGTTGGTGCGGTTGCCGCCCCAGTAGTTGGGCGACGGCGAAGACACAGGGATGTACAGTAACCCCAGCGCCGGGTCATAGGACATGGCGGTCCAGATGTTGGCAGTACCGGTTTTCCCGGCTTCTTCTTCAGGGATCGGTTTGAATTCCCACTCCAGCTCGCCAGTGCGGGCGTTCAGGGCAAACAACGAACCTGGCGATTCGACTTCGAACTCCCAGTCTTTACCCGCCCAGCCCACGATCAGCTTGTCGCCGATCACGGTAGGCGGTTGCAACTGCGACAACGGCCATTTGTTGTTCTGTTTGTTCCACTGGTTAACGTCTACAACGCCGTTTTTACCGAAGTTTTCGCACGGCTTGCCGGTGTCAGCATCGACGGCGTACAGCTGGGCAGTCATGTTGCCCAGGTACACCATCTTCTGACAGGCAACGCCCGCTTGCGGGTTTTTTTCCTGCCAATAGGACACACCACGGGACTTCAGCGCGGGCTGGGTTTCGGCCACCAATGCAGACTTGGTGTCATACACCCACTTCTCTTTGCCGGTCTCGGGCTCAAGGGCAATGATGCGGTAGAACGGCGTGCCCACGTACAACGTGTCGTTGGCAAAAATAGGCGTGGCGGACCAGACGGTGGCCGGGGTTTTACCGGTGCCGTCAGACATGTCCCCGGTGAAATACTGCCAGACCTTCTTCAACTGCCCGACGTTGTCCTTGTTGATTTGCGTCAGCGGCGAGTACTTCTGCGAGCTGAGCTGGCCGTGGAAGGTGTCCCATTCTTTACCGGTCGGAATCGGCAGCTTGGCGTCTTCAGCAGAGACGCTGGACTGCGCCAAAAGCGGTGGTGGAACCACGTAGGTCGTGTCTGCATGGGCTGTAGAAATGCCCGCAAGCATACACAGGGCAGGTGCTGCCAAAAGGTTCTTTTTCATTGTGCTCATCTCACGCGCTCCTTGTTGGCTTGCTGCCAAACGTTTCAATGAGGACACCTACAGCGCACACAACCAGCACGGCGGCAGTCCACCAGCCATGTAGTAACAAGGCAGCAAAAAACGTCCCGATAACACCTACCCAAGCCAGGAACAGGAAGAAAACCCTGGCCCCTCCGGCCTCTGTCTTGATCAGTAACAGGCCCAGAATAAACAGCACAAACTCGGCCAGCATGGCGACCATCGCGCCACCGGAATCGGTTATCCCGGATAACGGCGTAAAGAACCGCCACGCAGTGATACACAAAGCAATCAACGCGGTGATGATCACGATGTAAGCGCCGAGATGGCGCCGGGGTGGTGCATAGGCAGCAGACGAACTCATCACTTTCTCCTTTCGTGACGTACTTTTTTACATTTTGAAAGGAGTGTAGCCAAGCTGACGGGAAACGCCGGGAACAGGACGAAATGAGCGCCGGGCTGCAATGGTTGAAGATCAACAATCGCAGCCCGGGTCAGTAGGGCGGGGGTTTTGAGGCTTAATGCGCGTGTTCGGATTCAGCAGGCGCTGGCGCATCTTTGGTGACGTGGCTGACCAGTTTGCCGATGGTCAGGCCTTGAAGCAGGATCGAAGACAGCACCACGATGTAGGTGATACTCAGGATCAAGTCACGCTCCGGGCCCAGCGGCAACGCCAGGGCCAGGGCCACCGATACACCGCCACGCAAGCCACCCCAGGTGAGAATGCGGATGGTGCCACGGGGCACGGTGCGCCAGCGACGCAGCAGCACAATGGCCGGAGCCACGGTGAGCAGGCGCGAGAGCAGAATCGCCAGGGCCAATACGCCGGCCGCCAGCAAGTGCAGCCACGAGAACGGCAGCAGCAACAGCTCCATACCGATCAACGCAAACAATAGGGCGTTGAGCATGTCATCGAGCAGTTCCCAAAAGCCGTCCATGTAGCGGCGGGTCATGTCGTTCATGGCTTTGTTGCGGCCCAGGTTACCGATGATCAAACCGGCCACCACCATCGCAATCGGCGCAGACACGTGCAGCTCACTGGCCATGGCCGAGCCGCCGATCACCAGCGCCAGGGTCAGCATCACCTCAATCTGATACTGCTCGATGCTTTTGATCATCAGGTACACCAGGTACCCGATCAGGCCACCAAACACCACGCCACCAATGGCCTCGTGGGCGAACAGCATGGCGGTCGCGCTCAGGCTCGGGGTTTCGCCCAGTTGCACGATGCCGAGCAACACGGTGAACACCACGACCGCAGTGCCGTCATTGAACAACGATACGGTCTATATAGACACCTAAAACCTATGCCGTACATGTGACCATGTGGACAGACACCTTTCCATGGAGCGTGCCGGCTACCTTGAACGCGCATCAGAGCAGACTTCAGAAAGCTTCAGGCAAGCATGGACATAGGGAGAGAGCCTATACACATGACTAGAAGGATGAGGGGCAATGGAATTTGGCTGGGCGATTGCTCTAGCAGCTCGGCGCTCCAGGACTCGGGGCACTATTCCAGAGTAGGAATGAGCCTGTGAGTCAAAATAGAACTTGCATGATGTAGGCGACCGGACGTAATGAATTGCCCGATGCGAAGTTGATATTAAACCTTCTTAGAACTGGACGATTGCGAGACAAGGTGCATTGCCAGCTTCCTGACGGGAGAACGAATGTTGGCAATGAGGCTTGGCGGTCTCAAGGAGCAAGTGCAACAGTCAGTTAATTTTCTGAGCTTGCTAAGCGAAACAATCCCGCTTCCAAAAC
>NZ_WIVZ01000061.1:0-19476 GCF_009600325.1 Pseudomonas sp. FSL R10-2189
GGTACTCAGGTGGTTGTATTGGGTAGACATGGCAACACCTTACATGAGGTGTTGCACTTGCTCCTTGAGACCGCCCAGTCAATCCAGCTATTTAGACACGACCCTGTAAATTACGAGAGAGCGTATAAGCAAGCTGGAAAAATAGCTTTATTTTTTGAAGGTACTGTTGATGCGACTACAATATATTCCATGTCCCAAGAGGCGAACCCCGAGTAACTGGACCTGTGTGGCGTTAGATAAAACTCATCTCAAATAGCTTCACGCTTCCTACAAACATGTGAAACCAATAGCATCTACAAATCAAACTCAAACTCAAACTCAAACTCAAACTCAAACTCTAAATACTTTACTACCAAACTTTTCGCAAACTTGGCATGCAATAACGGAAATTCAAAAATACGAACACCCCAAACAACACAGCTCTTACAACGAATATGCGCTCATCGTTCAAAGCAATAAAATACTCAACACCCCACACAACAAGCTCTGTGTAAAATGCACACGACGCTAAAACAATCAAACACAATCCGAAAATAGATATTTTTTCTCTCATATATATAAACCTTTAAAAATTGCCATTTAGCACCCAGACCGACATCCAAATATCCGAGACAGTGTCGCTTAGCCTTGGAATTTAAAATTGCAGCCAGAAAAATCACAATAAAAACATACACAACAACATAAACATATTCCAATAGACACTCGCCCATCGAAACCAATTTTCTAACACCATAAAAAATAAGGCCTAAAAACAAGCACGACTAAACACCAAAAATTCACATCTATATAATACCTAACGCTCTAAAACCTCATAAACATTTTTGCAAACATACAATTAATAAGTCACAATACGCACACTTTAAAAATTTTTCCATCTCAAAAAAACCAACGCACTATCATTATTTTAATTACCACCCAAAAAAAGAAAGAACACTACACACAAGAAGAACTTTCCTACAAAAATACCTATCAGCCACTCACCGACCGTTACTGCAACGCCTCCGCCAGATGTTTCCGCTCAATGGATTCAATCTGCTCCATATCCGACAATGTGCGCGTCACTTCCAATTAGAGCTTTCTCTCAGATTCCAGGCGCTGGCCACGTCACAAAAGTCAGATTTTTTACTACTACGCAACTTTGATACCAATGTGATACTAATACGCTTAGCCGCTGTCGATAACCCTACTCGGCGAAGGCCATTTGCCAATGATCAGAGGATGAATTGGTGTTGCTGAAAACAGATTTTGAGGCGGACTGGATCGTTGAGATGCGACGGATCATGGAAGAGCATTGGCCGATGGACCTTACTTCAGCGCACACCGAGGAATTGGCAGCGCTGTTTTTCCATGCCAGAACACGCAGAGTCCAACCAAGGCCCAAGGCCGTGCATTTATCTAATGCCTTCGCCTACCCACTTGAGCACGAAGCAGGGTGGGCAGAGCTCAAAGATAAAATAGAAGCCGGTGAAGACCTGTCGCCGTATCTGAGCCTGAAAATTGAAAACTTCAAAGGCAAGGATGGGCTGCTACTGGATTGGGGCATTTACCACTTCCATCTTGGACAGGCGCAGCACGCAAAAAACAAGAGCTTCGTTGAGCGCACAGGTCCAGTGGTCTTCGGTTTTCCCACTGATGATGCATTCCATGCGGTAGGCATCTATCAGCACGGTGCCTGGTCGGACAGTTCGGTTATTGAAACGCTGCATGCAAACTGGCCGCACCTCACGCAGGCAGCAAAGATGCAAGGTAGAGGCATGTCTCTTGGTCAAAGTTAAACCGATGAAGACAGGAAAATGCTGAGGGCCGCCGGTATCAATCTCATCACCCCACTATCAGACGGTTCCCTTCTTTTTCCTCTGGGAGGCGGGTATTCAGGCAATAGGATTTCCGCTCTGGCGGTGACAGACGCCGAGTTAGAGTGACAACGAATTCATGGCCTTCAGCACCTGATCCACGACCGAGCGGGTGAGGTTGCGCGGGCTCTTAAGGCTGAGGGTTATACCGGCAACACGGAGGTGGTTGGGCGTCTGAACTTCGGTAATGGCGTTAAGTGGGTTTCATTCGACGGGTTTCGCGTCTGCTTTGCTGTTTAACAAGGTGAGGTACCGCGCTGGGAAGCTGGCTCCAGAGATTGATGCATCGGTAGAAGTTGCAATTTCTGAGGTATCGACTTAAATTCAAACATCAAATGTACGATTTTCTTACCTCGGGACCATCGAAATGAAAGACGGCATTGAGAAACACCTTGGCCAGTTCTGGGATAAGCGTGCGCTCGAAATCGTTGATGACCCGCTGTCGGTTGATGACTTGGGTGCGCCGATGGAATCGGTCATGGCTATCGAAGCGCTTGTTGAAATCGGGAAAATGTTGAAAGTCAAAATCCCGGTGGATGTCGTGATCCGCAATGGCGGCTACGAAACCAAAGAACAGTTCGTCAAGCTGGTCACGTCTGGAATTATTAAGCACCTGAAGGAAAAGACCCATGCATAGTTCGTTGGTGGAGGATCAGGACAGGCTACGCCTGGCTGAGCGCCTGCGAGATGCTCGGGAGTATGTGGGGCTTTCCCAGGATGAGGTGGCTCATGCACTCGGGGTCTCCCGCCCGGCGGTGACCAACATCGAGTCTGGCAATCGCAAAGTGGAGGCGACGGAGCTGAGCAAGCTCGCCAAGCTCTATCGCAAGTCTATGGAGTACCTAATGACCGGAAGAGACCCGGCGCCTTCCGGCCCCACCCAGCTCGCGTTTCTGGCCAGAGCAGTAAATGGACTTTCGCAGCAGGATATTGATGAGGTAGCTCGCTTCGCCGAGTTTCTCAAGCACAAGGGACAGTGAATGGGCTTCCGCGATGTTGTTTTGCGAGCAGCACAGCGTGCGGTCGAGGTCATCGATGAGAGCGGTGCGATGGCCCGCATCGAGCAGGACGGATACACGCGAATAGACCCTTTCCAGATCGCTGCTGATTCTGGGGTGATGGTCATGCTGCGCCCAATGGAGAAGTTGCTCGGGGCATTTCTGGGTGACGAAACGCCTGGAATATTGGTCAATGTGGATCGTCCGGCAGGCCTGGTTCACATGACCTGTGCCCACGAGCTGGGTCATTTTTTCATGGGCCACGACAGCAGCGCCGACGAGAAAATCTATTACGGTTCTCAGGCTGCACTCGTCGAGCAGGAAGCGGATCAGTTCGGGTACAACCTGCTGGTGCCTCGCAAGCTGATCGTCAAAATCATGCAGCGCAAGCAATGGACCAAGCAGGCGCTGTTCCGGCCTGACGTCCTTTATCAACTGGCGCTGCGCATGGGGGTAAGCTACGAAGCGGCGGCATGGTCGCTCAGCCGGCATGGCGTCATGAGCGCTGATCAAGTCCGGGAAATGCTGCGGACCAAGCCCGCGATGATCAAAAAAGCACTGCTCGGCGATCGTTTAGTGGATGCCCGCAAAGAGGTGTGGTTGCTAGACAGCGATGATCGAACTTCAATCCTTGAGCCTCGCCCGGATGACCAGTTGGTTGTTCGATTGCCAAGCCGCGCACCGTCAGGATATCTCTGGGAAGCCGATTCCGAGGAGTTAAAGGCGCAGGGATTTCAGTTGGAACCGTTGACTGTACCCTCGATGCCTTCAGTGGATAAGTCGCCGGTTTTCGGCGGTACAGAGATGATGGACTACCTCCTCACTGGCGGAAGGAGCAGCGATTTAGGACCGGTAAACGTGCGGCTCTCGGAGCGTGCGCCATGGGATGCCTCGAGCTCAGCCACTGATACATTCAGCTCATGCGCCAAGTTTGAGTCGTTGAATCTCGGGCTGACACCGCACTCGCGTAAGCAGTTGCTCAAGGACGGGCTAGCGTGATCGTCCCTAAGGTGTTGCTCGATGGCTTCGGTTCGCCAGCACGGCCTCAGGGGCGACGTCCGACCTGCTTGGCATTTGCATTATCGGATCTGAATCGACCGAAATCGCCCGCCGATTTGAGTCCTGAATACCTGTATCGGGCGGCCGCTATTATGACGCCGGGTTGGGGCCCGGGCGGCGGAATCACCTTCGATGCGATGCGAGAGGCATCTCGTATCGGTCAGCCTGAGGAAGCCGCATTCCCATACTGCTCTGAAGAGCCTTCGCTCCCAATTCCCGATCTGCCATCGGGACTTCAGCATTACGGTGACTTATTGCAGTGCGTATCGGCAGACCCTACCGATATCGCCTGTTTTATAAGTGCCGGTCAGCCGATCGGATTGGGTCTGCGGGTAACGCCCGAATTCTTCAAGCCTGAAGGGGGCCTAGTGGCTTTCGGTGATCAGGTCATGCCAGGACTTCTCCATGCGGTAGTCGCTATTGGCGTGGGGCATGAAGAAGGAAATAGCGCGCCATGGTTCTACGTGCGCAATAGCTGGGGCCCCCAGTGGGGTGTAGACGGACACGCCTGGATTTCAGGCGCCTATGTAAGCGCGCATGCCGAATGTGCTTTTGGAGTAGAGAATGGCAAAACTGATCGCATCTGAAAGTTTGGGGCAGGCTTGGGTGGCTGCGGCGCGACATCTGGCGAAATGCAAGCAGCGCAAGGATCGGAATTTGATCCTGGAGATCAGCGCGCCTCAGAAGCTGGGCAAGGATGATCTGAAAATCATCAAGGCTGTGGATGCGGCATTGCGCAGCAGTCGTGAGGACCTGAGCGTCGAGACCGTGGCGGGCACCATTTTTCCCAATGGGTTGGCCCGACGATTTTCTCGTCCCGAGCTATACACAAATTACTTGGCGTTGCTGGCCAAGGGCAAAAAACGCAGTTCGTGGGGCACGTATGCTCAGCGCATGATGAGTCGTCCGAGCCGAAACGGGACAGGGACCATCAATCCATTGGACGACTTGATTGAGCGCCTGCTTCAAACGCACAACGGTACCAAGTACCAATCGGCGTTCGAGCTGGGGGTCAGTGATCCCGATATTGATCTGGCACCGCCACTCGACGGACATGGGTATGAATTACCGGTGTTCGACCCATCTCGAGATGCAAAACCCCTCAATGTCCCTTGCTTGAGTCATCTGAGCTTCAAAATTACAAATGGCAAGCTGGATCTGACAGCGATCTACCGCTCTCAATGGTACTGCCAGCGCGCGCTGGGCAACCTTATCGGGTTGAGCCAGCTTCACTCGTTTGTGGGCAAGGAATCCAAATATGAATGTGGAGTGCTTACCTGCATCGCAACGCATGCGTATTTGGATATGGAGACCTTTGGCAAGGTGGGTGTCACCAAAGATCTCTTAGCTGCTCTACCTGGTTGAAGGCAATCTTCAGAGAAGCGAAGCCTGACGACTTTCCTGGGAAAACTGAGGGTGCAGATTGTAGAGTTTGGCCATCCCTGCGCGGAAGTCTCGGATTCCCCCGTAGCTCGGATGACGAATGGTTTCTATGGGCAGGCCGAAGCGCGACGCATAGTGCGCGGCGTCCTGGCCAATCGCGATAATCTTCCTGATCCGAAGCCAGCTGAAAAGCTCGTTATTAAGCTCATCCACCAAAGCCAGTTCTTTTGCGCTGAATTTGCGGTTGGTAAATGGATTGCCGGGTTCATGTGGATGAAATGGGAACACATTCCACAACAGGGGAGGAATATCGATGGCCTTCAGGACTGCCCAGATCTCAGCAGCGGTCCGTTCGGCGATTGCTGGCCCTCGAGTTGCCTGTTGTGACTCACACCCTGGGTACACGCGTGTCATTTCGCAAAGGTGGAATTCGTCGGTAAGGGCCAGCCCGGTCCGACGTCCACCGCGATATCCCAGATCACGACCCATCCAGATGGTGTCGGTGCCAAGATCGGATACAGCCTGAAGATAGGTCTTCAGGTTTTTGCGACGAGAGGCAGCAGCGCCCGCGCGATCATGCACAGGGCAGGTGTCTGCGTATGGGTTGAACACATTGTCGAGGCTGAATTCAGCCAAGGCCTTTACGAAGGATGTAGGGGTCATTGCGTTTAGGCCTCTTTGAGGGGCTTGTGAAAAGTCAGCGTCCCTTCAGTCATGTTGACTACCACCGAGCCTCCTCGATGCTCGCGCAGTTCGCGAAACATTCTGAATCCTTCGATGATGGCAAGCTCCCACTGCCAAAGCTTGCATCGCTGAACCTCGTAACCCCGAACCATCCCTTGGATCTGCTTGAGTAGGCCGTAGTCGAGACGTCCAGGTTGAGTTGCTGCGTAGTAATCATATTTTTTCGCGTGGTCGAAAATCCAAGTGGCGATGCCTTCTTCAATGATCGCTGCGCGAGCGCCATCGTCGTTCTCATCCTTAGCGGGGTCGGATTTCCGTTTGCGCTTGAGCAGTGCCCGCAACACTGGTGACCAACCTAGATACGCCACATAAGCCAAATGGAAGACATCGTGGAAGCGATAGTCGTCAGGCTCGTTGCTGTTGTCGGTAAGGCGGTCACCGATATAGACGCCATTCAGGCGCTGAACCACATGCTTGTTCTGGCCTTCGCCGCGTTCGATGAATTCGATAGTGAATTCGCGCTCGAACTGCTCATGCTCCGGAAAGCCTTCATCGAAAAGTGGAAATTCACGCTTCTGGTCACTTGGCCAGCGACTGGCCGTTTTTTCCAGATTCCCCAAGGCTACATCTTCGAGGTTCAGGTTAAAGCTGGAGCAGGTCTTCGCGAGCTCCGACAACAACTGTCCGAAATAAGCCTCGCGCTTGGGTGGCGCCATACTTACCAAGCTGGCATGCGACATTTCAGCCAGCACGCCGGCGCTTAGTGCGAGCTTACCCAGCTGCGTTGGGCGGGGGATTGTATCCTCATCGCGCTGTGTTTCAATAAGACCGTCTATCTGACGGAACGTAATCGGTGGCGCGGGGCTTTCTTGCTTTCGCCGAATTCATCGCGAAGGACAAGGATGCAGTGCTCCCCTAGAGCGTCGGCGGGGATTTTTAGAAGGTGCGCCGCAATGGTCAAGTACCACAGCGCGTCGCCCAGTTCTTCTGCGGCCAAGTCGTTCTGTGCGGCCTGCAAACGGTCACGACCTGCTTTTTTCACGGAGGAAAGTAAGCCACCAATCTCGCCGAAGTATCCAAAGCGAATGTATTGAAGGCTATCGGCATCGTCCTCGAAGCGCATGCTCTCCCGCGCTTTGAGCATGTACTTGGCTACGGTAAGTGCTACCGGACGCGGTTGAGGTACTGGCACCATCAATCCTCCTTGATCATGTTTAAGCTATTTCAGGCGAGCCCTAGCACCTGCTGCCGTAGTTCCATCTTCAGCTGCTTGCAGCAACCGACGATTGTCTCGCGATCGGCGTCGATTGCTCCCATTATCAGCGCGCGTTCACGCATTGAAACGGTCACATCGTAGTGCGGGTAACCCTTGGATTGGAACCAGCTTTTGCGCAAGCCCAATCGAGAGGCGAACGAGTGAAGCTCATCCAGAGTATCCGCCGCCAGATGACACCAGAGCTTGCCCCGCCACAGGATATCTTCTGAATCCACGTAGACCGCCATTCTGCTCGCCTTCTGTAAAAATATGTGCAAATATTTTGCACATTATGGGAAAAAAATTCAACTCCTCATCCGACGTCGCCCTTATTGGGGCGCAAATTCGTCAAGCTCGCATGAGCCAAGGTCTAACGCTTGTAGACCTGGGTCGTGCGGTCAACGTGCATCATTCTCAGATCTCTCGTTACGAGCGAGGGTATATGAGCAGCGCTGGAAAAAATTTGCATAAAATATGCACATTTCTGCAAATTAAAGATGATCCACGCGAATATTCAACCGGCACCTCGAGCTTGGGACGAAAAGTGGACGAGCTTCTTCGCGTTGCGCCAGAGTGTGAACCGGCAGTGGCTAAGTTGGTAGAAGCATTGGAAGAACTCATCGCCGGGACGCATCCCGCAAGAATGTCTCCGGATAGCTCTGAATCGTAAATCGATCAGCACTCATCGATGCTCCAAGCGCCCACCCCCCAATCTGCTGGACGAACAGCCGTGGGACGCAAAACGGCTTGCGGGCACCGAACTGTTGCACCCTACGCCAGACCGTCGGGACTGGCGGCGCTGGCTCGATTGCATGGGCCTCAGCGGCCAGGTCTCGCTCAAGGGCGGGCAAGTGTTCGACACCCTGGAACTGGGCATGATCGCCGCCGCACGCGGCTACGGCATTTCCATGGGCGACTTGCTGATGGTGGCCGAGGACGTTGCCCAAAACCGCTTGAGCCTGCCATTCCCCACGGCCGTGGCCAGCGGTGAAAACTACTATTTGGTCTGGCCCAAAACCCGGCCCGGCGGCGAGCGCTTGCGCCGCCTGAGTGACTTTTTACTGCATGAAGTGGCGGTGATGGAGCTGCCGGCGGTGGAGCAACGGCAGTAAAACCGTAGCACTCAGCCACTCACTGGCCGGTACTGCAACGCCTCCGCCAAGTGCTTGCGTTCAATGGATTCGACCTGTTCCAGATCCGCCAAAGTACGCGCCACTTTCAATAAGCGGTGCGCGGCCCTGAGTGACAAGGTCATGCGTTCGCATGCGGTTTCCAGCCAGGTGTTGTCCACGTCAGTCAGGGTGCACTGGGTTCGCACGCCGGGCAGGTCGAGAAACGCATTGGTACAGCCTTGGCGTTGCAACTGGCGCTCGCGCGCCGCCGCGACGAGTCCAGCGGCGTTGGCGGTGGTGTCTGCCGAGGCGAGCGGGGGGTTGAGCGCGGTGGTTTCACGGGCCACGGTCAGGTGCAGGTCAATCCGGTCGAGCAGCGGGCCGGAAAGTTTGTTGCGGTAGCGCTGGACCTGTTCCGGGGTGCAGCGGCAACGCCCCGTCGGCTCCCCCAGATAACCGCACGGGCAGGGATTCATGGCAGCGACCAGCTGAAAACGCGCCGGAAAACGCATGCGGTCCCGCGCACGGGCGATCACGATAAAACCAGATTCCATGGGTTCTCTGAGTACTTCGAGGACTTTACGATCAAACTCGGGCAGTTCATCCAGAAACAACACCCCGTGGTGCGCCAGGGTGATTTCGCCAGGCTGCGGTTTTGAGCCGCCGCCCACCAGCGCCGGGCCGGAGGCCGAGTGGTGTGGCTGCCGAAACGGGCGCTGCGGCCAGCAGCTCAGCGGCACATGGCTGGCCACCGACTGGATGGCCGCCACTTCCAGCGCCTCTTGCTCGTTGAGCGGTGGCAGCAAGCCGGGCAGGCGGCTGGCCAGCAAGGTTTTACCGGTGCCCGGCGGCCCGGTAAAAAGCAGATTGTGGCTGCCTGCGGCGGCGATCAACAGCGCCCGCTTGGCCGACAGCTGGCCCTGCACATCACTCAAATCTGGGTATGGCTTGCTCACGTGCAGCAGGCCGCTGGCCACATAGGGTTCAATCACCGCGCGAGCGGCAAAATGCGCCACAGCTTGCAGCAAATGCTCGACCGCGATCACTGTGAGCCCCGAGGCCAGACATGCCTCCTCGGCGTTCGCCAGCGGCACCACCAAGACCCGGCCCGCCGCCCGCGCCGCCAATGCGGCAGGCAACACGCCCTGTTAGTGTGACTTGAGAAAGCGATCTACCCTATGAGCAGCGTGCTTAGCCATCGAGAGGGACCAGAGTGACTCCTATCGTATCTTTCATCATGATCGGAGAAATCTATCGATTAGGAGCGGGCGCATGGTGACTGTGGTTCGCGTGTCCTTCGAGAGGGCCGCTGATGCTGGACTTGCACGATTGAAGCATAGAGTTCCTCAGTTTTTTACTGAAAATGGATGGCCGTATGTTATTGAAAATCGATTCCTCCGATCTAAATGTAAACGACTTAGTCTTAAAAGTATTGCTACTGTCGCTGAGCAGCTTAAGGAGTATCTAGAATGGCGAGAGTTGAACAATATAGCCGTTGAAGATATTTCCGAGACGAATTTCGAGTATTACATCGATGCTCAGTGTTCGCATTTCACCAAGAATGGGAAGCCGTTAGCATGGAATACCGTAAACAGCAGAATTGGTGGGGCGCATCGATTTGTATATTGGTGTGTGAAGAATAATTATAATGCTCATGTTGAACTAGAATATGTCCCAAGCAGGCAATTTGGTGATCGTAGATATAAAACTAAAGGGCACCCTCGTAAGAAATTCAAAGAGCCGACCAAGTTTTTATTAATTGATGACGCGCTTGAATTTATACGTTGTTTAGGAGAGAGGTCGAGTGTTAGTGGCAGGACTGGCCAGAGGAATAGGTTGATAGCGAAACTAATGCTCCAATGCGGCCTCAGGATCTCTGAGGCGGTCAATTTTCCTCTCGCTGATCTGCCAGAAATAATAACTACCGGCCATTCAACTCCCGCTCGTATCATAGGGAAGGGAGAGAAGCCAAGAGTTATCCTGATTCCAAATCGTCTTCTTGCTGATCTTTGGGCGTATGCAGATATTACGCGTGCTAGGATAATAGAAGTGTCGACGCGCGAGATCTCGGATCAGCACTTATTTTTATCCGAGTATGGGCGGAAAATAACTATAAATTGGATTGAGAAACTATTTGCCAGGGCTGGCGCTTCCATGGGTCTGCACGTCGTTCCTCATGTGCTGAGGCATACCTATGGCTCTTATCATTATATTCATAACAAGGATCTAGTTTTCTTGGCTCGTTTGATGGGGCACGAGGATCCGTCTACGACTGAGAAGTTCTATGTCCATGTCGCAAAACTGATTTCCTACACTGGAAACTATGAACAGCTTCAGGTAGAAGTTGATAATATGTGCGCAGGAATGTGAGCATGGAAAAAGCGAAGCCAACAATTTCATCTTTGGGTGCGGACGAGGTTCGTGTGCTCAAAGAGTTGAAATGTACGATACAATGCAAAAACACTAAACAGACCCATCATTACAATTTTGGAGGTAGGCCCCAGTTTGAGTCGATGCGGCGGATTATTTCTATATTTGCCTGGGCCATTTATAAACGTCGCCATCATGCTGGACACCAAACTCGAGTTTCTGCTCGTGACTACTTTTGGAACTTTCTGAGATTTCTAGATGAACAGGGCATCCGAGAGCCAGAGGAGTTGGTTAAAGGCACCTTGCTTCTGTTTGTCCATTGGTTGAAGCAGCACCCAAGTCTTAGCTATTCCACTGCTAGCGCGCAGTTTAGAGGCCTAAGACCTTTCTTTATTCAGATGAGCAAGCATGAAAAAGTCTCTTGTGAATTTGTTCCACCTAAAAATGCCTTTCCTAAGGCTAGTAGTCTCCAGAGCGCAAGTTTGGGGTACGATAAAAAAGAGTTGAAGGACATTGTTCGAGCGGCGGTGGCAGGGATGCGAGAAACGATGGAGAAGTTTAATTCTGAGTATATACCACAGTGGTTGGGAAAACCACCGCCTATCGATGATGTGGCACCATTCGGACCAAATGGCGGAGGAACATATTGGAGCAGTTTGGAGTATAAAATCTGGTGGTGGGAGAACCATTGCAAGTGCGTCCGACTAAATTCTACGGACTTGTCGCGCATGCCGCAAGGGCAGGTGTTCATGAGTAGTTTCAAAACTGAGAACCAAACAGGGATGGTTGGCGTCGAACGGTTTTATGATGCCATAGGTGCGGGACCTAAATATGTCACTAAATATCTTGGCCAGTCATGCCCTATAACGTATCGAACGCCTTGGAAGAAGATCGACTACTTAGTTTGGTATTGGGAAAATAATCTAGGATGTAAGCCATTATGGGGAGAGGAACTCAAAGAAGTTTCACCCGAATTTTTTGGTGCCTTGAAAGAGTATTTTGGCGGCAGGGTTAATGAGTTTTATGGTGCGCTTGGAATCTATCGCTGGTTGAGTGGTTCTGATTTGGTTTCATTTTACATTCTGCTGTTAATTCGTACCCAGCTTAACCCTTCCGTGGTTCAGAGGTTAACGGTGGACTGCATAATTCCAGATCCACTTAATCCGGATAAAAAGCGATTGAGCTGGATTAAGTATCGTTCTTCTAAAGAGGGCTCGACCATTCCGTCTGATCAAGCATGCGAGGGTTGGCCCGTTATGATCGTTAACAAGATTCTGAAGATTACTGAATCAATTCGTGGTGATGAAACCGAACTTTGGATCACGAACTCAAACAGGTTCAAAACAACGCTACCATTAGGGAACTCTGGATTCAAGGATGCGATGAAAGAGTTTTCTCTGAAACACCACCTCAAGCATTCTTCCGGTGAGCCACTTATACTGCAAGCGAAACTTATCCGGCCTACCATGGCCTGGAGTGAATATTTAAGAACTGAGGATATGCGCTACCTGCAAACCTTGCTAGGTCAGGAGAAGTTAGAAACTACGGCGGACTACTTAAGGAGAATTTCAGATCCCCTCTTTATCATTAGGAGGGGAGTGCATCAAGAGGCTTGGTTCTTAGATCTAATTGCCACGGACGGCAGCGGTATTAGTAGTAGCGCTTCGCTGACGAGCGGTCTTTTGAGCTCATGTAAAGATCCGTTGCGATCACCTATCCCTGGGCAGTCGGACGGAAAGATGTGTGATGCCGGACACGAAGTCTGTTTAGGCTGCTCCAATTTGGTCATAACTCATGAAGATATTAAGAAATACTTTTGTTTTATGCGTTATCACGATGAATTATACGGTTCTGGCCTGATATCGTTTGAAGAGCACTGCAGTGCTACCGCCGAGAAGAAATTCGTATGGGAAAATCAAATACTAACTCGTTATCCAGTTTCTGTTATAAATGAGATAAGGCGCGATGCCGATCTTCGGCCGATCGGGATCTGGTCTCCGACCGTTGAAGGAATGTGGTTGTGAATGAGCATCAGCAAAAATTACTAAAAGATCTTTTGACTAAACCCACTATGTCGCCAGCTTTCGTAAACCTTATTGGTGTCCATGATGATATACGAAAATCAATACAGATTTCACCAAGCTTACTGTACTCGGAAAATATTTGGAATAGGTCTGGCGAGTATCCAGGTCTTCGGCCTGCTGATGTAACACTTAACTTCGCTCGCATTGTATTTGATGATGGGTCAAATGTTACTGATCCAGGCAAATCGATCTACTTCAGGTCTGTTAAAGAATTTATCTACTCAATGATATTTGATCCCCCTGCCTACCCGCCTAAATGGTCCACGGTCTGCGGACAATTTCATAAGGGAGTGTCTAGGTTGGTGCGGTATATGGAGTGCCACGGGTTTGCCCGGTTCTCGGATCTTGGCCCTTCGGATCTATCTGCCTTTCTGGAGGAGTTAGCTGCCACTCCGTCTGCCAGCGGAAAGCCACTTAATAATCGTGCTCTCCGCGCTAGAGCGACTGGGTTGAACTGGCTTTATGAACAGGCAGCTAAGCTTGAAGATGGCCTGCTATTTGATCCTTTCGCTGAGTACGGAAGTATTTCTCAATGGTCTAGCAAATGCTGCGAGGTTAATATGCCTCGCAAAGGTACTGTCACCGTAGAGATCCCAGATTCTGTAGCAAAAGAAATTTTTAATTGTGCGCTTGAAGACTTGGCAATTGCTGATACTCTGGACAAGATAGAGGCTTCTTATTCTGTGTATAAGCCTCAAAAAAGTGTTGTCAATAATCGCACAATCATTACAAATCCTTTTCCGTGGCATAAGTTCGGGCTGGAGTCAGGTCATCAAGTGAGAAGTTTGCAACTACAATTGGTAGCTGCTGCTTACATCGTTATTGCTATGCTCACTGGCATGAGATGGCACGAAATGTGTGATATCAAATGTGGTGAGTCTAGCAATTGGCTTGAGCTAACGATCGATTACGAAGGGGTCGAAAGAAAATTCTTCTTTGTTATCTCGCACACTCGAAAGTTGCAAGGGATACCTACTGCATATAGATGGCAAACCCTGCCAATCGTCAGAAAGGCGCTTGATGCCGTTGAGAGGGGGTTGGTCAGACGACGTAAAGCTGGTGTCTTTTTATTTCCGTCGGTCAAATCAGTGGGAGGTCGATTGTCTGAATCTAGTATCAGTTATGCGCTTAAGCGTTTTGTCGATATCCATGGCATCAAATATAATGGCGTCGAATGGCCATTGGCGACGCACCAATTTCGTAAAAAATTCGCCCGAATTATGACCAAAAAAGGACTCGGTATTAGAGCTCTACAAGATCAGCTAAAGCATTTTGACATTGAAATGACTCGGGGTTACGGTGAAATAAATCTGTACGTAGAGTTGCAGCGGGAAAAATTTATCGTTTCAGCGGAGCAGTACGAAGAACTACTGTCAGGTCAAACAGTTATTATCGGAGGCGGTGCCGATGAGATCAGGCAATACCAGAAGAGTTTTTTAGGGATGACTCGAGGGGAGCAGCAAGTGTTTTTACAAGAGCTTCCCAAGGCTGCCTTGATAGAACAACTGGATGATGGACTTTGTATGTATCGCTCGAGTAAGGCACTTTGTGGGGGCGACAGTGCAGCATGTCGACCAGCTGATTGCACCAATTCAATCATTCCGGCAGCCGGAAAGCGGAGGAGTTATCTCTGGCGCAATCATGAAAATAAGAGGCTTCTCGAGTATTTCAAAGATGATCCATTGAAGGTAGCCCATCTCCAACGTAGGGTTGTGGAGGTGGATAAGCTATTGGCGCAACTGGACAATGTTGAAAAGGTCTCTTCATGAAAGGCAAACCGCGTGGAAGCGTGACTGGACTTCTAAAACATCGTGACAATCAGAAGGACTTAAATACCGCAGCGATGCTGGAGGCACTTCGTCAACTCCAGAAGGAAAAGCCTACCTCCAAATGGAAATACAAAGATGTCTGGTCCCGAGCGGGACTTCAAAGCCCGGTCTCATTAAACAGCCCTTGGAACGCGCACGTCAGGGCGGAAATAGACTCTCATAACCAAAATTTGCACTCTTCCGGGTCGCAACATTCGTCTTTGGCTCTGTCCAAGGAGGAGCGAGACATAGTGATGCGATTGAGGGAGGAGTTGAAAGTTTGTCAGGCACAAAGAAGCGACGCTCTTATGCGAATTGCGCAATTTGCTGCAGATGCTGACTACTATAGAAATAAGTGTAGTGATTTGGAAAGGGCTAATGAACGGTTGAAAAACCGAGACATTGGTTCAGTCGATTAGTTTCGCTAATACCGCTGCTGCTTTCCCTATTAGCATTATTTCGTTGTCCGTCCCCATTGTGACATCGACGAGATTGACGTGTATGACTAGAGCTCCTGCTGCGATAGCAATGCCAGGTATGTCGGCTGCGGGAGTCACGATCCCTGAGGTGCCCACTGAAACAAGCACGTCACAGGCCCGGACTCTAGCCAGAGCAGTTTTCCACGTGCCTTGCTGCAAATTCTCTCTGAACCATATGACGTCAGGTCTCAATCGACCTCTGTAATGTAAGCGATCGTAACCGCTCCATGAACCCCACATTCAAAGCCCCTGCCTGAACCCGGATGCTGTGATCCCGATTTCTTTCTGGAGCCCGCCGCCATGATGCGACCCGACGCCAAAGTCGAAAAAGTCTACCTCTACCCCAAGCCCGTCGACTTTCGAAAATCAATCGATGGCGTACTTCTGCGACCCTCAAAACCCTTGGCAACGAGGGACCAATGAAAATACCAATGGCCTCCTGAGACAGTATTTTCCGAAAGGTATCGACATCTCAATCTACTCGCAGGAGCAGCTCAACGATGTAGCCAGGATGCTGAATCAACGTCCACGAAAGACACTAAACTATGAGACGCCAGCTCAGAGATTCAGCCAATGTGTTGCGTCCACCGGTTGAATCCACAGCCGATAGCGGACGTTCAAAATAGCTGCAGACGCGAGGCGAAGGTGGAGGTGCGGCACCGTTCCAAATCCTTGCGTCCCGCTGAAACCTGTGCTGCTTGAGGGGGGATTCCTTGTCCTATTCTTGCTACAAAAGGCTAGCCTGCTCTGAACCTCAAGGTCACTACAAACCGAGTGCCGCTTTGAGATCGATTTCTGGCGGTATCGCCGTGTTGAACTTGTACCCTTTGATCACCAGATTGTAGTGCGATGCTAAAAGGGCTTTAGCCGACTCTCCATCCTTGCGCTCGAGGCAGTCGACCAGACGGGAATGCTCATCTCGAAGCTGGCAGTAGTCGAACCCTGAACGGTACAAGGCATTGATAAGTGCTTCTTGGCGTCGAAGCTGGGTATGGATCTGGTTCAGGATGTCGTTCTGCATAAACGATATGAGTAGCGAGTGAAACTGCCGGCCGAGCTGATCACCAAGATCATGGTCGTGGGTTTCGAAGGCGACCCGCTCCTTAAGGGTATGAGCCCGTAAAGTTTCTAGGTCTTTTTCACTGATGGAGCGGGTCAACTGATCAATGACCCCGCTTTCCATGACCAGCAGCATTTGATAGAGCTGGTAGGCATCATCGAAGGTGGGGCAGGCAACTGTTGAAGAACGTTTAGGCGAGACCACGACTAGCCGATCTTGTGACAAGCGAATCAACGCTTGCCTTACAACGGTGCGGCTTACGTCGAACAGCTCTGCAATGTCCCGCTCGTTCAGCTTGGTCCCCGGAGGTAGTCGGCGATGATAGATGGCGTCTGAAATAGCGGAAACAATTTTATGAGTGAGCATGGCACCAGCTATCGATGGATATTCGCAGCCGGGTAGCCTAACACACCACGCTTTCCGTCGGCCCCGGCACTGTCTTGGGACCCTCCCGCAGCAAAATGGTCCGAAGAGGGGCACTTAGTTCCAAAAGCCCATCCTGGATCAGCTACGAAACCCTTAAAAATCTGATCAGCCAGACAGCTTTAATAGCTGGCACGAAAGATGCTAAAGCCTTATATGAACTGGTATACCAGATGCTAGATATGGCTTTTTAGAGCGCTCTTTGACTATGAGCTCCGGCTGCTTTCACAAGCTTGGAGCTCCACGGTGCAGGTCTATATGAAGAACTTTCCATCTCGAAATAATGTTCGCTTCATCCCGATGCTCCTGATGGCATGCCAGCACGTGATGGTGATGTACGCCGGTGCCGTGGCGATTCCATTGGTGCTGGGTGCGGCGCTTGGATTGTCGAAGTCCGATATCGCCTTTCTAATCAACGCCGACCTATTCGCGTGCGGGATCGTCACCATCATTCAGGCGCTCGGGGTAGGCCCGATAGGTATCCGCATGCCTGTAATGATGGGTGTGACGTTCACAGCGATTGGCCCCATGATTGCGATCGGTTCCGACCCTACAGTGGGTTTGTCGGGGATCTTTGGGGCTACCATCGCTGCTGGTTTGTTCGGCCTAGCTGTCGCACCATTGGTGGGTAAGCTGCTGCGTTTTTTCCCACCAGTGGTGACGGGAACAGAGATCGTCGCAGTTGGACTTTCGCTGATGTCCGTAGCTGCCGCATGGTCTGGCGGAGGCTTTGGTAATCCAGATTTTGGTAGGCCCCTTTACCTAGGAATCGCTGCAGCGGTGCTGGTCTGCATTCTGTTAATCGTGCGGTATGCCAAAGGCTTCCTGAATAACATCTCTGTACTATTAGGATTGGTATTCGGGTTCGCAGTGGCGGCGATGGCGGGTTTAGTAAGCTTGGAGGGGATCCAGGAAGCACCGGTCTTCGGGCTTATCAAACCGTTTCATTTCGGCATACCGACCTTCCATATCTGGCCAATCGCAGCCATGTGCATTGTGATGCTGGTTACCTTCATCGAGTCCACGGGAATGTTCATCGCCCTAGGCGAGATCGTTGAAAAACCAATGGACGAACGAACGCTGGTCCGGGGCTTTCGTGCTGATGCAGCAGGCACCATGATTGGCGGCATATTCAACACGTTTCCTTACACCTCCTATGCACAGAACATAGGGCTGGTCAGCATCACCGGGGTGCGCAGCCGTTGGGTTTGCGCATGTGCCGGGATGATACTGATCGTGCTTGGATTATTTCCGAAGGTCGCGTATTTCGTCGCCTCCATACCTCCCTTTGTGCTGGGTGGTGCGGGAATTGTAATGTTCGGCATGGTGACTGCCAGCGGGATGAAAGTACTCGCTCGGGTAGACTTCAAGAAGGTGGGTAACCTGTATATCGTTGCGATCAGCCTCGCGGTAGGTCTGCTGCCGGTAGTATCTCCGCACTTTTTCAGCAAGTTACCGTCTGCATTAGGGCCTATTCTTGAAAGTCCTATTTTACTAACCGCGATCGTCGCCACTATCCTCAATTTGTTCTTCAACGGAGTAGGTGCAATCCCATCATGCCAGAGTTCCGAGTCAACTCCGGCTCAATCGCAAACGCCCTAACCCGGAATTTGTACTAATTTCGTACGTTGTAAAAGTATTTAGGGAAATTTCCGAAGATATGAAGTGGTCCCTGTCTTAAATGCTCCCAAGTCAGGATTGCACTTAGCGACCGTTATCGGTCGCTTTTTTTGTCTTTAAAAAGTCGTTTATTATGGGGCGTGGTCGCACCAGCAAGTTGCAAAAGAAATAAAATATCTCGCACTGTAATACTTCGCTATCTAGCTATATGCTCTGGCACAGAGCAAAAAACACTTTTTAGGCATTGCTTTTGCCTTGAGACTCTGCGCAAAAGAGCATTTAGCTGGCCCCATACTTGCAGTGTATAAATGGCTGATCGCTCGGTCAGTTTTATATACTGGAGGTAGAGTGAAAGTTCATAAATTAGTCACTGCGGTAAGTACTGCCAGGCTGCTGGGAATGGCTTGTCTACCATCATCTGCATTTGCAGGTATGAATTGGCATAGCGACAGCTTTACTTACCAGTATGGTAAAGAATTCAAAGTGGATGCCCAGACTGTTCAGACCATAACCTATGAGCATTTCAGTGACTGGTCGTGGGGCGACATATATTTTTTCATGGATAACAACTGGTATCCAGGAGGTGGGACCTACAATGATGGACATCATTCTATTTACAGTGAAGCGGCACCGCGCCTGTCACTTGGAAAAATGCTCAACACCAACTTGGCCTTCGGCCCAATAAAGGATGTATTGATTGCTACGAGCATTGAATGGGATAAGAACGATCGCAATGGCGTTCACGATCAGTTCAATTATCTGCTAGGTCCGGGGTTTGATCTCGCGCTTCCAGGCTTCGACTATTTCCAGATAAATTTCTACTATCGCAAGCCAGATGGTGGCGATGCGCCAAGTGGTCAATGGCAGATTACTCCGAGCTGGGCTTATACCATTCCATTAGGACGATCCGACCTCGTTATTGATGGTTATTTGGACTGGGTAGTCAACAATAAGGGAACCTATCATCGTAACTTGCTCTTTAATCCACAGGTCAAGTATGACATTGGCAAATACCTAGGCTATGAAGCTAAGCACTTCTATGCAGGTATCGAGTACAACAACTGGTCTAACAAGTACGCCATCGAAAGCACCAAGGCATACAATACCAATCAGAATGTGACAAGCCTGATTGTGAAATACTATTTCTAACTATAAAGGGCAAACTAGCAATCCGCCCTTTACCGTTTACGGACACAGAAATAAAAAAGGCCACCCGAAGGTTAATGCCAGTCAGTTAAGACTGACGCATTGACCTTTAGCCCACAGGCCGCAAAATCCGATGCTTGGA
>NZ_WIVZ01000062.1:0-19378 GCF_009600325.1 Pseudomonas sp. FSL R10-2189
TAAATTGCTCTGTGTACTTGTTCATGTTGAAAACCCAAAAAGTTGGATGGGTGTCCAACTTTTTGGGGGCAGTTCACTCTGTAGGAGCGAGCTTGTCTCGCGATCTGTTTAAAAGATCAAAAGATCGCGAGACAAGCTCGCTCCTACAGGGGGCTAACTCAATTACTTCTGCAGGAACTGCGCGAAATTGACGCCGGTGCCTGCTGGACGCACGTCCTGCAGGAAGGAGTCTTTGTCAGCGCTCAGTTCAAGGCTCATGGTCGGCGTGCGCTTGTGTGTCGCGCGGACCACCATGCCTTCGCGTTTTTCACGCAGGAAAGCAGTAGTGACCTTCAAATGCAGCAACTCATCGGTGCTCGGGGTGTGCAACAGCAGGTGCACCCATTCGTATTGACCGATGGCCAGGCGGGCCAGAGGAATATCGAACCACCAGATGTTCTTGTTGGTGTTCAACGTTGCGAGATGGCAGTTGTTGACGCCCAGCACCGCGCCGCCAAGTTCCTGGTTTCTGCGGGCGATGGCCTGCTTTTTATCGAGTTTCATAACCTTCCTACAATTGCGGATCTTCAGCGCCATAGCCTGAATACGTTGCGCATTCTCAGGGGTTCGCGGGCAAACATAAAGCTCAACCTGCGCTGCGCGACGAAATGAGCCACAGAAAATAAATGAAACTCTGCTCGACGTCTGCGGGTCAACCTAGATGTCGAGAATGACATCCGAACTTTCACTAGGAGAAATCCCATGAGCAGCACTGGCGATAAGATCAAAGGCATGGCGAACGAAGCAGTAGGCAATGTCAAACAAGCGGTGGGTAAAGCCACGGACAACGACAAGCTGCGCGCAGAAGGCAAAGCCCAGGAACTCAAGGGCGAAGCGCAACAGACTGTCGGTAAAGCCAAAGATGCAGTGAAGAACACCGTCGATAAAGCGTAATCGGGTACTTCGTCACTTGCCCTGAAAACGGCCATCCTCGAGGTGGCCGTTTTTATGGGTTTTGCGGTTACGTATTTGCACAGTCGCCATTTGAACTACTTTTGAGGTAAAACCCCCGTACTGAACCCGTTGCAGAGGGTGTGTCGAGCTCAATTTATAAGCGGCGAAAGGAGACGCTATGATTTTTCCGGTCTTGAATGGCCTGCCGTTAGGCAAAGTGTTGGTGCGTACGGTCAAAGAATTTATCGACGATGAAATGTCGACCTACGCCTCGGCTTTGGCCTATCAAATGCTCTTCTCGCTGTTCCCGTTCATCCTGTTTCTGATCGCACTGATCGGCTTTTTGCATTTGCCCGACTTTTTCAGCTGGCTGCGTTTGCAGTCCGAACTGGTCCTGCCGCCACAAGCGCTAGAGCAGGTAAACCCGGTGATTGACCAGTTGGAGCAATCGAAGGGTGGCCTGCTGTCTTTCGGTATTGTCGTCGCGCTGTGGACCGCTTCGGCGGGCGTGCGCTTGATGATGAGTGCCATGAACGCAGCCTACGACGTGGTGGAAGGGCGGCCGATCTGGAAGCGTTTTCCGCTGTCGATTTTCTACACTATCGGCATTGCCGGGATGCTCCTGGCTGCTGCCGCGTTGATGGTGCTTGGGCCGCAAGTGATGGGCTGGCTGGCGGGGCAGGTGGGGCTTGAGGAGTTTGTGGTCACGCTGTGGACCATCCTGCGCTGGCCAGTGATTATCTTGCTGATGATGGTGGCCGTGGCGGTCATTTACTACGTGATGCCTGACGTTGAGCAGAAATTTCGTTTTATTACGCCAGGCTCGGTGTTGGCCGTGGTGGTGTGGATCGCCGCATCGTTGGGTTTTGCGTTTTATGTGAAAACCTTCGCCGATTACAACGCGATGTATGGCAGCATCGGGGCGATCATTGTGCTGTTGCTGTATTTCTATATTTCGTCAGCCGTATTGTTGTTGGGGGCTGAAATGAACGCTGTTATCGAGCACATGTCAGCTGAAGGCAAAGATCCGGGTGAAAAAACCTTCGAAGAGTCCGACGACACACCGCATGTGTCCGGGCTTGGGCGCGACCACTCCCTTAAATCCACTTCAGATGAAGCCTGATTATGATTCGTGAAATTTTGAAAATGGGTGATGAGCGCCTGCTGCGAGTTGCCAAGCCAGTGCCTCCCGAGATGTTTGACACGCCAGAGCTGTGGCAACTGATCGACGACATGCTGCAGACCATGGAGCACGCCGGGGGCGTTGGTCTGGCGGCTCCGCAAATTGGCGTTGATTTGCAACTGGTGATCTTTGGCTTCGAACATAGTGAGCGTTACCCGGACGCCGAACCCGTGCCGCAAACCATCCTGATCAACCCGCTGATCACGCCATTGAGCCCTGCGGTTGAAGAAGACTGGGAAGGTTGCCTGTCCGTGCCAGGGCTGCGCGGTGTGGTCGAGCGCTTCGAGAAGATCCGCTACGAAGGTTTTGACCCCAAGGGTGATCCGGTCGTACGCGTTGCTGAAGGTTTCCATGCGCGCGTGGTGCAGCACGAGTGTGATCACCTGATCGGTCGTCTGTACCCGTCACGCATCAAGGACTTCAGCAAATTCGGCTTTATTGAGGTGTTGTTCCCGGAGCTGGCGCCGGGCACGCAAGAGTAGGCTCAAGGCCCATCGCTATCATCGCTTTATTGCGTTGATAGCGAACCAGCCGCTCATGCAACACATAGGGCAAGTCGACTTCCACGCTAAACCCCAGCCCTTCATAAAAGCCTTGCAGTTCGGGGTCGCAGAACAGCCACACCGGCCTCTCGCAGGCGGCCACCGACGCCTTCACCAATGCCCCGGCAACCCCTTGCCCTCGCAGCGCGGGCGCAACAAATAAACCGGTCAACCAATAGCCGTGAGCCATTGAGCGCAGGCACAAGCCGCCAATGATGTCTTGCTGGCGTGCGACCCACAGTTGTGCGTCTTTACTGGCTTTCATCGACGACTGATGCGCGCGGTAAAACTTATTCATTAATGGCCACAATGGCGCTTCGAGCGGGGCGTAAACAATGGCGGTCATGTCGTCCACGGGCGTTGATAATAAGCGCGCAGTATATACACAGCGCTGAATCATTTAAGTCTCTCGATCTGTATTCGTTTGAGTGTTTATTGGCGATGAGAAAGTGCACTTTCCGGGCTTTTTTGAATATTCACGTTTAACCATAAGTTAGCCAGCTAACCGAATAGAGGAGCTGCGCGCAGCCCGTACTGTGCGTTTCGTCGCCCCTTGCTGGCAATTGGCTTGCACCCTGTTTAGGCCTGTCTATGCTTGGGATCATAGGGGCCCGAAGATGAAGTGGCTTTTCCCCTGATGGGTTGTAATGCAAACAGCAAGCGTTACATGGGCTGAGGTTTTGTTGTGCCTTGAAAAATACACATCATCACAAGAAAGCATTATCAGGGGTTGAGTCATGTTTAATTCGCGTCGCAAAGCCGACCTGCTCGAGAATCAGCGCTTAAGTTGTACTTTGGAGGACATGAAGGCCAAGGCATTGGCCGTCAGTCGCTCAATGGCCATCATCGAGTTCACCCCTGAAGGGATCATTCTTGAGGCCAATGACAATTTTTGCCGGGCGATGGGCTATACCGTCGACGAGATTCGCGGCAAGCATCACCGGATTTTTTGCGAAGACGCTTACCAGCGCGGCATTGAATACGCGCAATTCTGGAAAACCCTGGCCAGTGGTGCACCGCTAAGCGGGACGTTCACCCGGCTCAATAAAGCAGGGCGTGAAATCTGGCTCGAGGCCAGCTATATGCCGATCACCGACGCCAGCGGGCAGGTGCTCAGTGTGATGAAAGTCGCGGCCGACATCACCGACCGGGTCAATAAAGAGCACGAAAACCAGAGCATCGTGAATGCCTTGAGCCGTTCCATGGCCATGATCGAGTTTTCTCCTGATGGCCGGGTTATCAATGCCAATCAGAACTTTCTCAACACTGTGCATTATTCGTTGCAAGAGATCGTAGGCCAGCACCACAGCATGTTTTGCCGTCGCAGCGAAGCCGAGTCTGCCGAATACAAAGCCTTTTGGGAGTCGCTCAATCGCGGTGAGTACCATTCCAGACGTTTCGAACGGGTCGATAAATATGGCCACACGGTTTTTCTGGAGGCTTCCTACAACCCGATATTCGATGCCAAAGGCCGTCTGTATAAAGTGGTGAAGTTTGCCAGCGACATCACTGCACAAGTCAGCAACCTGCAAACCGCCGCTGAATCGGCCCACGCGACGTCAGTGCAAAACGACGCGTGCGCGCAGAAAGGTTCGCAAGTGGTTCAGCAAACGGTGCAAACCATCGAGGCTATTTCCAAAGACCTCAACGAGGCCGCGAGCAGTATCGACGCGGTGAGCAAACAGTCGGAAATCATCGGCAAAATCGTTCAGACCATTCGCGGCATTGCCGATCAAACCAACCTGCTGGCGCTCAATGCGGCCATTGAAGCGGCCAGGGCCGGTGAGCATGGCCGTGGCTTTGCGGTGGTGGCTGACGAGGTCAGGAGCCTGGCGGCGCGCACCAGTGCGGCGACGATTGAAATTGTCGAGGTGGTGCGTAAGAACCATGACCTGTCGTTGAGCGCGGTAAACAGCATGCAGTCGAGCTTGAGCCGAACCGGGCTGGGGGTTTCACTGGCCAATGAGGCGGGGGAGGCGATTCTGGAGATCCAGCAAGGCTCCCGGCATGTGGTCGACGCCATCAGCCAGTTCAATTCGACGTTGCAGATCAGTTAAGTCTGCAAAAAACCTGTCGTCGCTGACGAGGCACGAAGGCTGCGTTTGGCAGCCAACCCGGCGTTGTGCCGGGTCGCAGAGCAAGATCAAAAGATCGCGAGCAAGCTCGGCTCCTACAGGTTATGCGTTCACGCCGCTACTCGATTACACCTGCTTCTCAGCAACCTGCTGCTGGGCGGCAGCCTGTTTGATCGCTTCTTTTTGCTGCATGAGCGCGGTGATCTGGTCTGTAATTGCCTGCTGCTTCTCTGGCGGCATGGCTTTAAAATCGTCTTCCGTCAGGCCCATTTCCTTAAGCAATTGCTCGCGAATCCGTTGCGCGGGTGACTTGCTCATGTAGTCCTTGAACTCGTCGGTGGCCGAGGTCTTGGTCGCCGTGCCGGTGCTTGAAGCGCTGGCCTGCAACATGACCCGGGTTTTGGCGAAGGCCGCGTTAACGTTATCCGCTTGCGCATTGCCGGCCACGGATGCCGGGGTTGCCTGGAGGTTGGTCAGTGGCTGAGCATTCTGCTGGGCCGCGCTGTACAACGCGCTGGCGGCAGCGTTCGCCGGGTCGAGGTCGGTGCGCTGGGTCTTTTGAATTGCAGACGTATGCTGCGTGTTGATCAACATGAATGTGCCCCTCTAAAAGGTGATGACTATTAGCAGGGCAATAACCGTGCCCAGTCGCAAACACCCATTTTTAAAGGGCCGCGGCTGGGCGAGGGTGGAGGGGGGCAGGGCGAGCGGACAATTCTTGCCGCCCGGCGGCGAACTCAGGTGCTTTCGCGCAGCATCAACTCAAAGCCCATGTCTTGCACCGGCTGTTGCACCTTGTTGCCGGCCATCAATGTGAGCATCTGCTCGGCGGCGCGACGGCCAATGGCTTCTCGTGGCGTACGAATGCTGCTCAGGCGCGGCACCATGAACTCGGAAGAAGGCAGGTCGTTGAAGCCCAGAATGGAAATTTGCTCCGGGATTTTAATCCCGATGCGGGCGGCTTCGAGCAAGGCACCGTGGGCAAGGTCGTCGTTACCAAAAAAGATCGCGTCAACATGAGGGTGAGTCGCCAGCAACTGTAAAAACAGCTCGCCGCCCAGGCCCACGGAAGAAGGGCGTGGTGTCAGTACTTCCAGGTCAGGGTTGTACAGCCCGGCTTCCTGCAAGGCGCGGCGATAACCTTCGCCGCGCAAGAGCGTGCGCTGGTCGAGTTGTGCACCGATGTAGGCAAGGTGTCGACGCCCGCGAGAGATCAAATGCTGGGCCGCCGTTTCCCCGGCTTTTAACTGCGAGAAGCCAACGCAATTGAGGCCGGCACCGGCATCCAGTTCCATCATGTACACACAAGGTGTATTGCTCGCTTCAAGCATGCGCCGCGAGCTTTCAGTGCGGTCAAAGCCGGTCAGCAACAGGCCGCGCGGCTGGTACGCCATGTAGTTGCGCAGCAGGTTTTCTTCTTCATCGCGGGAGTAGTGATAATTACCGATCAGCACTTCAAAACCTTTGGGGCGCAATACCTCGTGGATCGCTTCGAGGGTGTCGATAAACAGCAAGTTGGAGAGCGAGGGCACCAAGACCACTACCGAGTGGCTTTGCGCCGAGGCCAGTGCCCGAGCGGCAGGGTTGACCACGTAGTTCAGTTCGTCGGCAGCCTGGCGTACTTTTTCGGCCAGCTCTGTGGCCACGCTGCTGATACCGCGCAAGGCGCGGGAGGCGGTAATCGGGCTGACACCCGCCAGTCGAGCGACTTCATTAAGGGTCGGGCGGCCCGTGGTACGGGGGTTTTTATCGTTTTTAGAGGAGGTCATCAGGGCGGCTTGCCAAACAAAAAACAAGTCACTAAGGTAGCGCTGTCCTTGGCTGTCGGCAATTGCCTAATTGTCTGTGGGATTATTCAAGATCTTTGTATGTCGAGAGCGTCACGGCGTCTCCCCATAAAAATGAGAAATAGACGTCGGTAGCCTGGTCTTTGTGCTTTGCTTTCAGCTAGTGAACGCTTTGACTAAGACAGCGCTGTCTACGGACTGAGGTGTTTCATGAACCAACCTATCACTGCCCTGGTCATCATGGGTGTTGCCGGCTGCGGCAAATCCAGTGTGAGCCAGGCGTTGTGCCATCTTAATGGCGCAACGCCGATTGAAGGCGATGCCTTTCACCCGGCGGCCAACATTGAAAAAATGAGCGCCGGCATTCCCCTGACCGATGAAGACCGTTCTGGCTGGCTGGACAGCTTGTGCGATGAACTGCGCACGGCGATTGCCCGTGGCCAGCGCCCGGTGCTGACCTGTTCGGCGCTTAAATTGCGTTACCGTGAGCGTTTGCGTGCTGCCGTTGATGGCCTGGGTTTCGTGTTTCTGGAACTGACGCCGCAAGTGGCCGCTGACCGGGTGGCGCATCGCCCTGGGCACTTTATGCCCAAGACGCTCATCGACAGCCAGTTTGCGGCTCTCGAATCGCCGAGCAAGGAACCCTTGGTGCTGACGCTGAATGCGGCGAAGTTGAACATTGAACAGTTGGCGCTCGCTTCTCATGAGTGGTGGCGTGAACATTCTTTACTGGCAACGTCATGATTTTGTTTCAAAAAGACAGCGCTGTCTGTTTGACCCCAGGCTGTTCATTCGTCGTTGATAACAAAAACAAGGCAGGAGACGCCCCATGCTAGGCATGTCCCAACACACCTTTCTGCTGCTTGATGCAGTGGTGACGATCATCGGGCTGATCGTGCTGATCACTCGGTTCAAAATACATCCCTTTATTGCCCTGATTATCGCGTCGGCCTTTTTGGGCCTGACCACCGGTATGCCGACCGACCAGATCCTCAAGTCGTTCCAGGAAGGTTTTGGTGGCGTACTGGGCTTTGTCGGGATCATTTTGGCGTTGGGCACAATGCTCGGCAAAATGATGGCTGACTCGGGCGGTGCCGATCAGATTGCCCGCACCCTGATCCGTGCTTTCGGCAAGGAGCGGGTGCAGTGGGCGATGATGTTTGCCGCGTTCCTGGTCGGCATTCCGCTGTTTTTCGAGATCGGTTTTGTCTTGCTGATTCCGCTGGTCTTTATCGTGGCGCGGCGTACCGGCGTGTCGCTGATCAAGATCGGTATTCCGTTGCTGGCCGGTTTGTCGGCGGTGCACGGTCTGGTTCCGCCGCACCCTGGCCCGTTGCTGGCGATTGGCGTGTTCGGGGCGGATATCGGTAAAACCATCCTTTACGGTCTGATCGTGGCGCTGCCGACAGCGATCATTGCCGGTCCGATTTACGGCACGTTCATCTCCAAATACATCCCGGGCAACCCGTCTCAGGAACTCGTCGATCAACTGGCCAGCGAGCCTGAGTCCAGCAGCCTGCCGAGCTTTGGCATCACCCTGGCCACGGTGCTGTTGCCGGTATTCCTGATGTTGCTGAAGACGTTTGCCGACGTGGCATTGCCCACGGGTAACTTCTTCCGCGGTTGGATGGACATGATTGGCCACCCGATCAGTGCGCTGTTGCTGGCGTTGCTGTTGTCGCTCTACACCTTCGGTGCGCGGCAGGGGATCGACTCCAAGCGCGTGCTCAAACTGCTCGATGCGAGCCTGGCGCCGACGGCTGCGATTGTGTTCATCATTGGCGCTGGCGGTGGTTTCAAGCAGATGCTGGTGGCCAGCGGCGTGGGTGACGTGATCGGCCATATGGCGGTGCACGCGAACATCTCGCCGATTTTGCTGGCGTGGCTGGTGGCGGCGGTGATTCGTATCGCGACCGGTTCGGCAACCGTGGCGACCATTACCGGGGCGGGGATTGTGTTGCCGGTGGTGGATTTGATTCCGGGCGTGAACCGCGAACTGTTGGTGCTGGCAACGGGCGCAGGCTCGTTGATCCTGTCGCACGTCAACGATGCGGGTTTCTGGCTGGTTAAGCAGTACTTCAACATGACCGTGGTTGAAACCTTCAAGACCTGGACCGCGATGGAAACCATCCTTTCGGTTGTCGGCCTGATCTTCATCATGCTGTTGTCGTTGGTGGTTTAAACGTTGTGAAACCTTGTAGCCGCTGCCGAAGGCTGCGATGGGTTGCGTAGCAACCCTCAAAAGCAGAAGGTCCTTCGGCCCTTAGCGCAGCCTGCGGCAGCGACTACAGGTATATGTTTAGCTGGCGCTCAAACCGTCCGCGCGGAACATCGCGCGGATACCGCGCAAGGCCTGACGGATACGGTCCTGGTTTTCAATCAGGGCAAAGCGAACATGGTCGTCACCATACTCACCAAAGCCTACACCCGGTGAGACACACACCTTGGCATCGGCCAGCAGTTTCTTGGCAAATTCCAGCGAGCCCATTTTGGCGTAAGCCTTGGGGATCTTGGCCCAGACGTACATCGAGGCTTTCGGGTTTTCGACCATCCAGCCCAACTCGTGCAACCCTTTGACCAACACGTTACGGCGCTGGCGGTATTGCTCGGCAATGTCTTTGACGCACTGCTGGTCGCCTTCAAGTGCGGCAATGGCCGCCACTTGCAGCGGGGTGAAGGTGCCGTAGTCGTGGTAGCTCTTGATCCGCGCCAGCGCGTTGACCAGTTCCGGGTTGCCGACCATAAAGCCGATGCGCCAGCCCGCCATGTTGTAGCTTTTGGACAGGGTGAAGAACTCGACGGCGACGTCTTTGGCGCCCGGAACCTGCATGATCGAAGGCGCTTTCCAGCCGTCATAGACGATGTCGGCGTAGGCCAGGTCGTGAACCACCAGCACGTCATATTGCTTGGCCAGGGCCACCACGCGCTCAAAAAAATCCAGTTCGACGCACTGCGCTGTCGGGTTCGATGGAAAGCCCAGGATCATCATTTTGGGTTTAGGGATCGAACCGCGAATGGCTTTTTCCAGCTCTGCAAAAAAGTCCACGCCCGGAATCAAAGGCACCGAGCGCACCTGTGCACCAGCGATCACGGCACCGTAGATGTGAATCGGGTAGCTGGGGTTCGGCACCAGCACGGTGTCGCCCTGGTCGAGGGTGGCGAGCATCAAGTGCGCCAGGCCTTCTTTAGAACCGATGGTGACGATGGCTTCGCTTTCCGGGTCGATCTCCACGTTGTAGCGATCGGCGTACCAGCGAGAAATAGCCCTGCGCAGTCGTGGGATGCCACGCGAAGTCGAGTAGCCGTGAGTGTCCTCACGCTGTGCGACGGTGCAGAGTTTTTCAACGATATGGGGCGGCGTCGGGCCGTCAGGGTTGCCCATGCTGAAGTCGATGATGTCTTCGCCACGACGTCGGGCGGCCATCTTCAGCTCAGCAGTGATGTTGAACACGTAAGGGGGGAGTCGATCTATGCGCGCAAAGCGGCGCGGCGAACCTTGGTCTGCCATGTATGCCTCTGATACGTAAGCGCCCGGAACCGTCCGAGCGACGTTGACCACTGCGGTGGTCTGCGGCAAGACAATAAACGGCGTAATGGCCTTTTGTCTAGATATCTGGCGGGAGAATTTTCTGAAAAAGAAGGTTTATTTAGGTGTTTTTCCTATTACCCACTCCGCGTTTTGCCAAAGGCTCGTTTTAACGGGGGGCCGGTCAAGCCGCAGGCTTTGCCTGCAAGGGCGTGAGAGGCAACACCAAACGCCGCTCACCCCGATAGGCTTCGCCGCGTTCCGACCAGCCCTGACCTAAGTAAAAAGCCAGGGCTGACGTGTTATCGGAGCTCACCGACAACATTAACTGACTGACGTCGGGCCAGTAATGCTGGATGTCCTGCGCGAGCAAGCGCAAACAAATCTTGCCCAGCCCTTGGCCTTGCACTTGCCTGTGCACCTGCAAGGCGTGCAGCGTGGCGCTGCCGGCGTCAGCCCAGTGCGCCAACAGCGGATGCCGCTTAAGCAGCATAAAGGCCACGGGGCTTTCATCGATTAACAAGGCAAAGCCTCTTATCCCCGGATGACTTTGCGCGGGCAATGAATACAAGGCGCTCCCGATGTCACCACTGAACGGTAACTGTTCTGGCAGCACCTCAATGCCGAGCAGTTGCTCGCGTTGCTCGGCATTGAGGTCTTCGTAGGGGCAGAGGCGGGTCATGCTAGGCCTCAGGGGGCAGGGAAAGCGGCATGGTAAAGGTGAACGTTGTGCCGTGCATTTCGTCCGACAACACGCTCAGGCGGCCATTGTGGGACAGGGCAATCTGGCTGGCAATGTACAAACCCAGGCCAAGACCGGCTTGCGGCGTGTTGCTGGCGGGGCGCGAGTACGGTTGAAATAAATGCGGCAGCGCTTCAGTTGGGATCGGCTGGCCCTGGTTAGTCACGCTTAGCGCAAACATTGCGTTCTGCGCCGTCCCGGTGATGTGCACCGGACCTGTTGCAGAGCCATGGGCGATGGCGTTTGCAAGCAGGTTGGAAAGCAACTGAGCCAGGCGGCTGCTGTCACATTCAATGCTTTCTAGCGAGCCGATTGCCGATTCGATCTGCCGCTCAGGGTAAATATGGCGGACTTCCGAGATCACGTGTTCGAGCACTTGCGTGAGGTCCGGGCACGGGCTCAGCAGCACCGGGATCCCGCTGCCGAGCCTTCCACGGGCGAAATCGAGGACGTCTTCGACCAGCTGCGAGGCGCGCAGGCCGCAGGTTTTGATGTGTTGCACGAGATCATGGGTTTGAGGGTTCGGGTACTTGCAGAGCAAGCGATCTGCCGCAGTCGTCATGGCGAACAACGGGTTGCGCAGGTCATGGCCGAGCACCGCAATAAACTGCTCGCGCAGCTCGGCGTGTTCACGGGCCAGCGCCAGCTCGGATTGCGCGTGTTCCAGGTTTTCTTCGGCTTCAATTTGCAGCGAGATCAGACGCGCAAAAGACTCCATGGTGGCCTGGATCGAGGTGTTTTTAAGGGCCGCAGGTTCAGGGTCCAGTGCGCACAACGAACCAAACAAACGGCCGTCGGTGCGGAACACAGGTATCGTGAAGTAACTCTCGAATCGGTAGATTCTGGGCGTTGGGTGGTCGTGGTACAGCGGGTCTTCGCTGGCTTTGTCGATGAGGATGGGCAATTGCGAATTCATGCTTTCAAAGCACAACGTCGTGACCAGGTCCAGTTCACCTCCAGGTTTCAAGCCAAACCCCAGATTGTCGAGCACGGCGCAGGCTGTCCAGCTGTTAGGCGTCACCCGGGCAACGGCAGCAAAGCGCATGCCGGTCATTTCAGTAACCACCTGAAGGATTGCCGGGACTGCGCTGATCCGGTTAATCGTGGCGATATCCGCAGCGGCACTTGGCCTCATAGAAGAGAATCTCGGCTTAAATGTTATAAAAAGATGATTTTAGCCACTCTGGGAATAACGGTACAAATTTGTATAAATATTGTATGCATTTGCTCGCCTAAACCTCTGTAGGAGCGAGCTTGCCTCGCGATCTTTTAAAAGATCGCGAGGCAAGCTCGCTCCTACATTAAACGGTGGGGTAGCCGAGATCAGGTGTCTTGTTTGTCTTGCAGGACTTCGGCAGTTTTGGCGTCCAGGTCGACATCCCACTTCACGCCTTTGGTGTCGCGCAATTCAACTTCATACACCAGCTTGCCGTAGGAGTGGTCCAGCTCGGTGTCGAGGATGGTCGCGCCGGGGTGCTTGTCCAGCGCCGCTTGGTTGAGTTTCTCAAAAGCGGCGATTTCGCCCGACTTGAGCAAGCCCGGAATATGGTCCGGGCGCACATCGGCTTGAGCCAGGCCGGCAGTCAGGGTGAGGGCGGTAGCAGCGAAGATGACGTTAAGTGCTTTCATGGTTAATTCCTCTGGGGTGATCTGTTTAGGTGGGATCAGAGTAACCATGGCAACTTAACTCACCCTTAATTTTGCCCTTTGCCTGAAACCAAAGGTGTGACGTACCCTTGGGGTCATTAGCGTCCCCGCCAGAGGGATGAGCGTTCACCTTGTGTGTAAACCATCGTTTCCAGAGAGAGGTTTACCATGCGCATCACTTCGCAACTCATCTGCCAGGCCGCCGACGAGCTTCACGGTTTTGTCGGATTCAATCGCAAGACGCAGCAGTACATCGTGCGTTTTAGTGAGGACTCGTTCGGAATGGATGTTGCCGACGACGCCATCACCCCCACCAGCGAGTTTGTCTGGCAAGCCGTCGGGGCCGACACCATGATCCTCAAGCGCGAGTTGATTCAGTTGTTGCTGGATCAAAATATCGACGATCGCCTGAACATCACCGAACCCTTGCGGGTGTACATGCGGCGCGAGGATGTACCGGAAATTTCAGCAGTGCGTCGTTGCCTCAGCTAAGGCTCGCCCAGCACGGTGTTTGCCAGCAGGTCGCCAGAGCCGATGCTGATTTTATTGCGGCCCGTGTTCTTGGCGATGTACAGCGCCTTGTCGGCCTCGTTGAGCCACATCGAGGCGTCGGTGAAGGCCGCTTGGCATGAGGCCAGCCCGATGCTCAGGCTAAAGCGCAGCTCGGGTGCATTGGGGTAGCGAAAGTCGCAGCAGCGGTGGCGCAGACGCTCCATGATTTCTTGCGTCTGCGCCAGCGAGCGGTTGGGCAAAATCACGCAAAACTCATCGCCGCCATAACGTCCGGCCAGGTCTTCTGCGCGCAGGTTTTCCTTGAGCGCAATGCTGAACTGGCGCAGTACGCTGTCGCCGACAATATGCCCGTAGGTGTCATTGATACGTTTGAAGTGGTCGATATCAATCAGCGCCAGCGTGGCGTCCGCGTGTGTCTGCTTGCAGGTATGGAAGCTCAGTTGCAGCAGGTCTTTCCAGGAACCGTGATTGAGCAGGCCGGTCAGGCTGTCGGTACGGCTTAGGGCGCTGAAGGCACGCTTGTGCGCGGCGAGGGTGGTGGCCATTCGATAACTGATCAGGCCCACGGTAAACGGGTAGAGGATCAGAATGGGCAGGCACGCATAGAGTTGTATCGACGTGGTCTCAGGGTTGAAGGCAATCCCGAACATCAGCCATGAGATGACAATGCCCACGCATTGCGCCACGAGCCCGCGAAGCAGCATTTTTGCACCGCCGACCGCCACGTTGTTCATGGTCATCATCGACACAATTATGATGGCCGGCAGAGGATTGAACTGCAGGGTGGCAGCCCAAAAGCCGCCCAACACAGAATCCATCAATATGTTGCGGCGTTCGGCGCGATACGGGTATTGCGAGCGGGAAGAGCGCAAGTAGGCCAGTTGTGGCCAGACAAAACCCGAGGCGAAAAACAACACCCAGACCCAGGTGGGCATGTTCAGAGGGTACAGAACCGGCATAACGCACAGGCAACCAATCCCCAGGCCAAAGGTTCGCGGCACATAAATGCGCCGTGAAAATGACAAACCTTTACCTCTTTGAGTGTTCATAGGTATCTGCGCAAGGTGTTGAGGCACGGAATGCCACCCCCACTCGTTAAACGCCGCCGTGTCGGTTTAACGTGCAGGTAATGTCGGTCATTGATGCTGGCATTCTGCCTGAGCTTTTAGGGGAATATCCTTAAAACTAGCGCCTCGATGTTAGAAAATGACGATTGACCTTCTGCGGTTCAAAAAACCAGCGTAATAATTGCACTTTGTCTTCTGGAGTCTTTGAAGCATGCCAATCGAGTCTTCTACAAAGGCTGAGCTTAAGCCTGCCGAGCAGCATCAAGGGACGTTTCGAAATCAGGGTGTCAGGCCAGCCGCAAGCCTGGGCAAAACCTTGGGCATTTTTTGGAAGATGCTGTTTCAAAAGCCTTCAAATACTCGGCCCGCCGCAGCGATCCCGGTCACCCCATTGAGCCGCGAAGCGCTGGACAAAGCGCCTGACTTCAGTGTGTTCCGACTGGGGCACTCCACCTTGTTGCTCAAGCTCAAAGGCAAATTCTGGCTGACCGACCCGGTGTATGCCGAGCGCGCTTCGCCTTTTCAGTGGGCGGGGCCCAAACGTTTTCATGCGCCGCCGATCACCCTGGATGAACTGCCACCGTTGCAAGGCGTGATCTTGTCGCATAACCACTATGACCACCTTGACCAGAAAACCGTGCTGCAACTGGCGGGCAAGACCGAGCACTTTTTGGCCCCGCTAGGGGTGGGCGACCTGCTGATCAAGTGGGGCGTGCCTGCAAACAAAGTACAGCAACTGGATTGGTGGCAAGAAACACAGCGTGACGGCATTCGGTTTATTGCCACGCCGTGCCAGCATTTTTCGGGTCGAGGGTTGTTTGATCACAACGAAACCCTGTGGGTGTCGTGGGTCATGATTATTGATGACGTGCGGATTTTCTTTAGTGGTGACTCTGGCTACTTCGACGGTTTTAAAGTGATCGGTGAACAGTTTGGCCCCTTTGACCTGACCCTCATGGAAACGGGAGCCTACAACGTTGACTGGCCCGATGTGCACATGCAGCCTGAGCACAGCCTGCAAGCCCATATCGACTTGAAAGGCCGTTGGTTGCTGCCTATTCACAACGGCACTTTTGATTTGGCCTTTCATGCCTGGTACGAACCGTTTGAGCGCATTGTGGCGTTGGCAGCAGAACGTAATGTGCTTATCTCGACGCCTGCCATGGGTGAAGCCTTTAACCTGATGCAACCCCACAAAGGCCACGCCTGGTGGCTTGGCGTGCAAACCACCGACGAAGTGCCGGCCAAACAGGCCAGCCTCTGAGGTGCGGGCGGTTTACTCGATCAGGGCGAAGTCCTCCCGGCCCATAGGGTCTGGGGTGGTGCCGCGAAAGTTACTGGCCCAGCTTGGCGCAAAGCCCGGGAAAAACACCAGTCCTTCGGCTTCAAGGGAGTAAGCCAGGGCCAGGAGAGTGACATCGCGCACCCGTTCGGAGGCTTCAAACCGTTGAATGGCCGGCACCGAGACCTTTGACTTGTCGCTCAGTTGTTCAAGGCTCCAGCCGAGCAGTTCCCGGGCTTGCGCACAGTGCAGCGGGGTGAATTGGTTGATGATGATGCGTTCAAACGTGTTGCGCATGGCTGAGTTGGGCATGGGGAAATCTCCAGGGCTGAGTCAGTGCTTGAAAATATACTGTGTTTTTATACAGTTGTTTTCGAGATCGATCAAACTCATTTTTTGAATCAGTGCGCTCGCAGAGAACCCGTGATTCAAGCCCGTTTGCGCGGTAAGCAACGGTCGAAATCTTCGATATAAACAGTGCTGTGCGGGCTTTTAATTTTTTACGACTGCTGCGCAGCCGGACGTAGCCTCGCAAGGCTCGTCAACTGCTACAGGGTTGGGGGGCAGAGTTTTTGTCGCGATCTTTAGATTTTGAAAAACAAAAAAGGCCACCTCGCGGCAGCCCCTTTTATCAGCAGTCAGTTCTAGCCCGGAATCAATCCCAGCTCAACGCGCCGCCAGTCTGGTACTCGATAACCCGCGTCTCGAAGAAGTTTTTCTCTTTCTTCAAGTCCATGATTTCGCTCATCCATGGGAATGGGTTGGTGGTGCCCGGGTATTCTTCTTTCAGGCCGATCTGCGACAGGCGGCGGTTAGCGATGAACTTGAGGTAGTCCTCCATCATGGCCGCGTTCATGCCCAGTACGCCGCGTGGCATGGTGTCACGCGCGTATTCGATCTCGAGCTGAGTGCCCTGCAAGATCATCTGGGTCGCTTCTTCCTTCATTTCAGCGTCCCACAGGTGCGGGTTTTCGATTTTGATCTGGTTGATCACATCGATGCCGAAGTTCAGGTGCATGGATTCGTCACGCAAGATGTACTGGAACTGCTCGGCAACGCCGGTCATCTTGTTGCGGCGACCCATCGACAGGATCTGGGTGAATCCGCAATAGAAGAAGATGCCTTCCAGAACGCAGTAGTAGGCGATCAGGTTGCGCAGCAGCTCTTTGTCGGTTTCAACGGTGCCGGTTTCGAACTTCGGATCGGAGATCGAACGGGTGTACTTCAGGCCCCAGGTTGCCTTTTTAGCGACCGACGGGATCTCGTGGTACATGTTGAAGATCTCGCCTTCATCCATGGCCAGCGATTCAATGCAGTACTGGTAAGCGTGGGTGTGGATCGCCTCTTCGAACGCCTGGCGCAGGATGTACTGACGGCATTCCGGGTTGGTGATCAGGCGGTACACGGCCAGCACCAGGTTGTTGGCAACCAGGGAGTCAGCAGTAGAGAAGAAGCCCAGGTTGCGCATCACGATGCGACGCTCGTCGTCAGTCAGGCCTTCCGGGTTTTTCCAGAGGGCGATGTCGGCGGTCATGTTGACTTCTTGCGGCATCCAGTGGTTTGCGCAACCGTCCAGATACTTCTGCCAGGCCCAGTCGTACTTGAACGGTACGAGCTGGTTAAGGTCGGCACGGCAGTTGATCATCATTTTTTCGTCAACGGCAACGCGAGCGCTGGCGCCTTCGAGTTCTGCCAGGCCTTCAGCGATGTCGAGCTTGTCCAGGGCTGCTTTGGCGCGCTTGATCGCTGCCGAGTCGGTAGCGGTGACAGCACGGGCTTCCTGGGCTGCAACGCCGCCAGCTGCGTCCAGGCGGTCCATGTTGGCTTCGGTTGCGTGGCCTGCGTTGGCGCCTTTAACAGCGACTTCGCCTTCGTCTTCTTTGTCGAATTCGTCCCAGCTCAGCATGACGTGTCGTCTCCTGCGTGAGGGCCTTGTGCCCGTGTGGTAACACTGATGGTTTGGTTTGCACACGGCCCATAGGCCACTTGGATCTAAGAAATGTTGCTGCAGTAGCGGTTTACGCACGCATAAACATGAATGTGCTCGGGGCCGACCCGCTGTCGCTCGGGGGATGCAGTAACGATAGCATCTCGCCCTGGCCTTTAAAGCCGGAGCAGCTTGGTGGTCAGCCCGCTCAGGGTGTTAGCACCCTTTGGAGGGCCGAAGTATACGGGGTTTGTACAGGGTATTTCAGCCAGTTTTTTTTCGGCCGATGCGACGAAATGACCTAAATTTGGCCTGGACTTCAACGCAGTGGCGGCCGGGCACGGCTTTCCCGGCTGAGGACTGGTCGCCCGTTTTTTTCATGAGCATGTGAGTAAGCGTGGGAGGGTGCAGCCGATATCTGTATAGATCTATGTAGTGCCTGTCCAGGCGGCAAGACTCGTAAGGTCTTTTTCATCAGGGCGCGTGACGTGGATAACGCGTAACTGCCCATCCATGAGAAGGTCGCCAAGATGAGTCAAACAGTACCGTTAAAGTATTACTCGGAAAATTTTATAAAATCGGACTTTGAGCGCTGTACGAATTCGGCGCTTGCTGATGGACTGATCACCGGCGTTGAAAAAATCTGGCTTCAACAGGCCGGGGGGACTTATGCGGTCAATACAGTGCCTGCGATTGCCCCGCTGTATGTGAGTCAAGTAGCGTTAGCGCGAGCAGATGACCAGCCGGAATATTTACGCGGGGCATTTGTACTTGCTAACGGGGTGCTACCTTCGGACACTTATTATTTTTATAGCTTAATGACGGGGCTTCATAAGTTTCTGAGCTGGGCTGATTTAGTCAGTGCTATAAATAAACAGTTTATTGTGAATGATAAATCCCCTCTTTTACACTGTGTTCCTTTGGCCGGTCGGCATGCTTTATTGAGCGACGATGTGATAAATGTGACGTTGTTGCCGTTGGAGCTACCCATCTTCAAGACTCTCAGCCAACTCTTTGAACGCTCATTGGGAAATGATCAGTTTGTCGTCCATCAAGTGGTGTCGTACATGCCCTCAATTCGATCTGTTCTATTTGACAGACTGAAGTTCAAGCAGGAAGAAAGAAGGCAGGCCACTCCGGCAGACTGTGCAGGGAGTGTTATTACGAGTGAAATGACAATTAATAGCTCTTTGGTGGATTGGGCGTTCGAATATTATTTGAAAAAAGCGCTGCCCAAGCATGAGGGCTTTAGCTATGCGCCCCGTTTGCCCTGCGGCAGTGAACGTGGCAAAAGCAGTGCTGAGATAGAGTTGGAGTTTGTCAGTTTTCTCCATGACTCTACCCATGATCTGGTGAGCACGTTTAGTAAGGCCATAGGCCAATACTGGAATGAGTCACGAGGATTTTTCCCCAGCTTAAAGGTATGTGTGCATGACACTTTGAGTGAGCGTCTATATAGCAGTCTTATGCAGGCGCAGCATGATGGAAAACTCTCTGCCCTGGACGTAAAACAGTTGCAAGAACGTATGCAAGGCGTTGACGTATCACACGTAGAGCTTGCGTTGATACACCTTAAGCAAGCAGCGGATGCCCCCGTTGAGTTGGTAGCCTGGTACGGTCTTTTTATTGGCGGTGTCGATGGTCGATTCGTTGTGATGGGGGACCGGGGGCTGGAAGTATTTAACAATTGGTCGCATTTTCAGCGTGTCACATCCCCTCGCTTCAACGTGTTGCTTCCCAAGGAAGCCGAGGGCGGCCCGCCGTTGCCCGATGATTATCTGAGTCGGTATGTGGCGCGAGCGGACAGTGTTCGGTGGAGCGCTTCAAACCCTATCAGCATGGGGTATACCGTGTTGCATGACGATTTGTACGCAGCACTGGAATCTCAGATTTATAAAAAAGTGCTATCCGATATGGAGTACTTAATTGAATGGTTAGAAGTTAAGCGTATTTATGCAGATTCTTTAACATCTGCGGATTATGCAAGTAGCGCATTGGCCGTACTGGACGATGCGCTCAATATAAAGACATTGCTGAATCCTGATCAATCCATCCCCTTTGACAGTTATCGTTGGAGTGGCGGTCTCAAGGAGCAAGTGCAACACCTCATGTAAGGTGTTGCCATGTCTACCCAATACAACCACCTGAGTACCG
>NZ_WIVZ01000063.1:0-18825 GCF_009600325.1 Pseudomonas sp. FSL R10-2189
GGGGTGCAGCGCGCCAGGCAACTGGCCCGGCAATATCAGGGCTACTTGCGCGGCAAGCCCGCCCAGCCGGTGGCTGATCCCGATCATTCGCGTTGGCTGGGCGCCTTGCTGGCGCTGGCCTATCCCGACCGTATCGCGCAACAGCGCAAGCCCGGCGGCGCCGAATACCGGCTGGCCAATGGCCGGGCGGCGTTGTTCAGCGAAGTCGATGGCTTGATGAAACAGCCGTGGCTGGTGGTTGCCGATTTGGGCAGCCGTCAGGGCCAGCGTGAAGAGCGCATTTACTTGGCCGCCGAGTTTGATCCGGCGCTGCTGGACAGTGTGCTCAGTGAGCAAGTCAGCGTGGTGGATCAGTTGGACTGGGACGAGCGCGAAGGGGTATTGCGCGCCGAACGTCAGCGAAAAGTGGGCGAACTGGTATTAAGCCGTGAACCCCTGACTGGCCTTGATGAGGCGTCGCGGATTCAGGCACTGGTCAATCTGGTGCGGCGCAAAGGCCTGGAATTACTCCCCTGGACGCCTGAACTGCGGCAGTGGCAAGCGCGGGTGGCGTTGCTGCGTCAGCTCGATGTGAGCAACCAGGGCCAAAGCGAATGGCCGGACGTGAGCGATGCGGCGTTGCTGGCCGGGCTTGAAGACTGGCTGGGGCCGTACCTGGGGCGGGTGTCGCGGCTGAGCCATTTTGCCAACCTCGACCTGTCGAGCATTGTGCATAACCTGCTCAAATGGCCGCTGCCCCAGCGTCTTGACGAGCTGGCACCGCAGCACATCAAAGTGCCGTCGGGTTCGTCGGTGCGTCTGGACTACAGCGAGCACCCGCCGATTCTTGCGGTGCGCCTGCAAGAACTCTTTGGCCTGGCAGACACCCCGCGCATCGCGGGCGGGCGGCAGGTGGTCAAACTGCACCTGCTGTCACCCGCCCGGCGTCCGGTGCAAGTCACCCAAGACCTGGGCAACTTCTGGCGCAGCACCTATGCCGAAGTGAAAAAAGACCTGAAAGGGCGTTATCCCAAACTATTCCATAAGTTGGACCCGTGGGTTGAATCGCTTAACAAGAGTAGGTTGACAGATAAGGAGTAATTTGAAATTGCGTAACATATAGGCTTGACTACCTTCTGAGACGGGGAGGTAGCCATGTCCTATATTAATCCGCTTCACCAAGGCCGACTGATTCTTATCTCGCATCTGCGTGATGCCTTCGCCAGTCTATATGTCCATGAAGCCCCAACAGGTTCGGCCACCTTGGGGCTCGAAGGGGATGGCTCCAGAATCGTTTTCCAGCTCGATGAAGTCGGCGGCGGGCATGATCGGGATTTGTTCAACTTCCCGTTTCTATTTCATGCGAATGGCGATCCCTGGCACGAAGCGAACGATTATTTGCTCAGTCTCATGCGTGACAAGGCTCCGCTAAATCGGCGCACTGATGACGTTCGGCGTCGTGCAAGCAAACTACTTGATTACCTACTGTTTTGTGAGGATGAAAATCTAGATTGGGAAGACTTTTCCGGTGCTCGACCTCCGCATCGTCCTACCTATAAATACTTCTATCACCTGATTAATGAAGGCCATCGCAGTAATCAGGTGATCAATCAATATACCGCCGCTGTTTATCACTTTTACAAATACGTTTCCGAGCATTGGCATGATCTCGACATCAAGCGTGTCGATACGATCAAGCAGGTACGGTTCATGGTGCAGGGTTCTAAAGGCTACAAGGTCATAGAAGCAGAAAAACGCAGTCAAACGCGGCGCACGGCACCGGTTAGTTCTGTACCGCTGGGGTTCGTGCGGGAAGATGGCGATGATCTTAGGCCGCTTTCCAATCGTGAGTTGGGTTCGTTTCTTGCCGCCATTCGCAAAGAAAAAGAATGGTCTGTGGTTGAGCGATTGATCTTGATGACCGCGCTAATGACGGGTGCCCGCAAGCAAACCGTTCTGACCATACGCTTGAAGCATATGAAGGGCTTTACAGAGGACAGGCTGCAGCCTGAGGGTGCCTATAAATTACATGCCGGCCCCGGCACAGGCATTGATACGAAATACGACAAACCGCAAGTCCTGTACGTTCCTAAGCAACTTGCCGAAGAACTGATCACGCTTTCCGAAAGCCCTATGATGAAAGCGCGGCGAAAGAAGTTCCGCGCTCAGTTAGAGTCCAGTCACCCCGGCCTGTCGGTGGCCGAGGACGATATGTATTTGTTTCTCTCCGATCAAGGCAACTGCTATTACATGGCCGAAAGCGATCCGCGCTATACGATTGTGAAGTCGCCGCAGACAGGACAGGTGACGGAAACAATTAAGCGCAAATTGATCCAAAAAGCCTCTAGCCCATTTCCGAAAGACTTTTCATATCACTGGCTGCGAGCGACCTATGGCTATCAGCTCTACCAGCGCTTGCAGCCATTGGTGCAGGAAGGAGCGATGAAGCCTGGCGAAGACATCGACTTTATTCAGAAGCGCATGCACCACGAGTCCAGAGAAACGACAGAGAACTATCTAAAATTGTTCAAGATGACTCACGAAAAGGTCATTGCCCAAGAGATTTGGGAGGATAAGTTGTTCAATGGCGGCTACGCGATGCTGAAGGTGGAGGCGCACGATGAATAGCCGTGAACAATTCGAGCATCGTGCAAATACGCAGATTATTAAGCTAAGTGAAATCACCCATGAGTTTGCCGAGCCTGAGCGTTTGCGCCTGCAACTGTCTCCGAAGGAGATGAAGAAGCCGTTTGATATTGGCAGTTTCGCGTATGTCATTCGTGGCGAGAATGAAAACGTTTGGGATGATCGCGGCACGCCGGTAGTGATTGAGTCTTTTGTTGAAAGCCGCCGTGAACTGGTTATGAGGCTACTGGAGTCCTTGGTCGGTCTGCGTGATTCGAGTGTCCGAGCGCGATTGAGAATCATCGAATACTTTATTGACTGGCTGAACGCGCAAGGCTACAGAGAAGTGTTTGCCAGTGCACCGCAAGCCCAGGAAGCCTATCAAAACTATACTGCGCACCTGAATCATCAAATTGCCCATCAGGCATGGAAGCCTAGAAGTGCGCTAAATTATCAGCGCAATGCTTCCATAGTTATTGAGCTGCTTTATCCAGAAGAGAGCCACTATATTCTCGCGGGTGCGGTCAGGATAATTGCGGAGAAGGGCTCTGAAGCAGCCAGCGGTGCCCATGTTGAGGTGTACCGGGACGCTTGTTTGGCCATTGCCCGGCAATGCAGCGCTTTCGTCCTGAACAACCAGCCCTATCCCTTCGTTGTAAGTATCAGGGATTATGAGGTGGTTGGGTTTCCATCAAACCACGGTTGGGTTGGCCCATTTAAAGAGTCGCCGTCTTCATATAATGCCGGCGAGCGACGGATTGCGACGGTCGAAGAGTGGCGGGCAGCTGGAGAAAAAAACGGGCGAGGGCGACTCTATAAATCGGAAGCAGAGCGCGATCTAGTAGCCGCAAAGGCGAACTTGGATTCGGCCAACGAAGATGAGCGCCACTGGCACCGGCTTCAAGTGGCGGGTCTTGCCGCGAAGGCCTATGCGAATCTTCTCGTGATGATCACAGGCGCTACTCCGACCGAGTTTGACCAGTTTAGATATGCAGACGCGCTCGAAGTTGAGAAGTCTCCAATCACGAAACAGCTGTCGGCTGTGAAGTTCCGGGCGGGCGGGAAAGCAACTCTCTACAACATCGGGCGGGACACAGGTTTGCCGCTGCTCAACGAGTACCTGAAGCTTCGTGAGTGGATTCTGAATGGCGCGACACATGAGGGGTTGTTCTTTACGATGCCTGCGACTGGCGAACGAGTAGGTACCAATCACGAATTTTCTTGTTTTAAGACAACTGAAATGATGTCTCGGTTCTTCAGAACCGTCAGCGGCAACTTCCTCGACCCCAAGGTGAAGATTCTTTCGCCGCGCAAGATGCGCAAGCACAAGAGCTTGGGGATGCACACCGCTGGCGTGTCGCCGTCCACGGTAGCGGCAAGCTTGAATCACAGCGGTGCGGTGAATCTTTCGACTTATTCAGAGGCAACGCCTGAGCAGCAGGCAGCGGAGTTCGGACAGTTCTGGCGGGCCATGCATCATGCCGCTCAAGTCGTGCGTGAGCGCAGCCAGGGGCTCGCCAAGGTCGAGATCGCAACGGCGACGGGCCACTGTGACGGGTTCAGTCAGCCCATCTTTGTGCGCGATTCTGTGGCTGTTGCAATAGAGCCGAACTGCCGCAGCCAATATGGCTGCTTGTACTGTGAGCACTATATCTGTCACAGCGATGAAGAAGACCTACACAAGATTGTGAGCTTGCAGTATGTGATCAATGCGGTGCGTAAAGCAGCGCCTGATGCGGCACATGCTGAAGCGCTCTACAAGGAGTTGTCGATCCGAATCGAATTCATCCTTGAGGCGCTTGGCGAGCGTTCGGATGCGGTGGCGCAGTTGGTCGAAGCGATCAAGGCTAAGGTGTTTGAATACGGTGAACTCACGACGTTCTGGGAAAACCGCCTGAGCCGTTATGAAAAAATGGGGGTGGTATTTTGAACGCTGTCGTCCAGTCCATTGGCAGTCTCTTTACCAGCGGACAGTTTCTGCCGACCAGTGAGCCAGATAAAGCGTCGCAGCTCCTCGGCAAACCCGCGCCCGCTTTCGTTCTTTGTCGTGATGAGAGCGGCAACGCCACAGCGGTATACGGGGAGCCCGTTTGGGACTTTAACCCTTACCGGCTGAGTGCAAACAAAATCAACCGAATACTTTTTGATACGGTGCTCGATGAAAGTGGGCAAGAGCAGCAGGCGCTGATAGAAGAAGCCAAATATCTGCTGTATTGCATTATCTATTTTGCCGGTGGCGGGCGAAGAGGTGGACTGAGTGCAAGCACATTGAACCAGTATTGGGTCGTGCTGCGCGTGGCCATTCAGTTCTGTTATGAGCAGAAACAGAAGCCCATGGTTGGCGTACTGTACTTACAGCAGCTCTTTACCGTGCCGGTTTATCTGGGGGCTTTTATTGGCCAAAGTAGCTTTAGTAAAAAGGTTCTTGCTGGGATTTTGCAAGGACTGGCCAGGGTGGGCGAAGCACGGCTGGGTTATGCCGTGCTCAATCCCGCCAACTTTGACGATGAACGACCCGACTACAAACAGCACCCAGTCATTCCGACTCGAATCTATTTGAAGCTCATCAATCTTACCGGCGACCTGCTCGATCAGCTTTATCTAGGTGTTGGACGTTTCGAATCCTTTATCGCCTGCTTTACTGATGATTATTACGGGATCACTTATGTCCGTCAGAGATGTCTGGGTGTCGGTGGCAAGGCACACTGGCGACCCGACATGGCGCAAGCGATCAAGGATCACGGTCTGAGTTCAGTGTTTGCCGGTGAGTTTGAGTGCCCTCATTTAAGGAGCCTGCAACGAAGCTTGAGCCAGATGCAGGATGTGGTGAAAACGGTAATCCACCTCTATACCGGCATGCGCGATCAGGAGGTGATGCGAATTCCGTATCACTGTTTTTCCGATCAAGTCGTCAGGCAGGCAGTTGTCGATGACCAAGGCATTGAGCGTGATAAGCCGCAGTCAGTAAAAGTGTTCTCGACCACCACGAAGTTCACCGGCTACAAGAAAGAAGGCACATGGTTCGCGCCGGGGGAGGTCGTCAGGGCGGTCGAAATCGCCCAGGCGATTTGTCGCGGCCTCGCCAAACTCTACAAAATTGAGTTGGATGCCCACTGCCCGCTGTTTCTCAATCCCTCCGTTCTTTGTTATACGCGGAACAGAGCCGAGGTTGGCGTGACGAATTTTAAGGATTCACGAGGAATTGCTCTGCTCCGACTGTTGATCAAGAAAGAGGACTTAGAGGAACTGGCGCTGAGTGATCCTTCGCGAGACTTCTACGATGAGCCAGCGTTTGCTGTCGGCCAGCCCTGGCCGTTGACAAGTCATCAGTTTCGGCGCTCGCTGTCATTCTATGGCAGCAGTAGCGGTTTTCTTTCGTTGCCGACGTTGCGGGTGCAGTTCAAACACATGACGATTGAAATGGCGCGCTATTACTCGAATCACTACGATAACCTGCGCACCGTTTTTGGCTACTACGACGACAAGAAGAAAGACTTTGTGCTGCCAAGCAATCACTTCGCCTTCGAGTATCAGATGGCCATACCCATGTCGGTGGCGAACCAGTTGATTGCCGATCTTCTGTTTGATGAGGAACCGCTGTTCGGCGGCACCGGCTCGTACATGGAGAAACAGAAAGAGCGGATTAAGTCGGGTGAGATTCAGATTGAGGATGTGCGCGCTGACACCGAACAACGGGTGAAAAACGGTGAAATTAGTTACCGGCCGACGTTGCTGGGTGGCTGTTCAAAGGTGGGCCGCTGTGACTCTTTCTTGCTCGGTGACTACACGGAATGCCTGTATTGCGTGGGCGCGATCATCAAGCCCGATAAGCTTAATGCGGCGATTCAGGATGCGACGGATGAGTTGTGCAGCTACGCAGAAGGCTCCGGCGAATATCAAATTTTGAAGGGCGACATTGAACGTTTAACCGCCTTCAAAGCCCACCTGATTGACTCAGTGGAGGTTTAACGATGAAGTCTCGTGACGGAACAAGCAAGGGGGTGAGCACTTGCGAGGAAGCCTTACAGCGCCTCTTGGTTGGGAAACCTGTTGTGCCCGAGCATGTGGGCTTAGACCTGTCGAAACTCACCGCCAGCATAGTTAGTCTGGAAGCAGGATTTGACCGTGGCTACTTGAAGAAGTCGCGCAAAGCGCATTTACCGCTACTGGCACAAATCGAGGCGGTTCGGGCAGGGGCCAACAAAGGGACGGGTTCATTGAGCAGCAGACAAATCCGGCAGATGGAAAGTCAGCTGGCAGCGCTGGAAAAAACGCTGTCAATCGCTCAGATACAGCGTGACAACGTGCTGGCTCAGAATATGAAGTTGTGGCAACGGGTGATTGATCTGGAACGCTCGATGGCTTATAGCCGCTCGTCGAAGGTCGAACCCCTGCTGCGTAATAACAATGACATGAACTTCACTTCGGCGTGAGCTTACTCGAAAGTTTCCGTGTTAACGGGGTAGAACGCCACCGGAGGCAGTAGGCCGCATGGATCGCATGCAAGCACGCTTGCAATGCGATACAGCTTCTCGACGGTGATGTTGACCTCGCCGCGCTCGATCCGCCCTACGTAACTGCGGTCGATATGGCACGCCAGCGCCAGTGCACCCTGGGAAATCCGGCAGGCCTTCCTCTGCACTCGGATGCGTTCTCCTAACGCTTTCGCCAACTTATCCATGACCGTCTCAATTTACTTGATGCGGCACTATCGTGCGTTTGCGGACGCACAAGCCACGGATATAACCCTCATTTCTTCCGCACGCAATCGGGAAATTGCATCGCAACTGACCATCTGATTGCATTTGCGCTGACCAGTCATTTGCATTCGACCTAACCAGGCGTTTGCATCGGATTTGACCAGCACACTGCGTGTCCTTGACCGGCAGAAGTCGGCCACAAGCAGCCTCTCGGAGGTATCTACGAAGCTTGAGGCGATTCAGATTTCAAGGCTTTAAAAGAAAACTAGGGGCGCCGCTCTTGCAATAACTGACGGGCGGAATCAGCCATCACCGGAAGAGCGCCGGCCAGCATCAAGAGATCTTTGAGCACTAGGCGTCCTGCACCAGACAGGAATGGAAAGCCATGTTCACCATCACCAAGATCCGGTACCCAGGCTTCAGGTGTGGTGAGCAGGAAGGTTAAGGTCACCAGCGGTGTACCGAAGGCCAGCGCCCCACCAAGCAGACCGGCGCGTCGCGAGATCGGGTTGGAAAGCACCAGCAGACCGATCAGAATTTCTACTACGCCCAGGCCGTTGGAAAAGATGTATGTGTTATTTGCGGTCTGCCAGACGCGCTTTTCCGCATTCAATTCACCCTCGTGGGTCAGGTGTGCCTTGTAATCCTCGGGATGTTCATAAAAAAAAGACATAAACGGGCTGTTGGCGACAAATGGGGTAATGCTATCGGCTTCGTAAGGCGCGAATTTGAGCGCCCCGATCCACAAGAAAACTACGGCGATCGCCAGTCTCATGAGGTGTGTGCCAAGGGTGTCGAGCTTGCTGATGAATTGCAGCCATGTAGTGAATGAAGCGAGCATCAGACTTATCCGAATATTTGGAATGTGAAACCAGTCTGAGGCTTAGCCGCGAGACGCTTTTGTGCGTCATGCTCAAGTTATTGTTCGATCGTCTCAACAAGTGGCTGACGTCTGGATGTATCAGGTAAGCCCCGGCACGTTTAAGTGTGCGGGGCCGGTGGAGTTATGGCGAAAGAGCTATTTTTTCAAGGTGTCGTACGCCTCAAGAGCGCGCAGTGAATAAATATAAGCGGCGCCTGCGTTCAACGAGATCGCAGTGGCCAAGGTCGCAGCCACTTCCTCGCGGCTCGCACCAGCCTTAATGGCCGCATCAGTGTGAGCTGCAATACAGCCGTCGCAGCGTGTAGTGATGGCGACTGCAATGGAGATCAATTCGCGGGTCTTGGTGTCGAGCACATCGTTTTCGGCAGAGGCTTCTCCGAGGGCCATGTAGGCTTTGACCATTTTTGGATTACTTTTGCCCAGCGCGCCGAAAGCTTTCTGGATGGAGGGTAATAATTCGGACCAGTTAATGAACATTGCGGTAACTCCTGAGGGGGGTTGGGTGTAATGTTTAACCTTGTTTAGTGTATGCCCTAGTCCTATTTTGATTAGTTCGATACGCTCTGTTTTTTCTGCGATGCGCTCAAATGAATTCGATCGACAAGCTCATCAGCCTCGCCAATGTTCGTGGCAGTCTGGATTTACGTTGCCAATTTCAGGGTGACTGGTCCCTGGAGCATGAGCAGGAAGCGCTGGGCAAAGCGCCATACCACGTGGTGCTGTCGGGTGAGTGTCGGGTGGAGCTTCCAAGCGGGCAGCGTCTTTCTATGCGCGCCGGCGACGTTCTGCTCCTGCCGGGTGGTGCGCCGCATGTGCTGCATAGTCCGGGCAAAGCTGTTGCGCCAACATTGGTATCGGCAAAGCGTATCGACGCTGGCATATTGCCCATACATCGCATTGGCGGCGTGAGTGCGGATCTGGACATGCTATGCGGCTGCTTTCACTTCAACCGAACTTCGTTGCTATTTGCTTCATTACCTGACTACCTGTTGATACCCAGCGGCACGCTCCCAGCGGATGGACCATTACAGTCTCTGGTCGATTTATTACGCGGGGAAGCAGACGGCGATCAGATTGGAGCAAAATTTTTGCTCGATGCTCTTTCTCAGGCGTTATTCACCCTGATCCTTCGCGCCCATCTATCTAGCCATGGCCAAGACATCGGCACGCTCGCCTTGCTCAGCGATAAACGTCTGGGCCCCGTATGGCAGGCGATGTTGGCTGATCCTGCGCACGAGTGGACCATCCAAAATCTAGCAGATATCGCGTGCATGTCCCGAGCATCTTTCATGCGGGCGTTCGTTCGTGTGGCTGGTGTGTCGCCATGGGTATTGCTTACGCAAGTCCGTATGGAATTGGCGTTCAGCCTGCTGAGTCATTCGCATCTGGGATTAAAAGATATTGCCTTGCAGGTTGGTTACCAATCGCAGGCGGCGTTCAGCAAAAAATTTAAGGAGGTTTATGGGGCGCCTCCAGGGAGAATGCGCCGCAGAATTTAGAGCTGTCACTTAGGTAGGGGTGACCAGAGATGCCGTTTTCTGCCTGTTGTGATCGGCGGAGAGCGGCCAGAAGCGGACAACCACCATGGACAATAACCGACTAGATGCTGCCGGACATCGCAAGCTAGGAACAAGCCGGAAGTAAATATTTTCCGCCTATCAAGGCAGAACTTGAGTGATGCAAACGAGTTAAATTAATCACTTAGCTTGATTGTCCGCGACCAACTTTTTGAAGTGCTCTAGCTGCTCTCTTACCCACTCAGGATTATATATCTCGAACTGAACTTTGTTGGGGTTGCCAAGTTTAAATGTGGGCTTTATGAGCTCTGCCCCCATTTCACCGGCCACATCGAAAAATGCTTGAGCTACCTTTTCCCACGCAGAGGCCGCTAGCTTAGTAATTTCCATGTCAGGAAACTGAGACAACCTCCATTGCCTTTGAACACAGGTGTACTCGCCACCACCGTCCTCTTCGGTATAGAGGATCCCCAAGAAGTCATCTTTTTTTGCAGCAGTGTAAATATATCTCTTAATTGCTTCTTTACTATCGCTTAAAGGATCAATTGGCAGCCCCAATCCTAGCTTCATGCCTCTGCCACGAGTAAACCCAACACTTCCGCTGCTTGCTGGCTTTAGCATTTCCTTGTGAACTACGATATCTCTTTGCTTATAGAGGAACGCTATTAATGGATCTTTTGATAAAGCGATTTTTTTGCGGACACAAGCTTGCTTATTTCTTTATTTCTTTGGGTCTCCATGGAGACCAATTGCATTACTTCTTTCAGGGTTCTCAGGAATGAGTTTAGAGACCACCTGAATTTGTCGGCCGAATGATAGTTTTTCTCCATTAGTCGAATGAACCAAGCAGCTTCATCAATTCGATCAAATGATGATGATAGTGAGTCAAATATTTTTCTATTTGGACATTCTTCCATGCCTATCCTTGAAACTTAACGATTAGTAAAAGGGGACTTCGCGCGCAGTTGATCATATATGGGAGCTATACACCATGGACAGTCATCGGGTGGATAGGCTGACGCGCTTTGAGGGTTTGCGTTCTCAGACTGAATATCGGCGGCGACCAGGAAAATCTGGGTAAACCAGCGGTTGTCTAATCAAACTTACTGAAACGCCAGTTCGATGTTAGAGAGCCCAACAATTACCTACATCCGAACATATGGAGGCTGGCTGTATTTGGCCGTGGTGCTCGATCTGTTTTCACGCCAGATCATTGGTGGGTCAATGGAGTCGCAGATGAACAGCGGCGTAGCCACTGATGCACTACTGATGGCGGTTTTGAGACGTGTCCGAAGCAAGCCTCGATAAATATAGGCCCCGCTGAGAGAAACGCTCAGCGGGGAAAGGTTATTTATTCTGCAGGCTCCGCATCTTTCATCGCTGATAGCAGGGCTATCCCTAGAGAGCCTTTGGGCTTCAAAGATAGTTTTGGTTTTGCGGGGATGCTATTAAAACGATCACCAATACTGCCCGGCGTAATATAGTCATCATAGTGCTTTAAGTCGGAACTTCTAACTCGATTTATTCTTTCAAGTTTTCGTTTTAATCCATCGTGATAATTATACTTTAAATTATTAAAGGTGTATTTTAGTATCTCATCTATTTCGTCATACATTTGCCGGCGTAGACAAACTTCTAAAAGACTGGATAGCCCACTCAGGCAGCTGAGTTTGGTTTCGTTATCAAAATCCTTAAGTGTGTCATCTCGCAAAGTTTTGAGTATTAGTTCTCCAGGGTGCTTATATATCCTAAAAAAAGAATCTCTTTGTTCAGAAAATATTTTTTTGTAATTTTCTTTTGATATTTCATCTAGGTTCAGAGCGCTTTTGATATCCTCTCTCTGTTGAGTGAGTAAGGACGTCTCGTAGCTCATAAGTGTGGAGAGAAAAATGTATTTCTCAGACGAGTTATCGTCTAATATCCTTGAGTTAATTACCGTGCGCACCGCATCTATAGCCTTATATTTTTCTGCTTCGTCTCCGCGCCACATGTATGCTGCATAAATTTTTACAAAGTGGGGGTTCGAGCTATAGCGATGATGGAATTCTCCTAAGGTGGCTATTCCTTGTTCAAAGTCGCCTTCATCTTCTATTAAATATTTTGCAAGATTTATAATTGCCTTTATTTTTATGTTTTCTGGCGTTGCTTGCCGAGAGATGATGTGCCTGTACTTATTAATTACGTCGGTAAGTCTCCGTGAAACTCTAGAGTTGTCGGCATCATCGAGCAGCGATAGGTCTGTATCTAGTTTTTTGTCGCTGCCAATTAGTAATAGTCTATGTTTGATACCGCCTGCATCACCTTCGTCTTTAAATGATTGATGCATCATGCTTGCAATTTCAGATGAGTACACTTTAAAGAATTTAGAGTCGGTTATTTTTATAATTTTTAATTTTGTAAGTTCTTCTATTGCAAGCTCAAAACGCTGGGCGTCGCTTTCCATATTTAATATGTATCTTAACTTTGAGAGTACATTTGTTAAGTCTGCCTCTGTAATTAATAGACCAATAGCACTGAAGACTTTTTTTGCATCAGTTGACAAATAGTTGAAAATTCGTCCGTAAAGAAACTGCATTGCTGTTTCTTGTGTTCCGAGATTTATTTTTATGCTTTCGGATATAGAGCCTGACTCTCCATAAACCATTGCTGCCTGGAATATGAAAAGTGGTCTGCCACTGGTTAGTTCGTGGAGTTTTTTTTCGAAGTCAGCTAAGTCAAGTAAGCGTCTGTATTGGCTGGGGTCGATGTTCAGCTCATTTTCTATTACGCTATCGAAGAATTCCAAAGTTTCTTTTGAAGTTAGCTCTTCTACTTGAATTTCTTCACCCGTGATGTGACTCGCAGACCTTGTTGTGATTACGACTTTGTGATGCGAGATATTAAGTTTTTTTATAAATTCTATTATTTTTATTTTTTCTTCGGTAGAAAATGTTTCATAATCATCTAAGACAATCAAAGAGTGACCTTGGAAATTTATTATTTCCTCGTCATTTGCGCTTTCTTGATTGAATATGGTTTTATTTATAAATCTGATTATCGCGTCAAGGGAGTCTGCAGAACTATCAATTTGTTCTATTTCTCCAGTGTAATAGTTGTAATACCTATCCTTGGCGGATGCAAATACTATGTAGTCAAAATGTTTGTGCTGTCCCTGTAATAATGTTTCGCATCCACGTTGGATGGCGGCAGTTTTTCCTACGCCACCGTGCCCCCATAATGTTGCAAAAACGGTTGATTTATTATTTTTTAGGAAAGTTAGCAGCTTTTTTACTATGCTTGTATCAATGTACTTTTTGTAATTGTTGACATAGTTGTTTACGATGGTCCCATTCGCTGAACGTCTCCTTGAATCATAATCTTCAATAGACGCTGAATTTATTTCGGGGACGTCAAAGTACCTTCTTTCTGTTGTGAGCAATCTGTTGAATAATGCTCGCGCTGCAAGCTTGTCTTCCGTGTAAGAATAAATATAAAACTCATCAATTCCGCTTATTACGATAAAGGGTGAGATTTTGCTGTACGAGTTTTTCGATTTTATATAAGTTGAGTTTACTTGAAGCTCAACCTTCTGTTTTGGAATCGTAACTGGTGCATAATCCCCAGTAGCTTTATAGATTATAGCTTTATAATTTTTCTCATCGGAACTCATGACTTTGACAATATCAATATCACCCTTTAAGAAATCTGGAGGAGATTTTGTAAGCGTGTCATAGAGATCAATAAATTTTTTGTAAAGCTCTACAGAGTCATCTTCAAATGAAAAGCCATGACCAATTTTCTCATTTCTTATTTTTGGATAAGAGTTTATGGTTTCGCGGAATTTCTTAAATCGATTATTTCCAAAAGATTCGTTGTCTATATCCAAGCTTCTTGAGATTTCCAATATTGAGCCGATCGAAGGGCGATCTATTTCGCGAATACAACGGTCTCTAATATCTTTATCAATCTTATCTATATTTTTATTCCATAGGTAGCTTAGTATAAGTATCAGTAAATATTCCAGCCTAGATTGTTCTTGGGTTGCAGCCTCTCTATGGTCACCGTTAAATTGGAAGAGATTAGACTTGTCACCGATTTTCTTAGTTATATAGTCCATTAAATCTTGAACTCCATGATTGGGTAATGGCTTGCATGATATCAATATGGCATGATCCTGTCGCCAATATTGCCCGGCGTATAGGCACGAATCTCACTTGTTGGAGCAACGTGGTGCCCGCTAGCTACATATAATTTTTCATGTGATGCGAAAAAACCAGCCAAATCAATGGGTTAAATAGGGTCTTTAGTTTGTATTTGCTAAGCCATGCGCGCATACACTCAAAAATCGGTGTTACGACAGTTTTGATTTTTTGCCCAACCTAGCCCAACGAGTCTCCCCTGGTTTCGTGGACTGGGTAATTGCATGGACTTGCCCACCCATTTGCATTCGCCTGACCAGTCATTTGCATCGGATTTGACCATCACGCTGCGTGGCCATGACCGGAAGAGAACGACCTTTGCAGCCGTTAGAGGTGTCACGAACCAGGGGCGCTTCGGATCAACCACTCCAGCCCTGGGAATTCTCTGCTCATTCGTGACAATCTAATGCCAGCCACCTTTTAAGACTCAAGAGAACTCTGAATGTCGCTACCGACCAAAACGCCCATTCGCAACGTCCACATGCGAGCATTAGCGAGCGTCAACGACCAATTGTGCCTCACCCTGTTTATGCACGAAGACGTCGCTGCGCGATGGCAGGAGTTAGCGACGTTGCGCCCGACTGAATTCACGAGCGAAGTGTTCCCTGACAACGAGTTCGCCGAGCGAATACACGTTCCAATGACAAGCCTGTTGTCGTTTCGTGATGCTCAACTCAATACATCACTGGGAGTGAGCTTCGCTTTCGCAGTCGAGCAATTGCTTCTCTTCATCGAGGCTGTTTTACGGCACTGGGGTGATATAGCTGAAACCCCGATTACACTGGCTGATCCCATTGATGAGACGTTAAATCAGCATTTGGTGACGCATACAGTGCCAATAGAGCCCTTATTGCTGAGGACGGTTAAATACCTGAGATTAAGGCGAAACCACGTAATCCACGGGGCGACCGAGCTTTCGAGCGAGTACTCGAAGCTCCTGAAGCACGACGCACCAGGTCTTCAGAGATTCTGGGAGGCACGCTCATCCATCCCCGGCCTGATTTTCGGAGACAAATCTCCAACAACCTTTTCTCCGAGTGAGACGATTACGTTGGTCAAGCTCGTCAGGGTGTGCCTTGAAGAAATTGATACTAGCGTTGCTGGTTTGCTTCGGCCAAATTGGATCTTCAGATCAATCAATGCGGGGCTTTTGAAGGATCGTCATGAACTGCGCGTGAGAAATCCGGTGGTGGTGGGCCGAAGAATCCGAAAGATCAAACATCATTCGGGCTCGATGTATGGTCTTCACGTTCAAGCTTCCGATATTGCGAGCGCTCTGGGAGAGTCACTCCAATAGATAAGTCAATACGATGCAAAGGTCTGTCATATCGATTCCGTTGACAGACCGCTTTTGGCCGACTTCTGCCGGTCAAGGACACGTAGTGTGCTGGTTAAATCTGATGCAAGCGCCTGGTCAGGTCGAATGCAAATAGGTGGTCAAGTCGGTGCAATTACCCACTCTTCTGTACCTCAATGAAATCGGCCTCGTTTATCTTCGACAGGCGTCTGTAAGCGTTCGTCCGCTCACTACGTCTGCGCGGACGTCCCGCAGCATCGTGAACCGCAGACCATCACGATGATGTCGAGCCTTTGCTGACTAAGGCCAACCCGCTGTTGGGGCTGAAACGCTTGCAGCGCGTAGAAAAGAACCTACGCCGTGCATGACGGCACCGAGATATGTCGGAACTCGAGGAAACGCTGAAGTCTATCGGTTGGGCTCTGCTGTCTAGACGGTTCGGGGCGATTTTGATCGCCCGGATTTCTTAGTCGATTGGAGAAATTTTCTACATTAACAGTGAGCCGAAATCCTTAGTCGTCGAACGTTAGGAAGCCTCAAAGCAGCTCAAGGCATCATAGAGAGGCTGGATGCCGCGACGATCTGCCAAACGGAAGGCGAGCGGTTTTCACCATGAGCGTGTTGAATAACGCTACCGGTCTACTGGAACAATACAACGTATGCCTAGCGTTTTATCGTGAACGCCGCTTGCTTCGGATTCACGTCACCAGCGCATATGCCGTACGCACTGGCGAAGGCTCTCTGAATACCCCGATCAACAAAAAGGGGTTCAGCGTCTTCAAGGTCGCGAGGGATTCGCAAAGAAAACCCAAGAGGCAATGCCCCAACGAAGTGCAGAATTGGGCGAAGCCGCAAAAGTGAAGGGCCAGAAAGGCGAATCCCGCTCATGGCGGGATTCTCAGCCGTCGATTATATACGTTCGACGGGGCAGAACGCTGTTACCTGGCACTGGGCCATCTGACTTTCATCAGAAGCGGGGTGCGATCCGAAGATCCCTGTAGCCACCCTGTGGTTCACGCCTAGGCGCACATGAATAATGGTCAATATTATCACTATGTCAATCATGCTGCCACATCCTGGATTACCTAGGTAACCGCCGGTCATCCTCAGCGCCCCCTTTCAGGTTCACATAACTCGCAAAAAATTATGCTTGTTTTAAAGAAAGAGCCTTGTAGCTGGTAATGGCAGTTGATTTGCTTCCCCTCTACCTTGTGTATTCTTTGTGTGTGCTTTCTAAAGAGTAAAGGTAGAGGGGCGGTGTTCTATTTAGTGTATTTAGTGAAGGCTGCTTTTATTTTCTTGGCTACATCGTCACCCTGAAGATATATGCCTATTTCATCATAGTTGTTGCCTGTCGTAGATGCTGATAGCCAATTCAGGCTTGTTACTACTGCGTGACTGTCATCCCAAGTTAATATTTTTGCATGAATCATGGGGCGGTTAGCCTTTTCAATTTTGATGCCTAGTGCACCTAGCTTGTCTGAAATCATGGCTGCTTCATTAGCCTTTAACCCTCCGCTTAATGCTCCATAGTAGACTTGGGCTGCAATGGCTTCAGGTTGTTTCACTGATGCTATCAGAGGTGCTATTATTGGCCTCTCTGCAAAGTGGCTAAGTCGATGACTACACACGAAGATATCTTGTGTGGCTTCATCACGAGCCTTTCTTAAATACTCATGGTGATATGTCTTAAGCACTAACTTGGCTGTTAGATCGCCTGAAGTCTCTTCTTTCGATTCTGATTGAGTGTTTCTGCTCTTAAGTTTATTTGCCAGAACTGCTAGTTCGCGGCTCAAGCTGTTAGATACTCTTGATAACCCCCGCGACAACCGACTGGCTATAGTTAATAGTTCAATAACTATTCCAGGTTGTTGGACATTCACTGAGGCTTCGAATCGATTGAAGCCACTGGCTAGCCAGTTACATGAACCGACAGTTGCGGAGTAGCCCTTGGATTGGGTGTCGGAAATAATAAATTTAGCGTGAGAGTTCGTTGGCTCGATGTGGAATGTTAAGAGTGTGCTTAATCCACTATCGATAACCATCTGATTCAGAGATTTTAAAGTGTTTAAAGTCTCTTCATATTGTTGCATTTTTGAGGCGTCGTCAGGTTCTACCTGTCCCCATAGAATATCAATTTGAACTGATCGCTTGGCTGCCTCTAGTAGGTGCGGAATTATTTTTTCTAAGTTTGAGGTTGAGATAAATGTTGAGTGGATTATTAAGCGAGAATGTGCAGTTTCAATGGTGTCAAGAAGGTGTTGTTGATGGTGCTCTGCGCCAAGTATTAACTCGTATTGGTCGCATGATAGAGGGTGCTCGATATATGATTGTTCTGTTGAAATCGCGTCGTGCTGCATGACGCTGCTACTTTTAGAGTTTGATTGATCGCCAAGTAACTTTATGAACTCTAGTTTCTTGTGTGCCGCATCGATGATTTGCGATCGCAGCTCGCTTGAAGCTTCTGCTGGTAAGCCAGTGATATTATCAAACTCATCCACTATTGCGATTGCAAACTTTACGGTTTGACTGTATGGTTTTTCGATTGCGTGTTCTTCATAGCTTATGACTTCCTCATCGGCCTCTGCAACGCACTCATATATGTCAGTCAGGTCCGGCAATGTATGCGGGCTCTTAAAGTTTAATTCGGCAGTCAGGCTTTTCTTCTCTCGAAGAATCTCATTTGATCTGTAATTGCTGTACACTTGAAAGCTTTGTTGTCTGCTTCCAACTCTATAACAATCGCCAGTGGCTGGGTCGATTATGAACTGACGAAAAGAAATTATAGGTTCTTTTTCAACAGGGAGTTCAGCGTGCTGGGAAACAATAATGCCGCGAATAGTAGCTTGAAAAACGTAGTGCTGAGGCTCTTTTGAGAGCTGAATCCAGCCAACGCGCATAAACGGAATCATAATCTCGATGATTAGACGTCGTGGAAGATTCGATTGCTCTGCTAGCTCTTGAGCTGAACAAGGTTGATTTACTACCTCCTGTAATAGCAAATGATCTACAGCGCCCCAATTTTGGCCTTTGAGTATCTTGAATCGGTGCTGGCCTTGGCAAAATGGAACTTTAACAAATATAGATGGGCGTGTAGTTGTCATTTTTTATCCCCATTGTTGTTGCGTGCACTTAAATTATTTGGCTTGTTAACCTGGATGGGGTTTCTTTTACGATTGGAGTTTGGCTTTTTTTGATTTATTTGAGTGCTGGGGGATAATTCAGTCCATGGTAATAGCGTGAGTTTTTCTTGTTGCCGATAACTTTCTAGCTTGCTGAAGAGTTTTGCTAAGAATTCACCATCTTGATAGCCAGAAAATGATGGCGCTTTCTCGATCTGTCCTGCCCACTCTTTGATGAATTGATAAGAACCAATTATGATCAACTGGTAACGAGCGCGGCTTAAGAGTACGTTCATTCGTCGCTCATCAACTAAGAAACCAAGAGCGCTTCGCAGGCTACCTTTGTCATTGTTTCTCACTAGGGAAACGATGATTAAATCGGCTTCACTACCTTGAAATCCGTCCACTGTGCTGCAGAAACTTGAATGGTCATCTGGTGGAGTAAATAGGCTCTTCGCATTTAAGGGTGTAGAAAAAATCTGACCGGCTGGAAAAGGAGTCGAGGATCTTAGAAAATGTAAGCT
>NZ_WIVZ01000064.1:0-17143 GCF_009600325.1 Pseudomonas sp. FSL R10-2189
ACCGGGATCGACGCCGGTGAGTTCGGCCCGCAAGGCGAGATGCGCCTGGCCGCGCACCTGCTGGAGCAGCCTCAGGCCGCACCGGCTGCGCACGTACCGGGTTCCGGGGCGGGGGCGGGTTATCAGTCTTACTACCGGCCGCCGACTTCCGGGCCGTCCATGGCGACCGCTGAAGCCAAAAATGCCTACCGCGAGTTTTTCGCGCCATTGCCCGAGGCCACGGCGGCGCCGATGCCCGAGGGGCAGGGTGATATTCCGCCATTGGGCTTTGCCCTGGCACAGCTCAAGGGCATCTACATCCTCGCGGAAAACGCCCACGGCCTGGTGCTGGTGGACATGCACGCGGCCCACGAGCGGATCATGTACGAGCGGCTCAAAATCGCCATGGCCAGCGAAGGCCTGAGCGGCCAGCCGCTGCTGGTGCCTGAGTCGATTGCGGTCAGCCAGCGTGAAGCCGATTGCGCCGAAGAGCATGGCGAGTGGTTCCGCCGTCTGGGCTTTGAGTTGCAGCGCTTGGGCCCGGAGACTCTGGCCATTCGCCAGATCCCGGCCTTGCTCAAGCAGGCTGAGGCGCAGCGCCTGGTGCATGACGTGTTGGCCGACTTGATGGAATACGGCACCAGTGACCGCATTCAGGCGCACCTCAACGAATTGCTCGGTACCATGGCGTGCCACGGCGCGATCCGGGCCAATCGGCGCTTGGCCATCCCGGAAATGAACGGCTTGTTGCGGGACATGGAAAACACCGAGCGCAGCGGTCAGTGCAATCATGGTCGTCCCACCTGGACCCAAATGGGCCTGGACGACTTGGACAAACTTTTTTTGCGCGGTCGCTGATGACAGGTTCCAAGGCTTTACCCCCGGCCATCTTTTTGATGGGCCCCACCGCCGCAGGCAAAACCGATCTGGCGATCGAGCTGAGCAAAGTATTGCCCTGCGAGCTGGTCAGCGTGGATTCGGCGCTGGTGTATCGCGGCATGGACATCGGCACGGCCAAGCCGTCCAAAGAGATTCTGGCGGCGCATCCGCACCGGTTGATCGACATCATTGATCCGGCCGAGAGCTATTCGGCGGCTGATTTTCGCCGCGATGCGTTGCAATCCATGGCCGAGATCACCGCACGGGGCAATATCCCGCTGCTGGTGGGCGGCACAATGTTGTATTACAAAGCGTTGCTTGAAGGTCTGGCCGACATGCCAGCTGCCGACCCGCAGGTGCGTGCGCAGCTCGAAGAAGAAGCCCGGCGCCTTGGCTGGCAGGCGCTGCATGATCAGTTGGCAGCGGTCGACCCGGAGTCGGCAGCGCGCATTCACCCCAATGACCCGCAGCGTCTGACCCGGGCGTTAGAGGTGTATCGGGTGAGCGGCCTGAGCATGACGGCCCACCGGCACAAACAATCTGAAGAATCTACTAAAGCAGCAGCTTCTGGCGGCGGCCAATTGCCCTATACTGTCGCCCAACTGGCCATCGCTCCGGCGAACCGGCAGGTGCTGCATGAAAGAATCGCGCAAAGATTCATGCAAATGCTGGAACAGGGATTCATCGACGAGGTCTTAGCCCTGCGAGATAGAAGTGACCTGCACGCCGGGTTGCCGTCTATACGTGCAGTGGGCTACCGCCAAGTCTGGGATTATCTGGACGGCAAGCTGACAGCGACCGAGATGCAGGAGCGCGGCATCATTGCTACGCGCCAATTGGCCAAACGTCAGTTCACCTGGTTGCGCGGTTGGGATGATCTACATTGGCTGGACAGCCTGGACTGCGACAATCTGCCGCGCGCCTTGAAATACTTGGGATCGGTCTCCATATTGAGCTGAGTCCCGGAAATTGCCGTCTATCCTATGGGTATGGCGACATCGCCATCTAATTTTTGTATCTATTTTTTTTATCCTTACAGGAGTGCGGCACATGTCAAAAGGGCATTCGCTACAAGACCCTTACTTGAATACTTTGCGTAAAGAGAAGGTTGGCGTTTCCATCTACCTGGTCAACGGTATCAAGCTGCAGGGGACTATCGAGTCGTTCGACCAGTTCGTGATCCTGCTGAAAAACACCGTGAGCCAAATGGTTTACAAACACGCTATCTCGACAGTCGTCCCAGTCCGTCCGATCCGTCTGCCTAGCGCGAGCGAATCTGATCTGGCAGACGCTGAGCCAGGTAACGCTTGATAGGAGTCTCCTTTGTTCTTTGAGCGCCACGGTGGTGGTGAGCGGGCGATCCTCGTTCACTTGGAAGTTCAGGACCCTGAGGCGCACGAAGATCCGCAGGAGTTCCAGGAGTTAGCAGTATCGGCTGGCGCCGAGACCGTCGCGTTTTTCAACGTGCCGCGTCATCGGCCTTCGGCCAAGTACCTGATTGGCAGTGGCAAGGTCGAGGAGTTGCGCGACCTGGTCAAGGCCGAGAAGGTCGACATTGTGATTTTCAATCACGTCCTCACGCCCAGTCAGGAGCGTAACCTCGAACGTGTGTTCGAGTGTCGCGTGCTTGACCGCACCGGGCTGATTCTCGACATCTTCGCTCAACGCGCCCGTACCCATGAAGGCAAGCTACAGGTCGAACTGGCCCAGCTTGATCACATGAGCACGCGTCTTGTGCGCGGCTGGACCCACCTTGAGCGTCAAGGTGGCGGCATTGGTATGCGCGGGCCGGGTGAAACCCAGCTTGAAACCGACCGCCGTCTGTTGCGTATCCGCATCAGCCAGATCAAGTCGCGTCTGAAAAAAGTCCGCAGCCAACGTGAACAGTCCCGTAGAGGGCGCCAACGCGCCGATATTCCTACGGTGTCGCTGGTGGGGTATACCAACGCCGGTAAGTCCACGTTGTTCAATGCGGTCACGCAGTCAGACGTATTTGCCGCAGACCAATTGTTCGCCACGCTCGACCCGACCTTGCGCCGCGTTGACCTGGACGATCTGGGGCCGATCGTACTGGCCGATACCGTGGGCTTTATTCGTCACTTGCCGCACAAGCTTGTTGAAGCATTCCGGTCTACGCTCGAAGAGTCGAGCAATTCGGATTTGCTGCTGCACGTGATCGACGCGCATGAGCCCGAGCGCATGCAGCAGATCGAACAGGTGATGATCGTCCTCAACGAGATTGGCGCGCAGGACTTGCCGATCCTTGAGGTCTACAACAAAATCGATTTGCTTGAAGGTGTAGAGCCGCAGATCCAGGGTGATGCCGATGGCAAACCGCAGCGGGTCTGGTTGTCGGCCCGTGAAAACCAAGGTCTGGAGCTGCTTGAACAGGCCATTGCCGAGTTGCTGGGCAGTGATTTGTTCGTTGGCACCTTGCGCTTGCCGCAACGTTTTGCTCGACTGCGTGCACAGTTCTTCGAACTGGGGGTTGTGCAAAAAGAAGCGCATGACGATGAGGGCTCCAGTTTGTTGGACGTACGCCTGCCGCGTTCCGAGCTCAATCGCTTGGTCAGCCGTGAAGGGATGCAACCGCTGGAATTCATCGAAGAACACACTTTGCAATAAAAGCCTCCTAAAGCGGCCGTGCCGCTGTGGTAGGCATTCTGTAGCATTGGTCGGCGCGCCGTGGGCGCGTCTTTGCTTTATCAGATGGAGAGCGCTATGGCTTGGAATGAGCCGGGTGGCAACTCGAACAATCAAGATCCCTGGGGTAGCAAACGCCCTAAAAATGGCGACCGCAAGGGACCACCGGATCTCGACGAGGCCTTCCGAAAGCTGCAGGAAAGCCTGAATGGGTTGTTCGGTGGTGGAAAAAAACGTACCGGTGGCGGTGGCAACGAAGGTGGCTCTGGCGGTAAGAGCGCCGGCTTCGGTGTGCTCGGCCTGGTACTGGTCGTTATGGCAGCCGTCTGGCTGTACAGCGCGGTTTATGTGGTCGACGAGCAGGAGCAAGCCGTCGTGCTGCGCCTGGGCAAGTACTACGACACGGTAGGTCCGGGTCTGAACATCTACTTGCCGCCGTTCGATAAAAAGTACATGGAAAACGTAACGCGTGAGCGTGCGTACACCAAGCAGGGCCAGATGCTCACTGAAGACGAAAACATCGTCGAAGTGCCGCTGACCGTGCAGTACAAGATCAGCAACCTGCGCGACTACGTGCTGAACGTTGATCAACCGGAAGTCAGCCTGCAGCAAGCCACAGACAGTGCCTTGCGTCACGTCGTGGGTTCCACGTCGATGGACCAGGTGTTGACCGATGGCCGTGAACAAATGGCAGTAGAGATCAAGGAGCGCCTGCAGCGTTTCCTCGATACCTACAAAACCGGTATTACGGTGACTCAGGTCAACGTACAAAACGCTGCTGCACCGCGTGAAGTACAAGAAGCCTTTGATGACGTGATCCGTGCCCGTGAAGACGAGCAGCGTGCCCGCAACCAGGCCGAAAGCTACGCCAATGGCGTGGTTCCGGAAGCCCGTGGTCAGGCACAGCGCATCATCGAAGATGCCAACGGTTACCGCGATGAAGTGGTATCTCGCGCCAAGGGTGAAGCTGACCGCTTTACCAAGCTGGTGGCCGAGTACCGCAAAAATCCTGACGTGACCCGTGACCGTCTGTACCTGGACACCATGCAGGATGTCTTCAGCAACACCAGCAAAGTACTCGTGACCGGCAACAAAAACGGCCAGAGCAACCTGCTGTACTTGCCGTTGGACAAAATGATTGAAGGCCGTACTGGCGGCAGCAACTCGGTAACGGGTTCGGCAGCTGCGGCGAGCAGTTCTGATGCTGGCACGCACATCAACACGGATCTGCCGACACCACCGCGTACCAGGGAGAGTCGCTGATGAGCAATAAATCGCTGGTCGCCCTTATTGTTGCCGTTGTTGTGGCGATCGTTGCCTGGAACAGCTTCTACATCGTCTCGCAAACCGAACGTGCCGTGCTGTTGCGCTTCGGCCGTGTGGTTCAGGCCGATGTTCAGCCAGGCCTGCACGTGAAGATCCCTTACGTTAACCAGGTGCGCAAGTTTGACGCCCGCCTGATGACGCTGGATGCGCCGACGCAGCGTTTCCTGACGCTGGAAAAGAAAGCGGTCATGGTCGATGCTTTTGCCAAGTGGCGTGTGAAAGATGCCGAGCGCTTCTACACCGCGACTTCGGGCATGAAGCAGATTGCTGACGAGCGCCTGTCGCGTCGTCTGGAATCGGGCCTGCGTGACCAGTTCGGTAAGCGCACCTTGCACGAAGTGGTGTCGGGTGAGCGTGATGCATTGATGGCTGACATCACCGCATCGCTGAACAAAATGGCTGAGAAAGAGCTGGGTATTGAAGTGGTCGACGTTCGCGTCAAGGCCATTGACCTGCCTAAAGAAGTAAACCGCAGCGTTTTCGAACGTATGAGCACCGAGCGTGAGCGTGAAGCACGCGAGCATCGGGCCAAGGGTAACGAGCTGGCAGAAGGCATTCGTGCTGACGCCGACCGTCAACGTCGTGTTCTGCTGGCCGAGGCTTATCGTCAGTCCGAAGAAGCACGCGGTGATGGCGATGCCCAGGCTGCTGCGATTTACTCCAAGGCTTACGGTCAGGACCAGGAGTTCTACAAGTTCTATCGCAGCCTGCGCGCTTACCGCGAAAGCTTTGCGAACAAGAGCGACGTATTGGTTCTGGACCCAAGCAGCGAGTTCTTCCGCTACCTGGACAAGTCCAAGCCGCAGTAAACCGGTAGGAGCGAGCTTGCCTCACGATCTTTTGATCTTGAAAGCTCGCTCCTGCAGCAAAAAAGCATCCTGTACACGCACTCCGCCGGGCGGGCAAATTGCCTCGCGGGGTGATCCTTTTAGAAAACGTGTGTATGATGCGGCAGCCGGGAAATTCCCGGCTTTTTTGCGTCTGCATGTTTGATTGACCGAATGGCTGTGACAGCATCGGTAGATTTTTCGAGGAATGTGCTGAGCCTGTCATTCAGGCTTTTTTGCTGTGCGCGCTAAAGACGCAGCCACGTTCTGCTTTACTCAAGGCTTGCCTGCTGGCTGGCCACCCGGATCATAGGGGAATGGCGTAATGGCAACGGTAGACCGCTGGCTTCTGCCAGATGGCATCGAAGAAGTACTTCCACCAGAAGCTGCGCGCATTGAAGTCGCGCGGCGTCAGGTGTTGGATCTGTTCCAGAGCTGGGGCTATGAGTTCGTCGTCACCCCGCATATCGAATACCTGGAGTCCCTGCTGACAGGGGCCGGCCAGGATCTCGACCTGCGGACCTTTAAGGTTATTGACCCCAAGACGGGTCGCCAGATGGGTTTTCGTGCCGACATCACGCCGCAAGTGGCGCGCATTGATGCGCATACCTTGCGTCATGAAGGCCCGAGCCGTCTGTGCTACGCCGGTAGCGTTCTGCATGCTCAACCGCGTGCATTGTCGTCCTCGCGCAGCCCGATCCAGTTGGGCGCCGAGTTGTATGGCGATGCCAGCCCGAGCAGCGATGTAGAAGTCATCAGCTTGATGCTGGCCATGCTGCAACTGGCCGATGTGCCGGATGTGCACATGGACCTGGGGCATGTCGGCATTTACCGTGGGCTGGCCCGTGCGGCCAACCTGTCGGTTGAAGTGGAACAACAATTGTTCGACGCCCTGCAACGCAAGGCGATCGACGAAGTAACAGCCTTGACCGAAGGTTTGCCGGCCGATCTGGCTGACATGCTTCAGGCATTGGTGGGTTTGTGTGGCGGCCGTGATGTGCTGGTTGCTGCGCGTGAGCGTCTGGCCAAGGCTCCGGCCGAGGTGATGGCAGCTCTGGACGACTTGCAGGCCATTGCCGAGCGGTTGTCGGTGCGTTTCCCGCAGTTGCCGCTGTATTTTGACCTGGGTGAGTTGCGTGGGTATCACTACCACACAGGTGTGGTGTTTGCGGTGTTTGTTCCGGGCGTTGGGGATTCCATCGCTCAGGGCGGTCGTTATGACGATATCGGTGCTGTGTTTGGGCGTGCCCGTCCGGCGACCGGTTTTTCGACCGATTTGAAAACCCTGGTAACCCTGGGGCGTGCTGAGGTTCAGCTACCGTCTGGCGGTATCTGGATGCCTGACAGCACAGATGCGGCACTCTGGCAGCAGGTTTGCCAGCTTCGCAGTGAAGGTCAGCGTGTGGTTCAGGCATTGCCTGGCCAGCCACAGACCGCCGCCCGTGATGCGGACTGCGACCGCCAATTGATTCAGCAGAACGGCTTGTGGCACGTCGTGCCGCTGGCTTCTTGAGTTTTCCTGCCGGCGGTTGCCGGCACCAAGTTTGCGCGAATGAGGACAAGTGTTATGGGTAAGAATGTCGTAGTCCTGGGCACCCAGTGGGGTGATGAGGGCAAAGGCAAGATCGTTGATCTGCTGACCGAACATGCTGCCGCTGTAGTGCGCTACCAAGGTGGCCACAACGCTGGCCACACCTTGGTGATCGACGGCGAAAAAACCGTTCTGCACCTGATTCCGTCGGGCGTATTGCGCGAAGGCGTGCAGTGCCTGATCGGCAACGGTGTGGTGGTTGCTCCAGACGCTCTGTTGCGTGAAATCATCAAGCTGGAAGAGAAAGGCGTACCGGTGCGTGAGCGCCTGCGTATCAGCCCGTCCTGCCCGCTGATCCTGTCGTTCCACGTTGCACTGGACCAGGCCCGCGAAAAAGCCCGTGGCGAGCTGAAGATCGGTACAACCGGTCGCGGCATTGGCCCGGCATACGAAGACAAGGTTGCCCGTCGCGGTCTGCGCGTTGGCGATCTGCTGAACATGCCGCGTTTCGAAGCCAAACTGCGTGAGCTGGTGGATTACCACAACTTCATGCTGGTCGGTTACTACAAAGAAACCGCCATCGACTTCGACAAGACGCTGGCCGAGTGCAAAGAATACGCTGAGCTGTTGAAGCCGCTGATGCTGGACGTGACCGCTGAGCTGCACGACCTGCGTCGCGCTGGCAAAGACATCATGTTCGAAGGCGCTCAAGGTTCGCTGCTGGACATCGACCACGGTACCTACCCGTACGTGACCAGCTCCAACACCACCGCCGGTGGCGTTGCGACCGGTTCGGGCGTTGGCCCGATGTTCCTGGACTACATCCTGGGCATCACCAAGGCTTACACCACTCGCGTGGGCTCGGGCCCGTTCCCGACTGAGCTGTTCGACGACGTCGGCGCTCACCTGGCCAAGCAAGGTCACGAGTTCGGTGCCACCACCGGCCGTGCCCGTCGTTGCGGCTGGTTCGACGCCGTTATCCTGCGTCGCGCTATCGACGTGAACAGCATCTCGGGCATCTGCCTGACCAAGCTGGACGTACTCGACGGTCTGGAAACCATCAACATCTGCGTTGGCTACAAAGATGCAGACGGCAACGAAGTGGCGCCAACCGACGCTGACAGCTACGTAGGCCTGCAGCCTGTGTACGAAGAAGTACCGGGCTGGACCGAATCGACCGTGGGTGCCAAAACCCTGGAAGAGCTGCCAGAAAACGCCCGTGCTTACATCAAGCGCGTAGAAGCACTGATCGGCGCGCCGATCGACATCGTCTCGACAGGTCCGGACCGCAACGAAACCATCGTTCTGCGTCACCCGTTCGCGTAACACGTCGCGATGCAAAACAAAGGGCCCTTCGGGGCCCTTTGTTGTTTTAGCCCTCTGTAGGAGCGAGCTTGCCTCGCGATCTGTTGATCTTGATCTGGTTTTTGATCTTGATCTAAGAGGCCCCGTTAAACCACGCTGGCCGAACGCGGCGGGCCCACGGCGTAAGGCCGGAACCCTAAGTGGCCGTTGCCGCAGCAACGGATATGCACTCAAATCAAGAGCAACCCTCACCCTAGCCCTCTCCCGAAGGAGAGGGAACCGATTGGGGGATGCTGTCGATTATCGATGGCCTGTTTGCTGCGCGACAGCGCGGCGTCGAAGACTGGAAGTCCCGCAAGAGATCCACGGCATGACCCTTGCTTCAAAAACGCCATAAGCGTGCCATCAAAATAATGGCACCGTTGTGGAGGGGTTTTCTGTGTCTGCCGTACTCTCATTGTTACAAAGCCGTTTGTTGCGGCCGGTATTCGTTACCCTCGGTATCGCTCTTTTGGTGCAAGTGCTGGTGGCTGTCGCACTGACGCGGAGCACGGTCACGGCCCTGGAGTCCGATCTGGATGCGGGGCTGAGTGCAGACAGCAAGCAGTTGGCGGCCGAACTGGAGTTGGCCGGGCGTGAGGTCAAGAGCAACCTGGACGGGTTGTCAGTCAGCACCCGCCAGCGTCTGACCGCAGGCCTGGAGCCGCGCCTTAAAGACGAACAGATGCAGCTCTGGGAAATGCTCGAACAGAGCCTCAAAGACTCTGCGAACGACATGGCGCAGTTGCTGGCGGCCGTCTCGTCCCGGGCCATTTGGGACAACGATGTGCCGACCCTGTCGGACTTCGCTCGGCGTGCCCAGCGCAATCCCAATGTGCTGTTCGTGGTGTATGACGATGCCTCGGGGCAACATCTGACGCGCTACCTCAACCGTGATAACCCGATCAACAAAGCCCTGCTGGAAAAGGGCAAGGGCGAGCGCGCGCTGGATAAAGTCCTCGATGCTGCGCGCAACGATCCGGCGGTGTATTACCTCGAGGCGCCCATCAGCCCCAATGGCGTTGTGATCGGCAAAGTGTTGATGGGCGTTTCTACTGCCTCGGTCGAACAGTCGCTGGCGGCGCTGGATCAGCGTTTTGCGTCGTTGATCGTAAGCAGTGATCAGTTGGTCGACGACAGCCTGCAAGGCGCGGCCAGCGAAAGCTCCAAGGCCCTGGGCGCGCGTTTGCAGTCGGCGCAGGCAGCGGCCGCACAAATGCAGGTCAATACCGCGCACACCGTCCGCGAGGCGGCAGAAGCGCTACGCTGGCGCATCGGCTTGAGCCTGGCGCTGGTGGGGCTTGGCGTGTTGCTGGTACTGGCGGTGGTGTTGGGGCGGCGCGTGGTGAGCAAGTTACTGCTGCTTAACGCCGCCCTGAATGACTTGGCGGCGGGCGAGGGTGACCTGACCAAGCGCGTGGGCCTGAGCAGCAAAGACGAGATTGGCGACATGGCGGCAGCGGTTGACCGTTTTGTCGACAAGTTGCAGCCCATCGTGCGTGAAGCGGGGGATGTGGCCCAGCGTACCGGGGTCGAGATTGGCGTGATGACGATGCTCAATGCCGGGGCGGATGCGGCGGCGCAGTTGCAGCGCGATGAAGTGGCGCAAAGCCTTGAGGCGCTGTCGACCATGGCCGATGCGGCGCAGTCTGAAAGCCAGGCGATGCAGGCGGCGCTGCGCCAGGTGGTGGACATTCGTCAGGCGACTGACGAAAACACCCGCACCTCGGCGCAAGTGGGCGGCTTGATTGAAGCGCTGGCCGGGCAAGTGGGCGAGGGCGCCAAAGTGATTGAGCGGCTGGCGCAGCAAAGCGAGCAGATCGAAGTGGTGCTGACGGTGATCCATGGCATTGCCGAGCAGACCAACCTGCTGGCGTTGAACGCCGCCATTGAAGCGGCGCGGGCAGGCGAGACGGGGCGCGGCTTTGCGGTGGTGGCCGATGAAGTCCGCGCCTTGGCGAGCAAAACGCAAAGCTCTACCGGCGATATTCAGGCACACATCGTGGCCTTGCAGCAGGGCGCGAAAGAGGCGGTCGCGGCAATTGCGCAGGCCGGGCGTCAGGCGGACGAAGGCCTGGCGGTGTTGCGCGGCAGCGTGAAATTGCAGAAGACCGTGCAGGCCTCGGTTGAGCAAGTGCACACGGCCATAGACGATGCGACCAAAGCCGCAGCGCATCAGGCCCAGGGCGCCCATGCAGTGCGTGGGCGGGTCGAAGTGATCCATGCCCAGGCCGAACGCGCGGCCGAGGCCGTCACGCAGACCACGGCCAGCGGCAAGGTGCTGGACAGCCTGGCAGGGCAGTTGAAGGCCAGTTTGGGGCAGTTCAGGGCTTAACATCAAAAGCCCCTCACCCTAGCCCTCTCCCGGAGGGAGAGGGGACTGATTGGGGGATCTTGGTGATGATTTGCGGTCTGCAAGCAATGGCGCTGAATCCGAATCCACCTCGGTAAAGCTCCCTCTCCCACCGGGAGAGGGTTGGGGTGAGGGTTGGCGGTTACGCACAAGCGCATTCATGGCGAGCATTAATCAGTCAGCAGCGAGTCCACCAGCGCACGGGCCATCTCCATACTGTGAATAACATTCCACAGCTGTTCGGCTTCAAGGCCTGAGAGGTGGGCGCTAATGTCGTCGGCGTTTAACTCTGCACCTTTAAGCAGCAGCGAAACGTGTTCAAGCGCGTGACGTGCGGGAATACCGGGGTGGGTGGTGAACAGCAGCGTGCCGCGATGGGCGCTGGTGTGGAAGGCATCGAGGGGTGGGTCTGGGACGATTTTATCCATGCGAGAAACTCCAAACGTTGGAGCTGTCGTCAATCCGCTGTCAATCGGAAGGGTGGCAGCTATGTGCGGGTTGACAGACCGAGGAGTCTCGCGAACTCGGCGCACCCGAAGATGCCCCGCACATGGCCGCCATAACATAGTAGTGGTCATGCGAGATCAGACGGTCTGTCAAAACCGGCCACTGAAATCAGTGACCCGTCGAGACTATCCGCGCAGTTCCAGCGCCACAAGGCGGTGAGGATTCTCTAGGAAAGGTCCTGCGAATGAAAGGGACGAGGCCGGTGCAGGCGTTGCGAATTGTGTGGGAAAAGACCCTCACCCTCACCCTAGCCCTCTCCCGGAGGGAGAGGGGACTGATTGGGGGATCTTGGTGATGATTTGCGGTCTGCAAGCAATGGCGCTGAATCCGATACCACCTCGGTAAAGCTCCCTCTCCCTCTGGGAGAGGGTTGGGGTGAGGGCGGCTTCAGCGGCTCAAATACATCCGCGTGGTCAGCAAATACACCGGCAAGCCCGACACCACGATCAACAGCGCGGCATAAGGCGCCGCGGCCGCAAATTCGACATTCGAGGTGTGCGCCCACACTTGGGTGGCCAAGGTGTTAAGCCCGGTCGGGCTCAGCAGCAAGGTGGCGGTCAGTTCTTTCATAGCGTCGAGAAACACCAGCGCAAACGCCGCGCCCAACGCCGGGAAGATGATCGGCAAGGTCACCCGGCAAAACGCCGAGAACGATGAGGCGCCCAACGTACGGGCGGCTTCTTCCAGTTGCGGGGCGGCCTTGTTCAGCGCGGTGCGGATCGGTGCTTGCGCCAAAGGCAAAAACAGCAGCGCATACGCCACCAGCAGCAATGCCGAGGTCTGATACAGCGCCGGCACGTAATGCAGTGAGAAGTACACCAGCGCCAGGGCAATGACCAGGCCCGGCAGGGCGTGCAGCAGGTACGGCAGGCGTTCGGCCCAGATCGCCAATTGGCCTTTGTAACGCACCACCAGCAACCCCACCGGCACCGCCAGCACCAGGCACAGAGCTGCGCCGCCCAACGACAAGGCCAGCGACGAGAACAACGCCTCGCCAATCGCGGCCATCGGGAAGGCCGCCGAGCTGCCCTTGATCAGCCAGTACGCCAGCATGCCCAGCGGGATGCCGCTGCCAATCACCGCCAGCAGCAGGCAATACACTTGCCCCACCAGCGACCATTTGCCCAGCCGCACTTGCTCGGCGCGCCGTGCGGCGCCCTGGCCGATGCGAATGTGGCGGCCTTTGCCGCGTACTTTCAGCTCCAGCCACAACAGGCTCAGGCACATTACCAGCAGCACCGCCGACAGCATCGCCGCATTGGCGTTGCTGAATTCCAGTTCAAATTGCTGGTAGATCGCAGTGGTAAAGGTTTGCAGGCCGATGATCGACAGCGCGCCAAACTCCACCAGCATGTGCAAGGCAATCAGCAGCGAGCCAGCCAGGAGTGAAGGCCAGAGCAGCGGCAGGGTGATCTTGAAAAACACCCCCCAACGGTTCTGCCCCAGGGTGCGCGCTGATTCTTCCAGGGCCGGGTCAAGGTTGCGCAGGGTCGCGGCGACCGGCAAAAAAATCAGCGGGTATTTGGACAGGCTCATCACCAAAATGGCCCCGCCCAGGCCTTCAAAGCTGGCGCTGAGGGATACCCAGGTGAAGCTGCTGACGAATGCCGGGACGGCAAACGGCAAGCACAGGATCACGCCCCACAGGCGCCGCCCCGGCAAGTTGCTGCGTTCCAGCAACCAGGCCAGCGACAGGCCGACCACGGCGCAGGTCACGGTGACGCCCACCATCAGCAGCAGCGTGTTGCGCATCAGGCCGAACACATACGGCCGCCACAACAGGCTCAGCGCCTGCGTCCAGCCGGCTTGCCAGGCTTTGGTGGCGACATACAGCAGCGGCAGCAGGCTGAGCCCGACCAGCAGCAGGACGGGCAGCAGCAGCCAGATCGACGGCCTTTTGCGCTTAAGGGTGTGGCGCACAGGGTGGGCGGTAGCGAGCATCAGAGCAGGCCGGTGTCGCGTTCGAGGTCCAGCGCTTCTTCGGCGTTGCCCAGGTCAGCCGGGGTGATTTTCGGCGCTTGCAGCTCTTCGAATGGCTTGAGACCACGGTCCGACACCATGCCTTTGCGCATCGGGTATTCGGCGGTGGTGTTGGTGATCACCCGCTGGCCTTCTTCGCTGGCCATGTAGGCGAGCAGTTGCTGGGCTTCTTTGGGGTGCTTGCTGGCTTTGATCACGCCTGCGCTGGACACAGTGATCAAGCCGCCCGCATCACCGTCGGTGAAGTAGTGCAGTTTGGAGTCCAGTTTGCCTTTCTCTTTTTCCAGGGCGAACCAGTAGTAGTTGTTCACCAGCACGGTGGCGACTTCGCCGTTTTCCACCGCTTTGAGCGCCACCATGTTGTTGGTGTAGGTTTTGCCGAAGGCGCGCAGTCCGGTCAGCCATTCTTCTGCGGCGTCGCGACCGTGCAGTTTGATAATGGCCACGGCCTGTTCCTGAAAGGCGCCGCTGGTGGGGACGAAGCCGACTTTGCCTTGCCATTCAGGGTTGGCGAAATCGAGTACCGATTTGGGCAGGTCTTCTTCCTTGATCAGCTTGGGGTTGAACGCCACGACGCGGGTGCGTGCGGTCACGCCGATCCAAGTGCCATTGGCGGCCACGTATTCTTTGGGCAGCGCTTGCAGGGTGCTGTCGTCGGCCTTGGCCAGAAAGCCTTGCTCGCCCAGGTTGTTCAGGGGCGGCGATTCTTCGGCGTAAAACACGTCAGCCGGGGAGCGGTCGCCTTCTTCCATGATCTGGCTGGCCAGTTGGTTGCTGCTGCCCTTGCGCACGTTGACGTGAATGCCGGTTTTGGCTTCAAAGGCGGCGGCCAGGTTGTCGCCCACTTCTTTGTGCTGGCCGTTGTACAGCGTCAGGGTGACGGGGTCGGCTGCGTAGGCGGGGGAGGTCAGTGCAAGACCGAGGATGGAGAGCGTCAGGCCGCGCAGTAGAGATGTCGCAAGCCGGGTATTTCGGAGCATCATTCGCTGGGTTCCTCACTTTGGTACTACAAAACTTGTAACAATAATAAACGATATTGTTTCTCAAGTGCGCTTGACCCAGCGTCCAATTGCGCTTGTGCGACGAGTTGTGATGTTGCTGGCGCTAGAGCGTGTCGAGAAAACTGCGCAAGGCTCGCAGTTCGTCCTTGTCCAGGTTCAGTGCTTTCAGGCGTTCGCTGGTGCTCGGAAACAACGGGTCATTGGCCTGTTGCGCGGTGGGTCGCGGGCGCGGCATGCCCATGTTGTAGAACGCCAGCGTACCTTCCATGTTGACGAACAGGCCGTTGTGCATCCAAGGCGCGGTCTTCATCACCAGCCGCAAGGACGGGGTGCGAAAGGCGCCCACATCCTGTGGCTGGCGTGTCACTTCATAGCGCCCCAGGTCTTCGTATTTGCGCCCGTAATAACTCAGCCCCACGTTATGGAACTGTTCGTCGCTGAGGGCCGGGCCAAAGTGGCAGTTCATGCAGCGCGCTTTGGTGCGAAACAGGTGCAGGCCGTAGAGCTGCTCATCGCTCATGCGCTGCGGGCGACCGCGCAGTAGTTGCTCGAAGGCGGTGTTGCGCGTGGCTTTGACCAAGGTGCGCTGGAAAGTAGCGAGGGCTTGCCCGGTGAGTTCGGGGGTGATCGGGCCGGGGCCGAAGACCTGGGCAAATTGTTGCCGATAATCCGCGTCGGCATTGAGCCGTTCGAGCAACGACGGGATATCAAAGGCCATTTCCACGGGGTCGACGATGGGGTGCAGGGCTTGTTGCTCGAGGCTGCCGCCCCGGCCGTCCCAAAACAGGTGGGTGCTGTAACCGCTCATCACCAGGCTGGGGGCATTGCGGCGTCCGCTCTGACGATCATGCCCAAACGACACCCGACGACCATCGGCAAAAGCCATGTCGGCTTCATGACAGGACGCGCAGGCAATTTGCCCGGAGCGCGACAGTTTGGGGTCATTAAACAGCTTTTTACCCAGTTCGGCCTTGGCCTCACTAAAGGGGTTTTCGGGCGGTGCCGGGGCGTGGTCGGGCAGGGCGGCCATCTCTTGCCAGTGCACATCAGGGTCTACCTCCGGAGCAGGCCATTGGGCGACGGGCTGGCGATACAGTTGGGCGACGCAGGCCGTGTACTGGGCGGACTTCTCATCGCAAGCGCTGGCTGCGTGGGCGTCGAGGCAGCTTAACGCCAGTGCAGCGTTGAAGCAGGCGGTCAGGCGGTTCAAAAGGTGTACCCCACTTCCAGCATGAATTGGCGCCCGACTTCAAAGGTGGGCAGGCCGCTGGTTTCGGTGGCGCCGACGATTTTTTTGTCCAGCAGGTTGGTGACGTCGAGGTTGACGAACACGGCCTGGTCTTTGGCAGTGGGCATTTTCCAGGCCAGCCGGGTGTCCCAGGTCAGTGCGCCGGCATACGGTGTTTCGGCCCACACGTAAGCTTCGGAGCCTTCATGCACGACTTTTTTGCCCGTGGCGGCAATGCGGCGATAGCCATCGCGATAACGCAGGAAGTTGCTCCAGGTGAGGTTCAAGGGGTCGATTTCGGTGATGGTCGTCAGGCGTGCTGTCCATGGCCGGTTGTAGTTGGTCGCAGGCATGTCGGAATACTTCATGAACTTGCCGTCGTACTGGATCGTCGGGTCTTCAACGTAAATGGCGCCAATGCTGGCGTTGTAGTTCGACAGGCCGGTGTTGTTGATCTTGCTCCAGTCCATGGCGAACTGGCCCGAGGTGCGGGTGCTGCCCAGGGTAAAGGCTTGCAGCGGGGTGATGGTGAGGGTGTAGATGTCGGCGTCGCTTTTGCCGCCGTTGTAGTAGGTGTAGTAGTTGGCCGCCAGGGCGCCGGTGTCTTCGGAGGGCTGGCCGATTTGCGCGCCCCAGGCGCGGCTGACTTGCTCGCGGCCCATGCGCTTGACGTATTTGACGGCGAACTCGGTGTCCCACTGCACGTGGCTCAGGCCCAGTGTCAGCTCATCGTCATAGGGCACTTTCAGTTGGTTGAACTTGCTGTCGTTGGCGTTTTGCTTGCCCATCACCCAGTCAGAGGTCTGGCTGGCCCGGCTGTATTCAGTGCCCATGGCGGCGATGCCGTCGCGCAGGCGGTAGGCGTACAGGTTGCGCCCGTAGTAACGGTTGGCGCCGCCGGTGATGCGGGTTTTGTTGTCGCCGAACACGTCCAGTTCAATGGCCAGGCGCGGGGCCACGGTGGTCTGGTTCATGTAGTTGTCGCCGTCGATGCGCACGCCGGGCCGCACGGTGAGGCGTTTGTAGCGCATTTCATCTTGCAGGTATAACGCCCATGAGCGCGTGTCGAAGGCGACTTTGCCCTGGGTCAGGGTCATCTTGTTGGCGTATTGCCCGGCCCAGCCATTGGCGGTCTGGCCGATGGAGCAATACGGGTCGTTGCCCATGCAGGTGTCGGTGCTGGCGACGCTGTAGCTGCTGTAAGGTTTATTGCGTTCATAGCTGGCCGAGCTTTGCGACAGTTCCAGGCCGGTTTGCAGCGCGTGGTCGATGCCCAGCCACTGGACGCTGTTCCAGTCGGCCTTGAGTTTGTAGGCCAGGGTCTTTTGGGTTTCTTCGATGTCGCCAAAGCCGCCCTCGGTGGCGAAAGCCGAGGTGCTCCAGTCTTTGCTCGTGGAGGTGCGCCATAGCACCATGTAGTCGCTGTCGGAATAGCGCGAGGTGTTCAGTTCACTCCAACTGAGGTTTTGTGGCTCTTCGCATTTAAGGGTGTAGAAAAAATCTGACCGGCTGGAAAAGGAGTCGAGGATCTTAGAAAATGTAAGC
>NZ_WIVZ01000065.1:0-15371 GCF_009600325.1 Pseudomonas sp. FSL R10-2189
AAGATCAACAGATCGCGAGCAAGCTCGCTCCTACAGAGTCTTTAGAATCAATCACTTATTTCATGTTTGATAAGAGCTTGCCTCGCGATCTTTTGATCTTTCGCAGCCTTCATGCCTCGTCAGCGACTACGGGTTGTAGGGCAACTTCTTACGCGGAACTCAGCACTGTCTGACTTGGCGGTGTTGGCCGAGGGGGACAAGCTCTGGATGCTCAGCCCTTGAGATCGGCCTTCTCACCATGAGCATTCAGCCCACTTCATCCAGCACCTGGTGCTGGATCGGTAAATTGACCCCGCCGCATACCCTGCTGACGTCTAAGGTGCGCGAAACCCTGCTCGCGTCATTGCGCCAACAACCTTCACCCCCTTTGCTGCTGGTCGTCGCACCCGCCGGCTACGGCAAAACCATTTTGCTGATGCAATGGCGCCAGGAACTGCTGGCTCGCCCTGCCCCGGCGCACCTCGCCTGGCTTTCGCTGGATGAAGCCGACGCCGAGCCCAATCGCTTTTTGGCCTACCTTATTCTCGCCCTCGAACGCGCCGGGTTGGAGCTAGGGCCTCTATCACACCTGGCCGCTACTCAATCGCTGGACGCCCAGCCGCTGCGAACCCTGTCTGCGTTGCTGCACGCGTTGTCTCACGCTGACCACCCGATCACGCTGCTGCTGGACGACTATCACTGCGTGACCTGCAAGGAAGTCGATCACATCGTCTGCACGTTGCTTGAACAGGCAACACCCTGGCTGAATCTGGTGGTCGCCAGCCGTACCCGCCCGGCCTGGCCCGCTGGAAAACCAACGGCTGGGTGCAGGAAGTGTCTGCTCACCAACTGAGCCTGTCCGAGGACGAGACCCGCAGCATTCTCGGGGCCAACGTCCAAACCATTGATGTACAGCACATCCATCGCACCACCGAAGGCTGGGCTGTCGCCGTTCAGTTGGCGCGCCTCTGGCGAGAAAGCCATGAAGGCAATGTGTACGGTTTGGGGGCGTTTTGCGGTTGTGTCACGGATGTGGCTGACTACCTGGCCGAGCAAGTGCTGGGCAGCCTCTCGCCGCAATGCCAGCTTTTTTTACTCGAAACGTCATTGCTCGAACGCTTCAATGCCGAGCTGGCCGATGCGGTACGTGAACGCACGGACAGCGCGCAATTACTCAGCCAGCTCAGCCACCTCGATGCGCTGCTGATGCCATTGGACGCCGAGCGCCAATGGTTTCGTTACCACGGCCTGCTGCGTGACTTTTTGGGCCCGCGGGTGTGCCTCACGCAAGCCCGGCGCATCCACGGCGCCGCCGCCCATTGGCTGGCGCAAGCTTGCGATTGGGTACAAGCCGTGGCCCACGCCCTCAAGGCCAAGGACCCCACGCTGGCAATTACTTTGGTGGTGCTGGCCGGCGGCTGGACGCTGGTACTGCGCCAAGGCATACGCTACGCACAAAGCCTGGTGCAACAGTTTGATGAACAGACCCGGCGCAATGCGCCCGACCTGTTGCTGCTGCAAGCCTATTTGCACGCCAAGCTGGGAGAGCATGCCCTGTGTACGCAACGGCTGGAACTCGCGCAAAAGTCGCTGCAAGGAGAACCCCGCCTGCTGCGCGACTTTTATGTGATCCGCACCTTGTCCAATGCGTATCTGGACCACTTTACGCATGACGAGCCGCCCCCTGGCCTGGGCGAGCACCCCGAAGAACTGCTCGCCCAGGCCACACTTGAATGTGTAAACACCCTGCATTTGCTGACCCATGGCGATATACCAAATGCTCTGCGCAGCATCCGCACAGCGCAGGTACAAATGCAGCTGGTGGCCAGCCCGCGTGGCGAAAGTTACTGCTGCCTGCACGAAGCGCAACTGCTGGCCCTGAGCGGGCAAATGCAGACATCCAGCACCTTGATCAACAGCACGCTGGCCTTTGTCCATAGCCACTTTGGTGGCGAAAGTTCGTTAAAAGCGCTCATCGGCTGTTTAAAGGCCCGTCAGGATTATTGGCAAGGCCACTGGGAGCAAACAACGCCGTGGCTCAACGACGGCTGGGCGGCACTGGAATATGCCGACGGCTGGCTGGAAGTCGTGGCAGGCACCGCCGAAGTCACTTGGCGCACGACCTTGCAGGCCAAGGGCTTGCACCCTGCGTTGCATGAGCTGGATCGCGTTTCGCAACTGGCCAGCATCCGCAATTGGCCGCGATTGCAGCAGTTGATCAACGCCTGGCGGGTCGACGCGCTGGTACAGGGAGGGATGCTGACGCAGGCCCGCAAAGAGGCGCAGCAAGCGGACCTGCACACCCAAAGCCCTCAGCAAGACTGGCGCAACCTCGAAGCGACCAGCCTGGCGCTGAGCCGCTTGCACATCGCCACTGGCGCCTCACAGGTTGCGTTCAGTCGCCTGCAACGTGATGCGGCGCATTTACGTGACAAAGGCTTGCTGCTGTCGAGTTGGCGCTTGAAATTGCTGGCGTTGGTGGCCTTGCACAAAGCGCAAATCCCCCAGCAGGCAGACAACGTACTGGCCACCCTGCTGCCGCTGTGTGAAAACGCGGTGCCCGGTTTGCTGCTGGAGGTCGGGCCGTGCCTGCTGCCTGTGCTGGAAGACTACACAGAGGCGCTGCCGGCGCTGCAACCCGTGATTAGCCGGCTGCGCAGTTGGCGTGCGCAGCCGTTGCGGGTAAAGATCCCGTTCAGTCCTAAAGAATCCAAAGTCCTGACGCTGCTCGCCTGCGGCCAGCCCAACAAAGCCATTGCCCAGGCGCTGGACGTGTCTGAAAACACCGTGAAATTCCACCTGAAAAACATCTACGCCAAGCTGTCGGTGGACAACCGCACCAGCGCCATCAACATGGCCCTGCGCCAAGGCCTGATTGCCCCACCGTTGTAATTGGTATTCAAACACCAAACCTACCCGTTGGGGTAGCCCATGGCAGAACATGCAGCCGCCCTACCCTTCGGCTCCGTAGCCCTCCGCCCACACGCCCCCCTAGCATCGACCCCGGTACAACGCCGGGCAGGCCTTGCGCTGCCTCCACCAAAAACAATCACAACAGGAGATGCCCTGTGGGTATGGACGGCAAAATCGTACGGGTTGCCACGGATGTCGGCGGCACGTTCACGGATCTGGTGTATTTCGAAACCGACACCGCCACTGGCCAACAACAGATTCGCACGGCCAAGGTCGACACCACCGCACCAAACTACGCCGAAGGCGTACTCAACGTCATTCAAAAGGCCGACGTGGCGCTGGAAAAGGTTGATTTTCTCGCTCACGGCACCACGGTGGTGATCAATGCCCTGACCGAGCGCCGGGGCGTCAAAACGGCGCTGATCACCACAAGCGGTTTTCGCGACATTCTGGAGATCGCCAGGGCCAATCGCCCGGATTACTTCAACCTAAAATGGATCAAACCCGCCCCTTTCGTGCCGCGCTACCTGCGCCTGGAAGTTAATGGCCGCTTGCACACCGATGGTCACGAGCGCGAGCCACTGGACCTGTCAACACTGCCCGACCTGCTCGACACCCTGCGCCGTGAAGGCGTCGAAGCAGTAGCCATCTGCCTGCTTCACGCCTACGCCAACCCCGCGCATGAACAAGCACTGCTGGCCGAAGTCCGCAGGCTCTGGCCCGACGTATCGGTGGTCGCCTCACACCAGATCACCCGCGAGTGGCGCGAATACGAGCGCTCCAGCACCACCGTACTGTCGGCATACGTACAACCCATTGCGGCGCGCTATCTCGATGAATTACAGGCCGGTTTACGCAACGCGGGGTATCAGGCGCCGCTGTACATCATGCAGTCCAACTGCGGTGTCGACAGCCTGGCGCACGCCCGGCAAACCCCCATCACCATGGTCGAATCCGGGCCTGCCAGCGGTTTTTGGGCCGCAGCCGAACTCGGGCGTTTGATCGATGAACCCAATCTGCTGGGGCTGGACATTGGCGGCACCACCGCCAAGTGCGCCTTGATCCAGAACGGTCAGGTCAGCATCAAGACTGACTACTGGATTGAGCGTGACAGCACCCACGCGGGCTATCCGATCATGGTGCCGGTGGTGGATCTGGTAGAGATCGGCAACGGTGGCGGCTCGATTGCCTGGGTCGATGATTTTGACAAACTGCACGTCGGGCCACAGTCCGCAGGGGCATTGCCCGGCCCGGCCGCCTATGGCAATGGCGGTGAACACATCACCACCACCGACGCCAACCTGGCCTTGGGCCGGATCAACCCGGACTACTTTTGCGGCGGCGAACTGACCGCCGACCAAGGCGCAGTCGCTCGCGGGCTGGACCGGCTCAGCGAGCGTTTACAGCTGCCGCCCATCGAGATCGCACGCGGCATCGTGCGGCTGGCCAATGACAACATGGTCAACGCGCTAAAGCTGGTCTCGCTAAGTCGTGGCCATGACCCGCGCGAACTCACCTTGATGGCGTTTGGTGGTGGCGGTGCCCTGCATGCCGTAGCCCTCGCGCAAGAGCTGGGGGTTAAAAAGGTCATCGTCCCGCGCAGCGCAGCGGTGTTTTCGGCGTGGGGCATGACCCTGTCCGACCTGCGCCGCGACCTGTTTATCAACCGCTTCGTGGACACCACCCAACCCGCCGCCCTGGCTGACACCCAATGCGCACTTGAAACGCTGATGCACGCGGCCCGCGAGCAATTCGTGGCCGAGAACATGGCGCCAGCTCAGGTGCAACTGCAGGTGTTCGCCAAGCTGCGTTATCAAAACCAGGAGCACTCGGTCGAGGTTGCGCTGAACAGCCATGAAGCCATCGCCGAACACTGGGTCGCGATCGAGCAGCGTTTTCACGCGTTATACGAGCAGCACTACACCTACCGCCTGCACGCACCGGTTGAAATTGTCGGTTTCCACCTGATAGCCGTGGCCGAGATCGGCAAGTTAATCCCCCAGGCCCTGCCCGTCACCGGCCGCACCCTGCAAGCCGCCAGCAAAGGCCAGCGCAACATCGACTTTGCCCTTCAGGGCGTGCACCAGGCCGCGCTCTACGACTATGCCCTGCTTGAGCCGAACATGGCCTTCTGCGGCCCGGCCATCGTTGAAGACTCAGGCACCACGGTGGTGATCCACCCCGGCAATCACGTGCGGGTCGATCACCTCGGCAACTTGCATATCACCCTCGATGGCAACGGAGCGTAAACATGCACAGCCTCGATATTTTTACCCGCGACATCATCCAGAACGCTTTGCAGGCCATCGCTGACGAAATGTTTGCTGCCATGCGCAAGGCCGCGATGAGCCCGATTATTTATGAAGTGCTCGACATGGGCACCGGCATTACCGACGCACAGGGCGACATCGCCAGCTCAGGCGCTGGAATCCCGGCCTTTGTCGGTGTGCTCGACAAGGCCGTGAAGCAAATCCTCAAGCACCACCAGGCCGATGAAATCGAAGACGGCGACGTGTTTATCAGCAACGACCCACACGACGGCGGCGCAGTCACACACCTCAATGACGTGGTGCTGGCCATGCCGGTGTTTGCTGACGGGCAATTGGTGGCCTGGACGGCCAACATCGCCCACTGGAATGACGTGGGCGGCATGGTGCCCGGTTCTTTATCGACCGAAGCCGTTGATATTTTTCAGGAGGGTTTGCGCCTGGCGTCGGTCAAGTTGATCAGTCGCGGGCAGCCGATTCGTTCGGTGCTGCAAATATTGCGCGCCAATTCACGCATGCCGGACTTTATGGAGGGGGATTTGTGGGCCGGTATCGCCGCCGTGCGTTGTGGGGCTTTGCGCTTGCAACAACTGAACAGCAAATACGGCACCGATCTGTTTTTGCAGGCCATGCGCGACTTTATGGACCTGGGCGAAAAAATCTCGCTCAAGGCCCTGGCAACCTTGCCCGGCACAACCCTCAGCCTGAGCGAACCGCAAGACGACGGCAGTGTGTTCAAGGTCGGTATTACCATCAGCCACACACAGCTGCTGATTGATCTGCGCGACAACCCCGACCAGTGCGCAGGCCCCGTCAACCTCAGCCGCGACGGTGCCGTGGTGGCAGCGCAAATGGCATTCAAGGCGCTGACGGCCCCGCAGGGCGTGACCAATGGCGGCACCTTTCGCCCGCTCAAGGTACTGACGCGCCCCGGCTCTTTATTTGATGCGCAGGCACCCGCCGCCGAGGGCTTTTATTTCGAAAACATGATCCGGGTTTACGACCTGCTTTTGCGCTGTTTGGCCACGGCGTTCCCCGAGCGCCTGCCGGCCGGCAATTTCGCCTCGGTGTGCGCCACCATCATTGGCGGCGTGCACCCAGACAACGGGCGCCTGTTCACCCTGGTCGAACCCGAAATCGGCGGCTGGGGCGCCGAGCCGGGCCGCGACGGCAATAACGCCATGTACTCAGGCCTGCATGGCGAAACCTATAACTGCCCGGTCGAGATCTGCGAAGCCCGCTACGGCCTGTATGTCGAGCGCATGGCGCTGAACGACGAACCCGGCGGCCACGGTCAGTTTCGGGGTGGCCGGGGGATCTGCATCGACTATCGGGTGCGCTCCGACGCCAGCTTCATGACCTGCGGCTACACCCGCTCGGTCGTGCCGCCGTGGGGCCTGCAACAGGGTGAGCCCGGCTCGCTCAACTACGTAGAAGTGATCCGCCAGCACAGCGGCGCGCACGAACGCTACGCCATGGCCAGCAGCATCCCCCTGAATGCGGGTGACCTGGTGCGCGTGCGCACCGGCGCGGGCGGCGGCTTTGGCCCACCCGGCAAACGCTGCAAGGACGCGGTGCGCGATGACCTGAAAAACGGCTATGTCGACGCCGCCACCGCCCACGCGGTGTATGGCGTTCAAGGCTGACCTGGGCTGAAACACGGCTTCAAACAAAAACAACAATAAAGAGAGTCCAACCATGCACACACACTTTGCACGGCGCCTCAGCACCGGTCTTGCACTCGCTTGCACCCTGAGTTCCAGCCCGCTGGCTCTGGGCGAGCAATTTATTGGATTCGCCCAACCCGGAATCCCGGGCAGTTGGGCGGTAGAGTCATTTCCGGTGCTCAACCGCACCACCGACGGCGACCTCAGCGTGGCCGCCAATACGGTGCTGGCGTACTTCTCCGAGACCGGCTTCACCGGCACAACCCGTGACCAACTGCAATTTTGGGTAGGCGCCATCCCCGGTTACGCCAGCAGCAACGGCGCCCGTGACAGCAGCGCGTGGGGCATTGCCTCGCCCAATGTCGGGTTTTCGTACTACTACAACGTGGTCGAGCCCACCAGCCACGTGGGTTCAGATGACTACACCACGTTCTGGACCAACCCTACGCTGATGGTCGAATTCCCCAACGGCAATGACGACCTGACCGGCCACGGCGCCTTTGCCAATCGCTACGCCGTGAGTTTCAGCGTCGCCAATTACCTGCGCGTGGGCCGTTTCGCCGTCACCTTCACCCCCGCAGGCATCCATTACGCCGCCCACAACCGCCACGCGACCGACTTGGGCGCGGGTGACCCCGCCCAACTGCGCGGCGGGGTCAGCCTGTGGCTGGGCGACATTGCCGCCGGGTATCTGGTAACCGAAGACCTGTGGCTGGGCGTGCACCACGTCTACCACATCAACAACACCACCGCCTCGGACTTCAACGTGTCGCGGGCCGGCAAGATCGGCCCGTCCATGACCTACACCGGGTTTGCCGAGGACGGCCTCTTCATCTCCGCCAACCTCAATGTTGACTACTACCACAGCGCCAACCTCAAACATTCCAACGCCCTGACCATGGCGCTGGTGAAGTTCTTTTAACCTTGCGAGGCCACCCTCATGAACACCCCGACATTCCCCACCCCGGCACACGACGTGCCGGTCACCGTGCGCTGGCTGAACCCGATTGGCCGCCCCACCTTCGATGCGCCGATCAGTGAGCTGCTGCACGCCATCAAACTGCCTTCGACCCGCATTGAAGTGCTGTCGCTGGCCATGGCGGCCAGTTCCACGCATCTCGAATACCGCGCGTATGAAGCGCTGACCTACGCGCCCATCGTGCAAATAGCTCGCGACAGCGCCCAGCACAACATCGACGCACTGGTACTGGGCTGCTTCTACGACCCGGCCCTTGAAGATGCCCGAGAAATCTCTGGCCAGACCGTGGTCATCGGCCCTTGCCAGGCCAGCGTGCAAGTGGCTGCCAATCTGGCCAACCGGTTCTCGATCATTGTGGGGCGCAACAAATGGATAGAGCAGATGCACGGACGCATCCGGGCTTACGGTGCGCAAGACCGGCTGGCTTCCATGCGCTCGCTGGGCATGGGCGTTGACGAGTTCCAGCGCGATCACACCCTTACCCGCCGCACCATCATTGAACAGGCCCGGCGGGCCGTCGAAGAAGACGGCGCAGAAGCCATCATCCTCGGTTGCACCATCGAGTTCGGCTTCTTCGAAGAGGTACAGGCGCAGATCGGCGTACCGGTCATCGACCCGGTGGTCGCCGCGTTCAAGGTGGCCGAAGCCGCAGCGGGCATGAAACGCCGCTTTGGCTGGAGCCCCAGCCGGGTGGGCAGTTGTGAGCCGCCATCCGAAGCAGAGATCAAGGCCTTCGGGCTGTTTCAAGAACCGGTGCCAATTGGCAACCGCATCAACGCCTAATCCTGGATGCAGCCCTTATGAGCATGACGCCTGACACCGCAACAACCCGGCAGGTCGGTGATGTATTTCGCACCGTCCCCCTGACCCGCGAACATTTAAAAAGCTGCCTGGCGCTGTTTTTTGTCTTTGCGATTGAAGCGTGGGAAATGATGATCATCGTCTACACCTCGCCACTGATCGCCAACGACTTCGGCCTCGATACCATTGCCGTCGGCAACCTGATTGGCGCCATGTTTATCGGCATGCTGCTGGGGTCGCTGGCCTGGGGCAAAGTGGCCGAACGCATCGGCCGCAAACGCGCCATCCTATTGAGCCTGGCGACCTATGGCGTGATCTCGCTGGCCAGCGCCTTTGCTCCCGATTACGTCACGCTGTACAGCCTGAGACTGCTGTCGGGCGTGGCGGCGGTGGGCATGATGGTCGTCACCTTTGCCCACTTTCAGGAACTGCTACCCCTGCGCTATCGCGGCGCGTTGTCGGTGTACCTCGCGGCAGGCTGGCCGGTCGGCATGTTATTGGCGCTGGGCGCGACCGTCTGGCTGCTGCCATGGGGCTGGCGGGCGATTATCGTGCTGAGCTCAATGGGCAGTTTATGGGCGCTGGTGGTTGCGTATTGGGTGCCGGAATCGCCTTATTGGCTGGCAGGTGCCGGTAAACAAACCCAGGCCCGCGCCGTGATTGCCCGACTCAGCCGGGGCGCGGTGCACATCCCGGAGCATTGCCGGCTGCACATCGACCAGACCAGCCGGGGCCATCAGCGTGAACTGTTCAAAGCCGCGCTGTGCAAAGTCAGCGTGTTGCAAATTGCCGTCAACTTCACCTTCTCGTGGGGCTATTGGGGCCTGCAAACCTGGCTTCCGACCTTGCTCCAGCAGCGTGGCCTCAACTTGCCGCAAAGCTACGGCTTTATTGCCCTGTCAGCCCTGTGCATGATCCCCGGCTACATGGCCGCCTCCTGGCTGACCCACCGTTTGGGGCGTAAAAAAGTCATCATCGCCTTCATCAGCGCCTCCGTGGTGGCCGGGTACGCCTTTGCCAACGTCCAGAGCCTGGAAATGCTCTACCTCAGCAACTTTGCCCTGGCCTTCTTCAGCCTCGGAGCCTGGGGCGTATGGGGCACCTGGATCGCCGAACTCTACCCCACCCCACTGCGCACCATTGGCTATGGCTGGGCAGTCTTTGCCCAACGCGTAGCTAACATCCTGGCACCGTCCATCATCGGCGTGCTGGTGGCCTACGGGTCATCCTTCAACCTGACCACCACCCTCATCAACGGCTTCATGTTCGTCACCGTGCTGCTGGTGGTGTTTATTCCGGAGACGCAAGGGAAGGCGTTGCAATGAGCCCGGTCGCTGGCCTTTGGACCAATGAATACGGCTCGCTGATGAGCTTGGTCGTTGAGGGCAATAAAGTGTCGGGGGTTTACCAGTCTTCAACGGGCTCCACAGGCCAGTACGAAGTCAGCGGTTACCAACTGGGCACAGCCGCCACGGCGACACTGGGCCAACCCGTGGCGCTGGCCATCGACTGGCATTCCGTCGGCAAGGGCACGGCTGATCCCAGCTGGAACTGGTCATCCTCACTCTGCGGGCAAATCAGTTTGCAGGGTCAGGAAGAGGTATTGACCCTCTCGCATTTACTGGTCGCCAGCAGTGACTTTGCGGGGCTTGCCACGCAGGGAACCTACGTCGACAAACTGGTGTATCGCAGGCCTGGCCGTATGCAACGCGCGGTGCCGCAGGGTGTTGCAGCCATAGCGTCGCGCGTCGACAACCCGCTGACAGGCACATGGATTGCGCCGGACGGCACGGGTTTAAACCTGTGGGTTGAAGCCACCAAAGAAGGTCGAGTGGGCCGTGTGCAGGGCTTTTTGATCAACGCAGAGGGCCAGACACAGGTGGTGGGGTTTACCGACATCAAAGCCATGGCCAGCGGGTTAGTGCTGCAATCACTGGCACTGAGCACTGCACGCTCATCCCACGTACAGTCGTTATGCGGAACCTTGCAGTTGCAGGATCAAACATTGGCGTTAGAGGTAATGACCAGCGCACAGACAGCGCCAGGCCAGACCTACGTACAAACGCGCCTGACGGCATTAGTGTTTAAACGCGGGTAGTTTCTTTTGATCTTTCGCAGCCTCGTGCCTCGTCAGCGACTACAAGCGGGCGCGATACAACTGTACGTCTCACGTAAAGCATCTCTGCTCGCGCAATAACGTCTCCAGCTCTTTTGTCGGCAATGGCCGGCTCAACAGGTAGCCCTGGACTTGATCGCAGCCGTTCTCGGTCAAAAACGCCAACTGCTCACAGTTTTCAACGCCTTCTGCAATCACTTGCAAGTTGTCGAATTTTAGATAATAACTCCAATAGTGACATTCAATGGTTCACGCTGATCAATAAACGTTATGACATGCCCATAGAAGAAACCAGCGTGCCACGTCAGACCTTCCGCGACGTCGTAAACAATGAACAAGACATCGTGGATCTGCACCGCACAACTGAAGTGAATCGGGCAACTTCACACTATGAAAATACGTTATTCACACAAAAAGCAGACCCATTTACATATGGTTTCGGACTAGGTTACCAACAAAATATTGGTGGCCCTGATGGATTTCTGTTGTATCAAATAAGCGCCTATGCCGAAGGACAATATCGTTTCGCACCAGGGTTGTGGGCGAGCGGTGGCGTAAGTGTCAATCTGCTAAACAACTATGACAAATTTAAATACGACGCACCGAGCGGCTTACCACGCGTGCGAACAGATGTGCGTAAATACGTAACTACCTCTGACGTCACTATGCCAGCTTTGCAGTTGAACCGTGCCAAGCAACTGGACCAAGATTTGTATGGCATGGTTTACGGAGGTTATTTGGAGCCGATGTATGCTGGTGTTGGCGGCGAGTTGTTGTACCGTCCTATGGGTGAGCGCTGGTCGATCGGCGCAGATTTAAATTTTGTGCGCCAGCGCGATTTTGAACAAGATTTTGGACTGCGCGACTATCAAACAGTCACCGGGCATATCACCACTTACACAAAACTTCCATTTGATCTTGATGCAGCAGTAAGTGTTGGCCGCTATTTAGCACGCGACTGGGGAACAACTATTGACATATCAAGAGAGTTTTCCAATGGAGTGAAATTTGGCGGATGGGTGACTCGCACTACAGCATCAGCAGATGAATATGGCGAAGGTAGCTTTGACAAAGGAATTTATATTTCAATTCCTTTCGATGAAATGATGAGTGTTTCAACCATGAGCCGAGCAACGATTGCATGGGCCCCACTGACTCGAGATGGCGGCGCGATGCTTCATCGTCAATACTCCCTGCACACTATGACTGACGGCCGTAATATAGACGCTTTCTATGAAAACTTTGGAAAGATCACTGATTAAGTCGCGTATCAAGGCGTTAGATAGAGTTAGAAGCTATATATTCGGAGGGCTGCACTAGCAGCCTATTCCGCAACCTTGTCTTAAAAACAGACTTCTATTGATGCCATGGTATGTAGCATTAGAGCTATAAAGCTTAAGGCACACAGCGCGCTTTGTCTCTACTCCCGCCAAAGCCGCCTTGGACATTTATTGATACTAGTATCGAATGAACCACCCCACATCATGCTTTAGAAACTCTAAAAGGCAAGTCTATGGTTGCTGCCATCAATGAAAATATTGCTTCATGAGAGCGGCATTCCCCCCTTTTACGGGCCCTCTCAAATCCATGTACGCCTGTGAATTTCACCATATTTGATGCAGAGACCACACTCGCTCTGTGGAACAAAGAGGCATTGTTATAAAATGTCGGCTTTCACGATTGCCGGTATGGCAAAATCGAACCGCCTCTAGGTATTTGGGTTAGTTGATATGCTTTTTGCAGGATGCCAAACCGACGCACAGACTTGTTCGGTGATCAATTTCGCACATACAACAGTGCTGATTGACGATATTCAAAAAATTGTTTTTTCAAATACTTTGCATATCAACCCGTCCGACTTAGTGACAAGTCAAATGCAAAATTTTGAAAACCTTGAAGCTGCTTTCGTAGAGATTCATACTCAAGATGTTTTAAGTGACAGCATTGACCTCGTAAAAAAAATACGTCAAACCAACAAAAAAACCTGCATCTTCATACTAATTACTCATACAAAATCTTTTTCTGGCACCAATTTTTATATTGCAGGCGCCGATCACTGCGTTAAATTATATGGCGACCAACAAGAGAGACAACAATTGCTGTCCGAGGCGCTCGAAAACTCACACTGGAAATCACCTGCTCATCTACAGCTAGACCGTACCCGGCTCTTACTATGCAGCTCGAGCAAAAAAATTGAAATTTCGTATACTGAAATGACAATTATTGAGGCCTTATTAAATGCGCCCGAACATGTTATGAGCCAGGATAGCATTGCAAAAACTCTAGATCCCAACATTGTTTTCTATGACCCTAGAGCACTAGAAAAAACAATCAGCCGCCTAAGAACAAAAATTAAAAAAGCCTATAACCTCGAATTAATTTTAAGTGTACGTGCTTATGGTTATCGACTTCGTCGTTGCACGGTATCATGAAAAGTTACAAGCTAGGCTCATAGCATATAGACTACAACTAATTTCTACTCTGAAAACCTTGGCGCAACCTCATATAAAATGATAATTCCATGGAGGAGCTCAAGCATGAAATTAATAGCTAGAAACATCAGGTGTGATACACAAGTCTGTTATTCATTATCAATTAAGCAACGAAGCTGTAACTACCTAAAATTCATAAATCATACGTATTTAAATTCTTACCACGCCTGCTTCTTTCTTCAGAAAAACAGCATCACCTACTTAACAAGCGAACTAAAAAAACAGGACATGCATTGCTTTATGACTTCAACCCCACATTTCTAACGGGATGAAAATTGCAAGGTGTGAATTTGATGAAAAGAAAGCATTTACTAACTAACAATGCACACAGCATCAACGTCATAACGGCCCTAACTTTTGAAAAAGTGTTGACTACCTACGTGCCTACTTCTACCCCTCCAACTGATGATTTATTGAATCCACAAACTTGGCTCTTTAACTTAACCACACGAGAGTTATGTAACTCCACTAGCAGGATTAAGTTAACCGCCATTGAATCACTACTGGTTAAGGCGTTAACACTTAGCAGCGCTCGCATCTGCAGCAAGCAAGAAATAATTTTGGGTATAGGTAAGGACCCACAGACTTACAGCGGGCTTGAAATGAGTTTAAGCAGGCTACAAAATAAATTCAGAAATGTCTTTGATGAACGATTGTTTCGATCCGTCCGAAACCGTGGGTACTGTCTAGTTCAAGACGTGAAAATATCACATCAGCACAATTAGACAGACAACCTGGTTGAACATTCGCCAATTAATCGATCTTGATTGTAATAGTACTTCCGACAAGGAAGTCAGTCAAAAACTTAAAACTGTTATAAAACGTCGAACGCCTCAGATTAATAACCCTTATTATCTATAGTTGGTTGAGTACCGACGGCGAATTCGCTTTACGCCCCACAAACAAGAAGTGTGCTGAATCACTAAGTATCGCAAGCCACTTCTATATAGTCAGGCACTTTCTACAAGGCTGATACCTTGATACATACACGCATAGATAGAAAATCGGTCGCCAGAGGGCTTACATTTTGGGGACAGTGGTTCATTTCTATGAGCCTCGTCATCTCTACCCTGCTAATACTGGTATACACCAAAAATGGGAGCATTGATTTTCATTATCGCATTGCTGCCATTTTAACATTACTCATTTCAGTACCTGCCTACTCTGCAACGAACGCATACTACAAGAGACATAGCTACCTGAATGGCTTATTACGTTTGTTTTTAGGATGGACCTTTACACTTACATGCTTAAGCACCGTAGGATTTATAACCAAATCGAGCGAACTATTTTCACGTGAAGTTATTATATCGTGGGCATTAATTGGATATGCTATTCAAATCCCACCTTACCTGCTACTTCACTTCTTATCACGCCACTACCACGAACGAAATAGCCATCATTATAATAGCTTAATAATTGGCTCTGACGGTGTAGCACTAAAGCTGGCGGATAGTTTTATTCAGCAAAACCAATTCCCACTCGTTGGCGTTGTGAGCGCATCACCTTTTGAAGATTCTGAAAATTCGCCACTTATAGTAGGTGAACTTACGCAGTTACGAGCACTCATTACTGAGCACAACATACGACGACTTTATATGGCCCTATCGTTGCAGGATGCTCAACGTATCGAAGCGCTATACATTGATCTACTCGACTTGAATGTTGATGTGGTCTGGATTCCTGATTTGGACAGTATGCTTCTACTTAATCATTCTGTCAGCGAAGTGGGGGGACGCCCTGCTATTCATTTAAATGAGAGCCCTCTGACCAGCCACCCAACTGCGGCTTTCAGTAAAGCACTTATGGAACGATCACTGGCCCTTAGTGCAATTATATGCCTGAGTCCTGTGCTCATAATAATTGCTCTGGCAGTAAAACTATCATCACCAGGTCCAATTCTATTCAAACAACAGCGCCATGGATGGAATGGCAAAGTAATACAAGTTTTAAAATTTCGCTCTATGAAAGTGCACGATGATAAACATGTGCAACAAGCTAGTCGAAATGACTCGCGCGTGACATCTGTAGGGCGCTTTATACGGCGCACTTCACTTGACGAACTACCTCAGTTGTTTAATGTGGCTCTTCGCATTTAAGGGTGTAGAAAAAATCTGACCGGCTGGAAAAGGAGTCGAGGATCTTAGAAAATGTAAG
>NZ_WIVZ01000066.1:0-12415 GCF_009600325.1 Pseudomonas sp. FSL R10-2189
AGGCGGCGGGCCTGGCTGGTGGCCGAGGCGCCGCCGACTTCGAACAACAGCGTGGTGGCTTCGAGCACTTGCTCCAGCACCACTTGCTGGGCCTGGAAGGTGCGAATGTCGGCGTCGACGTAATCGGCTTCCTGCGCGCTGTCGGTCAGTTCAGCCTGATGCACGCCTTCCAGCACGTTGGCGGTGGCCAGCACCAGGCTTTCGCTGGCGTAGGCCAGGCTCGACAGGCGGCCGATCACCCGTTGCACCAGCGGGTCATCCTTGGGGCTGGACTGGCCGGGCACGCCGAACGCACGGGTGCGGCCTTGCACAAAGGCGGTGGCATCGCGCAAGGCGGCCCGGGCGATGCCGGCCAGCGTGGCGAGGTGGAACAGTTGGTAGAACGATGAGATGTATGATTCGGCGCGCAATTCGCCGGGTTTGAAACGGCGCAGCACGTGTTTTGGCGCCACCGCGACCTGGTCGAAGCGCGTGGTGCCGCTGCCGCTCAGGCGCTGGCCAAAGCCGTCCCAGTCGTCTTCACGGGTCACGCCCGGCGCATCGACGGCCACCACCACGCTGAAAAAGTCTTTGTCGTGCATCGCCACCGCCGCCACCCAGTCCGCGTAGATGGTGCCGGTGCAGTAGTATTTTTCGCCGTTGAGCACCCAGCCCGCGTCTTCGTTGTGCGGGTCGTTGGGCGCCAGCGACACCGAGTTGGTGCTGCTGTCGCTGCGCTCGGCCATGGCCGCGCCCCACAACTGCCCGGCCACCACCTTGGCAAACCAGTAATCCTGCGAGGCGGCGTCGCGGCTGGACAAACGCCCTTCTACAAACCCGAAATGCGCACGCACGATTTGCGGCAGGTTGGAGTCGGCCTCGGCCAGGTCAATCAACAGCTGGAACAACACCGGCAAGCTGACGCCCGCGCCGCCCAAAGCCTGCGGCACGCGCAGCGCCGTGAAGCCCGCCTCGCGCAGTTGGTTGACGGCGTCAAAGGCCAGTTCGCGATGCTGCTCGCGCTCGATGGCCCCGGCCGCGATCTGGTCGAACAGCGGTTGGAAACGCGCCTTCAATGCGCGGTAGGAGGTGGTGTCGGTCATGGCAAGTCCTTGCGAAAAGATGGCGTCACACGGCTTTCGCACGCGGGTCCACCAGGTGATTGATCAGGTCGACGAGAAAATTCACGACCACATAAATCGCTGCCGCCAGCAGGGTGATCCCCAGCAGCAGCGGCACATCCTTGGTGTTGGCGGCGTCGAGCATCAGGCGGCCGATGCCCTGGCGCGAGAACAGCAGTTCAATCACCACCGCCCCGCCCAGCAAGCTGGCAAACACAAAGCCGGACAAGGTCACCAGCGGCACCAGCGCATGGCGCAAGGCATGCTTGAGGCGCACCCCGGTTTCAGACAGGCCACGGGCGCGAGCCATGGCGATAAAGGGCTGTTCGAGGGTGTCTTCGAGTTCCTGGCGCAACACCTGGCTGAGCACTGCCGCCACCGGCAAGGCCAGGGCCACGCTGGGCAGGATCAAGGCTTGCCAGCTGTTGGAGCCGGATGGCGGCAACAGGTGCCAGCCAAACGCGAACACCAGCAGCAACCCCAGGCCGATCACGAACGACGGCGCTGACGACAGCACCAGTTCTGTGCCCGACACCAGCGAGCGCACCCACGGCGCCCGGTTGGCACTGAGCACCGCCACCACCACGGCCAGCAGCACCGCCAGCGCCGCAGCGCTCAACGACAGTTGCACAGTGGCGCCGAGTTGCCCGCTGATGACCTGCCCCACGGGCCTGCGCAAGTTATACGAGTCGCCCAAGTCACCCTGGGCCAGGCGTCCCAGGTACTGGCCGTATTGCACGATCAAGGGTTGGTCGAGGCCGTATTCAGCGCGCACCTGGGCAATCAATTCGGCGCTCGGGTTGGCCCCCGGCCCGCCAAGAATGGCCATCGCCGGGTCGCCCGCACTCAGGTTGATGGCCAGAAAGGTCAGGGTTGCCGCGCCCCACAGCACGCCAATGCCGGACAACAATCGACGAAGGATCAGGCGCAGCGGATTCATTTGACCTCCTGGTCGAGCCAGACCGTGGTGAAAATCGGAGTGTTGTGCGAGGTGTCGAAGATCAAGCCCTTGACCGCGTTGCGGTAGGCCACCAGCACGTGGCTCTCGTACACCGGCGCTGCCGGGACGTTTTCGGTGAGGCGTTGCTGGGCGATGCTGTAAAGCTTTTGCAACTCAACCGGGTCGGTGGTCTGCCGTGCAGCGCTGAGGGCGGCGTCGAGTGGCTCGTCGCGAAAGCTGCCAATGTTCTGCCCGATAAAGCTCGGCGTGCTGATGGATTTGCTGTGGTAGAGGATGTACAGGCCGTCCGGGGTGTTGGTGTGCCAGTAGCCCGCGGCGATGACCTGGAAGTTGCCGGCATAGCGTTTTTCGAGGATTTGCGGCAGCGGCGCGAGGTCGATGGTTAGTTGGAAGCCGACCTTTTTCAGGTCAGCCTGAATCGCTACGGCAATGCTGCTGGGGTAGGCACCGGTTTCGTAAGTCAGCAACTCGGCCGCCAGGCGCCGGCCATTTTTAACCCGGTAACCCTCAGCGTCACGCTGCTCCCAACCGGCGCTGTCGAGCAGGCGGTTGGCTTCGGCCACGTCGTACTTGAGCACGTCTTTGTAGGCCGGGTCGTAGAAGCGCGTGTTGCTGGCCAGAAAATCGCTTTTAGGCTGGTACTCGCCAAAACCGGCGATCCAGGCAATGCCATCGCGATCAACCGCTTTGGTCACGGCACGGCGCACCACCACGTCCTGAAACGGGAACTTCTCGGTGTTGAACTGCAGGCTGCGAAACGGGTTGCCCTTGCGGATCAGGCTGCGGATGTGCAAATCGGGGTTTTGCCGGATGGCCTTGGCGTTTTGAGCCGGCGCATCAACGGTGAAGTCGGACTGCCCCGACTCCAGCGAGCTGAAGCGGATCATCGCCTCGGGCACGATGCTCACCTCCAGGCGGTCGAGGTAGGCCTCGCCCTGATGCCCGGTGACTTCGGGTGCCCAGTGGTAGCCCTTGCGCTTGACGAAGTTCAGGCCTTGGTCGCGGGTGTAGCTTTCGAGCACAAACGGCCCGGTGCCGATGGGGTGTTCGGCGATGGACTTGGGTGCCTCGACGATCTGGCGCGGCGACAGCATGCTCAGGTACGACTGCGCCAGCACATCGAGGAACGGTGAATAGGGTTCGCGCAGGTGCGCTTCGAAGGTGTACTCATCAATGATGCGACCGTCCACGTACGGGGCGATGTAGGCCGCCGCCAGCGGTGATTTGGTTTTGGGGTCACGCATGTGTTCGAGGTTGAGCTGTAGCGCGCGGGCGTTGAATTTTTCGCCATCGCTGTAGGTCACGTCGTCACGAAGATGAAAGGTGTAGGTCTTGCCATCTGGCGAAATATCCCAGGACTTGGCCAGCCAGGGCGTGATGTTGCCCTGCTCGTCCTGGTACACCAGGCAGTCGAACAGGATGCGCCCCAGCCACTGCGTGTTGCCGTGGGAAATCGAATGCAAATCGAGCGTGGTGGTGTCGGATGAGGTCGACAGGCGCAGCGTGCCACCCGGTTTGCCGGGGCTGCTTTCGCGGTAGTCAGCAGGCTGGCTGGCGCTGGCATCGGGATTGACGACGGTGGCGCGCGGCGCTTCGCTGGCCGGTTTGCAGGCGCCCAGCAGCCCGATACCGGCGATCAGCGCCAGGCGGGCAAGCCTTGTGGTCAGGGTCATGTGCTTCCTCCACCAGCGCCGCGCACTTCGCGACGCTGGCCGCGCAGGCTTAGAAGTTGTAAGTCACGCCGGTAAAGGCGCCGAAACCATCACCGGGGTACAGCACCGCCGTGTCTTTGCCCTGCACGTCATACGACGGTGCCACGGCAGTCACGTAGGCCTTGTTGGTGAGGTTTTTCAGGTCCAGGTACACCTGCCAGGTTTTGCCCGGATCGTCGAAGCCAAAGCGTGCGCCCCACAGGGTGTAGGACGGCGCGTAGAAGGTATTGGCGTAGTCCACGGCGGTGCTGGAAGCGGTGCGCACGTTGACCCCGGCATACAAGCCGTTGGCAAACTGGTACTGCAATTCGCCCTGGTAGATGTGCTTGGGCAAGCCCGGCAGTTCGTTCTTTTTGAACAGCGGGTCGTTGTCGTAGTGGAAGTCATTGAGGGTGTACGCCTGACGCCAGGTCAGGGTGTCGCCATTGGCGCCTTCCCACAGACGGGTGCTCAAACCGGCTTCAATGCCCTGGTGAATGGTCGGTGTGGCGTTGGACGTAGACACCACGGCAGCCGTGGTAGCAGTGGCCGGAAGCACCTGCACGTTGAGCAGCTCGTTTTTCACCCACGACTTATAGAACGCCAGGCTGCCGTCGAAGATGCCGTATTTGCCCTTGATGCCGAATTCCACGGTGTTGGCGGTTTGTGGCACCAATGGCTTGGTGTAGTTGGTGGTGACGCCCGAGCCGGAAATCGACCAGGAGCTGGGCGGGTCGATGGTGCGGCTGACGTTACCGAACAGTTGCACGTCGGGGGCGATGTAATAACGCAGGCCAATACGCGGGGCGAACCGCCACTCATCGTAGAGGTACTCACTCGGCAGGCCGCTGGTGTTGGGGCGGTCGCTGTACGAGACCTTGACGTTGCGCTTGATCTGGATCGCCGACACGCCGGTAGACAGGTACAGGTTGTCGGTCAGGCCCAGGTCGTTGCCGAGGCTGAACACGTGGTCAAACGAGCCGTCGTACTTCACGTCTTTTTGCAGGATGCCGAGGTCTTTATTGCCTTTGTAGGTGCGCACGCCAGCATTGATGTGCTGGGTGCTGGTCCAGCCCGCCGTGCTGGTGCTGGACAGGCCGAACAGGTGATCGGTGCGGGTGTAATTGAGCGAATAGTTGATGTCGCGCCAATCCCAGTAGTTGGGGTTAACGGTACTTTTGCGGCTGAGAATCTGCGGGTAGTCGTGGTACACCAGCCCGGCTTCGAGCTTGGCGTCATCGTCAAAGGTGTAGGTGGTTTTGCTGCCGATCCAGGTGGAGCCGAGCTTGGTCGAATCGCCGCGCGTATCACGGGTGGCGATGTTGGTTTGCGAGGGTTTTTTCTTCAACTGGGCCAGGGTCAGTTGGCCCGAGTTTTCGTGGTATTCCTCGCGATAACGCAGGTACACGCGGGTTTCCAGTTTGGGGCTGAAGCGGTAGCCGAAGTTGCTGACGATGCCCTTGGCCTTGGTGTAGGTGAAGTCCTGGAAGCCGTCGCGCTTGGAGTTGTCGACGCTGACAAAGTAGTCGGCATCGCCCACCACACCGCCGGTGCTGAGGGTCTCTTTTTCCCAGCCGAAACTGCCGCCTTCGACTTTGATGCGTGTGCCCGGTGCCGTGCGGCCGGTGTTGGTGACAAAGTTGATGGCGCCGCCCAACGACAAAGCGCCGTATTCAAAAGCGTTGGCCCCGCGCAGCACTTCGGTGTAGTTCAGGCCCTGGGTGTCGAGCAACTCATAAGGCGTACCGCCCGCGCCGGTCAGCGCCAGGCCGTCAAAGAGGAACTTGGTGCCTTCACGGAAATACCCTGGTGAGGTGTTGGCCCCGGAGCCGCGAATCGAGATCTTGATCGCATCGTTGCCGCCCGCCGCCTGGGCATACACGCCCGGCTGATAGGCCAGGGTGTCTTCCAGGGTGGCCGAGCGGCCCTTTTCGACTTCCGCCTGAGTGACCAGGCTGGTGCCGCCGGCCACTTCGTCGAGTTTGGCTTTCGCCGCTTGCACCTCGGTTTGTTGGGCGGCTTGCACGGTGACCGTGCTCAGACGTCGCTCGCCGTTCGGGCTGGCGTCATCGGCCAGGGCAAAGGGTGCGAGGGTTAATAAGGCGCTGCTGACAGCGAATAAGGAGGAATGCCGTTTAACAGCAGAAGTAGCCACGTGCACGCGTTTCAAATTATTACCCCACCTGAATAGAAAATAGGCGAGTTTCTATTGGCATAGTCAATCTCACGATGACAACGCTATTGCAGCGAACGTGCCAACTGGCTAAGTGCCTTATTTGCGGGTGTTTAAGGTTTTAATATTGTAAGTGCGACTGTTGCGTTACAGCGCTACTGCCGAATACGTGTTTGTTTCCCAACACTTGTAAAAAAGTGTTTATAAACTTTTGGCAGCACCTTAGATCAATAGTTATTAATTAACTGAGTCGAGGCAACAGCAACTTAGCCACGTAATCGGCTTCTTCCTGCAAGGGCCAACCCGACAGGCTGATGACATTAAGTCCGGCTTTTTGTTGATAAAGGTTGAGTGTGCTGACGATACTGTCGGGCGATCCGACAAGGTACGCCGACGATGAGCCAGTCCCGAATACATCCAGCGTCGACCACGCTGTAATCCCGGCGTACAGGTTGTTTTCCAGGCGCAATTCTTCAAGGGTCGGCAGTTGCCGCTGACGTAGCCGGGCAAGCCAACCGGCACGCTTGGCATCCGGGGCGACGAAGTTGGCAAAGTTGAACTTGCCGCCACTGCGCCGCACGATGGATTCATTTATTTTGTCGCGCAACACCTCAACGCCGGTGGCTTCGAACATCGCATAAAAGTGCGCCAGCGCCTCGCTGTCAGTCGGCCGCACAACCACGCTGGCCAAGGCGCCCAGCCCGCTGAACTGGCGCTTTGCAGCCTGCGCCGCCTGCTGCGCCTTGTGGAACTTTTGGCTCACGACCTCAACTTCTCGCAGCATGGTCATGTACACGTTGACCAACTCACCGGCGTGAGCCACGCCCGCCGTTGAATCCCCTGTGCCCCACAGTTGCACGCCGTCTTTTTGCTGCGGGTGGATTTCCAGTGGGGTATTAGGGAAGTAGGTTTTACTGCCCTGAGCATACGAAAAAGCAAACTTTCGCCAGTAATCAATGCCCAGGGTGTAGCGGTCGGCATGGGAGGTGGTAATGCCGTAGCCCTGCATGATGTTGTCGCGTCCATTGACCAGATTGACCAACAACCGGCCCTGGGTCAGTTGGTCAAACGTGAGGGCTTGTTGGGCCAATAACTTGGCCGGAACCATGCGCGAATAAAAAGAAATCAGGAACTTGATGCGCCGGGTATAACTGGCCGCAAACGAGGCCGATATAAAAGGATCATTCGGCCAAGTTGCAACATGCGCCCCATAAAACCCGCCCTGTTCAATGGTCTGTGCCAGTGTTCGATAACGCTCGAAATCTATCGGGTATAACCCGCCCGGGCACCACGGATAAGTACCGTCGGCAAAGCTCAAATACCATAAAACTTTCAGGGCCACGGGGGTCTTCCTCTGTTCAGATTGGGCGAAGACTAATGAGCCTGTTTAATGGCTGTCAACGCAGCGCGCGGCTTAAATTTAAAGTCATAAGCTTATGTATTTGCGGAATATGAACAGCTTTTTTATATCACTATCGTTAGTGATAAATGTGATTTTGATTATAAGCACGGCCTGCGTACGCTGATCACCACAGGAAACAACCGTCGCCCTTGCGGATTTCCACATCCCGTAAACATGACGACAGACGTTTCAATAAACCCATGAAGAAGACCACTTACGCCTTACCGTTAACGCTGTTCAGCCTGCTGTCCATCACCCAACAGACCCAAGCGGCTGAAGCCGATCCGGGTGATTACATTGCCGCGCCGCCGGGCACTGATCTGGGGCTGTTGTATTACCAACATTCGTCGGCCGACACTTACCGCGATGCGTCGGGTAATAAAGTCGACGGCAGTAATCGGTTCAGGTCTGACATTGGCATTTTGCGTTACGTGCACTTTATGGAGGTGTTTGGCTACACGATTGACCCGCAAGTGGTGTTGCCGTTCGGGCAGTTGCATGACGCGAAAATCGGCGGCCAGTCCATTGATGGCAACAGCGGTATCGGTGACGTGCAACTGACCTCAACGGTGTGGTTGGTGAACAACCCGCAAGCGCGCCGCTGGTTTGGTATTTCGCCGTTTATCGTCGCGCCCACCGGCACCTACGATAAGCACGAAGCCTTCAACCTCGGTGAAAACCGCTGGAAGGGCATTGTGCAGGGCGGTTTTGTGCAGGGCTTCGGGCAATACTGGAGCTGGGACTTGATCGGCGACATCACCTGGTACGGTAAAAACACGGACGCCGGTGGCGGTGATCAGACGCTCAAGCAAGACCGCTCTTACCAGGTGATCAACTGGTTGAGTTATCACCCGACTGACACGTCCCATGTGTCGATCGGCTACTCCCACACCTGGGGCGGCGCGCAACAGCTGGACGGCGTGGACAACGGCACCCGCACACGGGTTGATCAGTGGCGCGCACTGTACGCCACCAACGTTACCGCCAAGGATCAGGTGCAGGTGACGCTGGCCAAGGACCTGAACGTTCGTGGCGGGTTTGAACGCGACTATCAACTGAATTTGCGCTTGGCTCATGTGTTTTAAAAAGAAATAGACATCCTCTAAAAGATCGCGAGGCAAGCTCGCTCCTACAGAGGGGTGTGTCACATATTTTGGTTTATCAACGAAGGTGTTTATGAGCTATCACTCCCCTGCCCTTGCTACCCCGACTATTGAGTCTGTGATCGCCACGCATGCGGCGCTGCGGGCCAACACGCCGCTGGTGCAGTGCCTGACCAATGTGGTGTCGGCCAACTTCATGGCGAATGTGCTGCTCAGCGCCGGTGCGGCGCCAGCCATGGTCGACAACCCGGAAGAAGCCGCCGATTTTGCGCGCATCGCCGGGGCGGTGCTGATCAATCTCGGCACGCCAAACACGGCCCAGGTTGAAGGCATGCGCCTGGCCGTGGCCGCTGCCCATGAGGCCGGGCGCCCTTGGGTGCTGGACCCGATTGGCGCAGGCGGGTTGGCCTGGCGTGGTTCGGTGGCCGCGCAATTGCTGGCGTTCAAGCCTGCGGTGATTCGCGGCAATGCCTCGGAGATCATCGGGCTAGCCGGGCTGGGCAGCCATGCCCGTGGTTTTGACACCTCCAACGACCCGGCACAAGCGGTGCCCGCCGCCGTGCAATTGCTGGAGCACACCGCCGCCGTGTCGGCCTCGGGCGCCATTGACCATGTGGTGGGCTGGGTCGCTGAGGCACAAAACCCGCCGCGCCCATGGCTCATCAAGATTGCCGGTGGCAGCGCCTGGTTGCCCAAAGTGACCGCGTCGGGTTGCTCGCTGGGTGCGCTGGTGGCGGCGTACACCGCCGTGGCCAGCGATTACCTGACCGCGCTGGTGAGCGCCCATGTGCACTTTGCCCTGGCCGCCGAACTGGCTGAAGCCACAGCCAAAGGGCCCGGCTCGTTTGCCACGGCGTTTATCGACGGACTGGATGCGGTGGATGCCGACCTGATCCGCGCCAAGGCCCGGTTTGAGGCCTCAGCGCTGTAAACACGAGCTGTAGGAGCGAGCTTGCCTCGCGATCTTTTAACGATCAAAAGATCGCGAGGCAAGCTCACTCCTACAGGGTTTTTGGCTTTTCAGGACAGGTATATGAGCAGCCCGTTACTCAGCCTTGATGCGCTGTTGGCCCAACCCGACCACTGGACCGTGCTGGAAGCCAGTGCCACAGGGTTGCGCGAACCTTTTGCTGCTGGCCACTTGCCAGGGGCGCGCTTGGCCGATCTGGCCAATCAGTTGTCGGATCCGTCGGCGCCGTTCCCTTATACACGGCCCGATGCCCAGGCCTTCACCACGGCGATGCGTGCGCTGGGGGTGAGCCATCAGCGCAAAGTGGTGATCTACGATCGCGAAAACGGGATCTGGGCCGCGCGGGTCTGGTGGCTGCTGAAAAGCTTCGGCCACCGCCAGGTGTTTGTGCTGGAGGGCGGCTTGCGCGCCTGGCTCGCGCGCGGGCTGGCACTGGACACCACGCCCGCAGCCAACCGCCCCGGTGACTTCACAGCGGTGGATACACCGGGGTATTTCGTCGATCGCGCGTATGTGCAGCAGGTTCTGGCCGGGCAACACAACGCCCGTTTGCTCAACGTGCTGCGCCGACCGGTGTTTCGCGGCGAAGAAAGCAAATACGCACGCCCGGGCCATATTTCGACCAGCCTCAACCTGCCGTATATCGAGCTGATCGACCCGCACACCCACACCTTTATCTCGCGCCCCGCCCTGCTGGCAACGTTGCAGCCGTTTATCGAACGCCCGCAGGTTGAGTGGGTGCTGTATTGCGGCAGCGGCATCACGGCGGCGGGGTTTGCCCTGGCTCTGGCGCTGGTGGGCGTTGAACACGTGAGCGTTTACGACGGCTCGCTGTGCGAGTGGTCGGCTGACCCGGCGTTGGCGATGGACCTTGAACCGATTTCGAACACTTGAATCAGGAACACGACTGATGGCAATTAAAGCACTGTGGTACCTCAGCATGGCCGACGGTCATTACCCCTGGATGGAAGACGGTATCTACCCGGTGGATTTCGACCGCTACCGCCGACTGGCCGAGACCATCGACCAGGGCGGTTTTTATGGCGCGCTGGTGGCCACATGGCCCAACGACCCGCTGGTGTCCGCCACTTCGGTGGTGGGCTTTACCCAAAAGATGCGTTTTCTGGTGGCCGCCTACGCCGGCATGACCTCGCCCAAATTGCTGGCCGAACAAGCCCTGACCTTTGAAAAACTCAGCGGCGGGCGTTTGCTGTTCAACCACATCAATGGCCGTGAAGAACGGGCCAAAACCTACAACCTCACCGCCGGTCACGACGACCGCTATAAAAGCGCCGAACATTACTGGAAGGCATTTCAGGAGCACTATCTGGCGGGTAATCCGTCGCTGTTCCCCAATACCCGTTTCAGCCTGGAACCTGTGCAAGCGGGCGGCGTGCCGCTATGGGGCACGGGCGAGTCCCAGGCCGGTGTTGAACACGCGGGCAAAGTGGTCGATGTGTACCTGCTGATGCTGCGCGAAATCTCGATCATCAAGGACCGCTTCGACGCCGCCCGCGCTTCGGCCCACAGCCAAGGCCGTACCTTTGCCGACATGGGCGCGCTGGCCAGCGTGACCGTGCGCAAGACTCGCTCCGAGGCCGAAAAAGCCTTTTATGCCCTGTTCGAAACCACCGGCGTCGACCTGCTGCGCAGCAAACTTGAAGAAGTGGTGGCCCGGCGCAGCAAAGGCGAACAGACCTTGGCCAGCTATCGCGCCCCGGATGCGCAACGTCAGGAATGGGTGGATTACATCCTCAAGGGGCAACTGCCGCCGCTGGAGTCGCTACGCCTGGAAAATAGCCTGTTTGCCGGCATGAGCGCCTGGTCGTCGCTGGACATCTTCGGCACCGGCTCATCGGCGGCGTACCTGGTGGGCGACGCAGACGCCATTGCGCAGAACGTCGAGGCGTATCACCAGCAGGCCGGGCTGAGCGCGCTGATCCTGTCGGGCTGGCCGCTGATTGACGAAGCAAAACACGTGGCCGAGTTGCTGATACCGAAGCTGAACGAGATCGGCTGAATCCCCCACCCCAAGGAGCTGTCGAAGGCTGCGATCTGTTGATCTTTTAAAAGATCACAGCCTTCGGCAGTTCCTACAAAGATCTACAGCCGGCAATTGCTTTTTCACGCAAGCACAAAAGATAATGAGATTAGTTACCATTCATTTCAGGTGTGCACGTGCTCAGCCCCGGCGATTCCCGATCTGTCCTGACCGACTTGTACAGCGATCATCATCGCTGGTTGCGTGCGTGGCTCTATCGCCAGTTGAATTGCCCGCATGATGCCGCCGACCTGACCCAGGACACGTTCGTGCGTGCCCTTACCTCGCGCCAGCTCACGGCGTTGCAGGAGCCACGGGCGTTTCTCACCACCATCGCCCGTAACCTGCTCAACAACGTGTTTCGCCGGCGCATGCTGGAGCGCGCCTATCACCAAGAACTGGCGGGCCTTGAGCCCGAGTTCATGCCATCTGAAGAAGACATGGCGCTGGTGCGTGAAGCGCTGGAACTGATCGATCAGTTGCTCGATGGCCTGCCGAACCGCGCCCGCCATTGTTTTTTGTTGCACCGCCTGGACGGGCTGACGCAGCCGCAGATCGCCCACGCCATGGGCATTTCCCTGGCCACGGTCGAGCGCGATCTGCGCCGGGCATTTTTGCACTGCCTGAACACCCCGCAGGCATGAGCGCCCGTCAGGCCGATGAGGCCAACCGCGCGGCGGTGGACTGGCTGCTGCGCCTTGAATCGGCGCAGGCGGGCAGCGCCGGTCAGCAAGCCTTCGAGCGTTGGCTGAACGCCGACCCTGAACATGCCCACGCCTGGCAGCGGGTCAACACGCTGTTGAGCACGCCGCTGTCGGCGTTGCAGGAAGCCGAACGGCGCAGCCCCGGCCAATTGAAAGTCGCCAGTGACAGCCTGCGTTCGCTGCCGTCACCTTCACGGCGCCGCGCCGTGGGTGGCGGGCTGGCGTTGCTGCTGGGCCTGGTGACCGCGGGCGTGACCCAGCGCATCACCC
>NZ_WIVZ01000067.1:0-10637 GCF_009600325.1 Pseudomonas sp. FSL R10-2189
CTCGTTTCCAAGCATCGGATTTTGCGGCCTGCGGGCTAAAGGTCAATGAGTCAGTCTTAACTGACTGGCATTAGCCTCAGGGCCTCTTTTTTTTGCGCGTAATGCCGTGACTACGGCGCTATATTTTGCCGAGCAAGAGCAGTATCAACAGTACGACCAGTACGGTGCCGATAATACCGGACGGGCCGTAGCCCCAGTTTCGTGAGTGAGGGAAAACTGGCAGTCCGCCCACCAGCAGCAAGATCAGGATGATCAGAAGTATCAGGGTCATGACTATTTCCTCATTGATTATTGTCAGTAAGGACGGCGTTCAGTGGCGTTGAAACCACTGCTACGTACGCTCTTAATAAGTCCGACTTGCCGGGCGCAAAGAAAATTCAACTTTTTATTCAACCGGGCCTGTTAATGGTTGGCTATTGCCTGGCTGATGGGGCGCGGGTAGGGTGGCGCGCTTGCCTAAGGAAGGAAGTATTCATGCTTAATTACGTTTGGTTTTTTTTGGCCGCGTTGTTTGAAATTGCAGGCTGTTACGGGTTCTGGATGTGGCTGCGTCAAGGCAAGAGTGTGGTGTGGGTCGTACCGGCAGTGTTGAGCCTGGCCGTTTTTGCCCTGCTCTTGACCAAGGTCGAAGCGGCCTATGCGGGCCGGGCTTATGCCGCGTATGGCGGGATCTATATCGTCACGTCTATTGCCTGGTTGGCGGTGGTGGAGCGAGTCCGACCATTGGGATCTGACTGGATCGGGCTGGTGTTGTGCGTGATAGGTGCAACGATCATTCTGTTGGGACCACGCTTTTCGGCACCTTAAGCCAATACCCCTACTGTTGAGGAATATTCGACAGCTGTCGCGTAGGACTTTTATCTATGCCATGTAGGCCTTAATTCAGATAAGAGTCAGCCCGAGCTGAATTGTTGTGTAAGGATTGAAGTACCGAATGACGCGGTTCAGTCTTCGTGGCCAGACACCTTTAAGGATAAAAGCCATGCAGATTCTAAAACGCGTCAGCGGTGAACGCTTCTCGATTGGCGAAGACATTATTGTCCATGTCATTGCCATCAATGGCAGCCATGTGCGCTTGGGGGTGGATGCCCCGAGGAGCGTCAGCGTTCACCGGGGCGAAATCTACGACCGGATCAAAAATCAGGGCCCCGGGCATTTGACCATTGAGCCGTTGAGCAAGCGTTAATCAAAGAACTCTTTGGGCACGGCATGTTTGGGCATCAACTGGCATTGCTGGCTTTCCAGATCAAAGAAGATCACGGCTTGCCCTTTGCTCAGGGCGTGGCGCACCCGCAGGACACGTGTCTCTTGAGGGGTGTCATCACCGTTGTCGGTGCCATCGCGGCTGACGAAGTCTTCAATCAGGCGAGTGAGGGTGTCAGGTTCAAGCTGGTCGTAAGGAATTAGCATGATGCGGTCTCGCAAATAAGTTAAATCGATTTGTCGCGGTTATCCCAATAACCCTGCGCCAACTCGAATGCTTGTTCTCGCGGAGTGCCCAGCCCGCGAAGGGCCAGGGCCATGGTCGAGAGCAGGGCCAGTTGCGGATAACTGTCTTCAATCTCGCCCCGCCACAGCGCCTTGAGCTGCCCCGGCTCAAGTGAGGCCGGTTTCACGTGGCGTCGAGCTGACAGTGCTGGCCACTCTTCATCCCAACTGACGCCCGCCGTGGTGCCGTACAAATGGCTGATCGTGTCCGGGTTGATCTCGATTTCACCGCCGTCGCCTTTGATCACGATGCTGGTGTCTCCCAGCAAGCCGCTGGCTTCGCGGTGCACACTTTGGTAGCCCGGATGGAAAATACTTTGCAAGCCGCAGCGGGCGCCCAGCGGATTCAAAATGCGCGCCAGTGAGTGAATGGGCGAACGCAACCCCAAGGTATTGCGCAGATCGATCATGCGCTGCAACTGCGGCGCCCAGTCCTGCAACGGCATAAAGGCCAGATGCTGTGTGTCGAGCGCGGCTTCAACGCTTTGCCAGTCGCGGCACAGCGGGATAGACAACTCGTCCAGCAGTTGTTCACTGTACAGTCGCCCTGCGGTATGAGCGCCGCCGCCGTGCATTACAATCCGCACACCGTTTTGCGCCAGGCATTTGGCAGCCAGCAGGTACCAAGGCAGGTGACGCTTCTTGCCTGCATAAGTCGGCCAGTCGATATCAACGTTGATCGCTGGCGCTGTCAGACGTTCACGCAAGGCTTCGGTAAAGCCGGCCAATTCCTCGGGGCTTTCTTCCTTGTGACGCAGCAACATCAGGAAAGCACCCAATTGCGTGTCTTCGACTTTTTCGTCGAGCAGCATGCCCATTGCCTCGCGCGCTTCTTCGCGGGTCAAGTTGCGGGCGCCGCGTTTACCTTTGCCCAGAATGCGCACAAATTGCGCGAAAGGGTGTTCGGCCGGGGTTTCTAATGTCAGCGCAGCGGGCGTATTCATAGGCAATTAGTCGGTTTTGGCAGGCCCGCCAGCTTGGCAGCGAGCTTGGCCGGTGTGCCATTAAACAAGCGGTTGAGGTGCAGGCTGTTGCCTTTTTCAGGGCCCAGCTTGAGCGCTGTGTACTTGATCAGCGGGCGTGTCGCCGGTGACAGCTCGAACTCTTGATAAAAACTGCGCAACAGTTCAAGGATCTCCCAATGCTCGGGGCTCAGCTCGATCTGCGCCTCGGCCGCCAGTGCATGGGCGACCTCGACAGACCAGTCGTTAAGGTCGAGCAAATAGCCGTCTTTATCCAGCGCGATGTGTTTGCCGTTGAGAAGGAGGGTGCTCATAGCCAGCTGTTGACCTTGTCATAGTGAATCGACAGCTCGACAAAGGCCGGGTAATCCACCGCTGTCGCCCACTGCGGACAGTCGAGATGGCGTGCGAGCAGATCTTCTTCGAGGACAAAAAGCTTTAGAGTGGCGTTTTTTTCTTCCAGGGCCTTGAGAGGGCTGCTTTGAGGTTGTAAGGCGTAGACCGCATCACCTGTCAGCAACAGCGCGTCATCGGTGCCCAGAACGCGTAAGCAACTGCTAAGGCGTGTGTCTGAAAAAGGCGAGTGGCTCAGGACGTGTAGGGTCGTCATCAGAGGGTTATCACTTGGTCAAAACGGTCAATAAGGGCGCGTACTTCATCGGTTGACAGGGCGTGTACGTCGTCGACTGCCAGGTGTGCGGGCGAAATGCCGCGCTCGGCCAGGCTGTGGCCGCAGGCAAACACGTCATCAATCCCGAACATCGACAGAGCCTGCAGATTGGCCTGAAGGTTTTTTTGTTGCAGCGCGGCCGCGTTTTGTCCGGGAACGAGCTGGAATACCCCATCGTCCATAAACATCAGTGCAATCGGTAAATCGAACGCGCCCCCAGCCAGCACAAGATCCAGTGCCTCTTTGGCGCCTGGGCCCGACCAGGGCGCCTGGCGGCTGATAATCAACAGCGACTTAGCCATATCAAGGCCCTCCGAAGCAGATCAGTCGATCAGCCGATTGAATCGCGTCGTGTAACTGGCCCAGGCCAGACAACTCCCATGGCGCTTGCAAATTGACCGCCGGGCGCTCATAGCGCGCTGCTTCATCTTCATTCAATACACCGCGGCGCAGGGCTGCGGCAATACACACCACGCCGTCCAACTGATGTTGGCTGACGAACGCGGCCCACTGCTGCGCGATGTCTTGCTCGTCTTGCGGTGTGACCACATTGCTCGAGGCGCTGTGCACACCGTCTTGATAGAAGAACAGCCGCACGATCTCGTGACCGCTTGCCAGCACTGCCTCGGCAAAACGCAAGGCGCGGCGAGAAGAGGGCGCATGGGCTGCAGAATAAAGGGCAATGGCAAATTTCATGGTGAGCTCTGTCAGCAAATCTGCGGCAATGATAAAGGCAGATGCTCAAAGATGCTTGCAACGGGCAACAAAAAGCCCGCCGAAGCGGGCTTTCGTGTTGCGCTATCAATCAGTCGTCGCTGCTCATGATGCCGAAAATTTGCAGCAGGCTGATAAACAGGTTGTAGATCGAAACATACAGGCTGATGGTCGCCATGATGTAGTTACGCTCGCCGCCATGAATGATGGCGCTGGTCTGGAACAAGATGCAGACCGAAGAAAACAGCACAAAACCGGCGCTGATCGCCAGTTGCAGGCCGCTGACCTGGAAGAAGAAGCTGGCAACTACGGCGCCCAGCAGGACAAAGAAGCCTGCGGTGATAAAGCCGCCCAGGAAGCTCATGTCCTTGCGAGTGATCAGCACATAAGCAGAAAGGCCGCCAAACACCAGCGCGGTCATGGCAAATGCCGAGCTGACAACCTCAGCGCCGCCCTGCATGCCCAGGTAACGGTTGAGGATTGGGCCCAACAAAAAGCCCATGAAACCGGTCAAGGCAAACGTAGACACCAGGCCCCAAGCCGAATCACGCAGCTTGTTGGTCAAGAAAAACAGCCCGTAGAAACCGATCAGCACCACGAAAATATTCGGGTAACCGACCCGCATCTGTTGAGCGACATAAGCCATCATGCCGCTGAAAGCGAGCGTCAAAGCCAGTAAACCGTAAGTGTTGCGCAGGACGCGGCTAACCTCTAGCTGCTCAGCCTGCACGCTGTTATTAACGGCGTAATCCTGTTCGCGCATGGCGATACTCCTGTGGTTTGAAATGTTAAGTAGCAAAGATCATAGCAGAGGCTCTGAAACAAGCGATCAAGAGAGTTTGACAACGTGTTTCATTCAGGTATTATGGCGCCCGCAACAACATAGGAGGTGTGGCCGAGTGGTTTAAGGCAACGGTCTTGAAAACCGTCGACTGTAACAGGTCCTAGAGTTCGAATCTCTACGCCTCCGCCATATTGCTACACCGACAGAGCCCGCTTTTAGCGGGCTTTGTCGTTTCTGGGGTTTGGGGCAAGGGGTGGCTCAAGCGAGGTTTTGGGTGAAACGTTCCAAAACTTTTTAGCATGTGTTCCATAACTCTGCTTGTTTTGGGAGGGGTGAATCGCCCCTAGTTTCGTAGACACCTCTTAGCCTTAAAATGAGGCCCATTAGGAGGTACCATAACCAACCAGCCTGAACCCGAAGAGATTTAAAATCTAAGTGGTCGAGTAGTTATCGAAAAGAAGCTGTCTGTCGCTGATATAGCGGCTCGGTGTGTCGATGTATAGCCTCTATGTCTGGATAAAGCGCTTCCGAAAACTTCAAAATTAACGGCAGCAGAACTATGTCGGAACACTGAACTGCGTCGCCTGTTAGTACGAACTAAAACGCATCACTAATGAGTGAGATATCATAAAAAAATTATGGCATACTTTGCAAAGGAGTGTATTTTTTCATAGAATATTTCAACTTGCTTTCTAGGTTCTAGAGTTAGGGGCTAATAGTTGTGAATTAAATAGTGATCAGCGGGCTGTCTAATAAGTCGTTGGCGTTTGACTGACCTATTATCTCGATACTTGGAGGGGGGGTGAATGAATCTGAATTGCCTGCTAGCGCCTGAGTTTTATGGTCTGTTGAAGAGTTAGATAAATCATGGTCTGGTTTATCAGTCATGCCCGAAACTGGCTTGCTGTAGCTGAAATAAACATCCGCAATCTCGCGTTTATCACCACTCTCTAAAGTGTACTCGGAAATCCATTTGATAGTATTGCCATTTATATCTGGGCGATAAACCATCTGGACCTGTTCAAGTGAAATCGATGCGATACCAATTTCTTTTAGGCTCATCACTTCATCAGGCTCAGATATGCCATTCTGATTTTTATCTTGCCACACCAATAGCTTATAAAATAGATCATCAAATGAATCTATACGGCCGTCATTGTTAGAGTCAAGTCGACGCAAAGCAGAAAATCCGTCTTCATTTACACTGCCAAACAGCTCGGTCCCATTGTCTATAATACCATTGCCATTTCTGTCTATTGCAAGAAAGCCACTGTTAGCATCCAACCACCCGTGGTAAGCTCCTTCTTCGCCCTGAATAAATTCAAAGCCTTTGATGCCGTCAAATATTGAACGCGTCAGGATTCCATCTCCACTTAAATCTAGCGCTAGTGGCGTTATTTCGTGCATAACTTCTGCTGCTTCCATTACAGATTGCATTGCGCTATTAGAAAAGCTCTTTCCTTCACCTCCAAGGGCTGAGTCGGCGCGATCGATATTATTGTTAACGAATTCTTGCATTGAGTATGCAGATTCGAGAAGTCCGTTTATCTTAAAATCAAGCTCAGTTCTCCAGTTGGAATTAAGATCAATATTAAGCCCCATTCCATCAATCACATAGTTCTGTATTCCTGCATATCCTCCATTCCAGCTCATCATGCCATAACTATTGGGATATAAAAAACCCGTATCATTCTTGACTAAACTAGATAGGGAGAAATTAAACCCATCAATTTCTTTTTGCATTTGCACAAGGAACTCTCTATCCTCACGCCGTGCTGCATCAAGTAGATATTGGGTGCTGTTTTGATCGGTATCATAGCCATTATACTCAGCGTTTACCTCAGTCGCATCAAGCACTAGAGCATTCGGATGATTTTTAGGGTCGAAACTATCAGGTAGCTCAACAGTTCCCGAAGATAACTGAGATGATAATGTTTCAGCAGCATCTTTTGCCCAGTTATAAGCCCCCTCAATTAATTTGCCTCCTGCATAAGCTGCACCTAAATATGCTGCGCCTAAGGCCAATGTTCCTACAACCGGAAATGCGGCGGTTAATGCCCCAACAGCTAGTGCTCTAGGTATGCTTGATATTAGGAAGCTTTCCAGAGCAGCAACCCCTCCAGCGCTACCGGTCATCCCAATAGCAACTTCTGCGGCGCTGTTCAACATTTGTTGAAAATCTGCAGAAGAAGCTTCAAGTTTCGCTAGATCTGATAAAATTCCCCCGATATCACCTGAGTGAGCAAGCGACTCCCCCAAAGCCTGAATCTTAGAGTTAGAGCTATTTGCCATAGAGCTGCCCATGGCAGTCAGTAAATCAGAAATAGACTTGGCTTGTTCGATTTGTTCCGCTGATAAACTCAAATCTTGTACTCCTTGTACTGATTCTTGCCTGGTCTGTTGGCTATGCCTCAGAGAAGGCGAGTTTCTAGGGTTCTGATAATTTTTTTGCAGGATTATGCTAGAGGTTCTCATTTTTTTGTGCCACCATATCAATAATGGTTATCATTAGCAATAGGGGCGTTTCTGTTTAGTTGATGTCGATGCAACAAAAAAGCTCACTCACATTAGGGTAAATACAACAGATGACAATAAGACCGCTTTTGTACGGCTGGATTTTCTACCTCGCTTTAGCGTGGTTGACTAGTATTGGGATATTTTATAGTGACATCGCTATTCATAATGACCTGCACCGATTTTTACCTGTAATCGAAAGAGCAGAAGCTTATTTTGTTGAGAATAATGAACTTCCGTTTTTAAAAAAAACTGCATGGATTTATGAGAAGGATCTAGCTCTTTTTGTGATGATGTTGTTATGGGGAGGTATATGTTCTAGATATTTTCTTAAAGTGAATTTCGTTGGGGTGTTAGAGTTTGCGAGATACAAAGAAAATGCTCTCGGTATAATCATGGTCTTGGCTTGCGTTTTTGCAATACTGTCTAATATTTTTGGCCCTGGCTATGAGGATTCAACTCGAGGTTTGTTTTCTAATAAGTTGTACCTTTTTAGCACGATATTTGGCGCGTTTAACTACACAGTTACATTGCCGTTGCTTTTCCCTTTAATTGCTTTTGGGGTCTCCGGTTTTTTTAGTCCGATAGATAAAATCGATCATGAGTTGACGAATTTAAATAATAAATAAAAGTCCTTTTCTTTAAGGGGGTTCCGCTACGCTATAAGCTAATAGTTTCACATCCCCTGGGTGTATGAAAGTTATATTATCCTAGCATCTTGGGATGAGCGCATTCTGGGGGGTATTATAGTTTTGATAGGGATGTAGCCATCACGACCCGCTGTATGCGTTGACGATCGCGCTGAAGGGCTAAAAGGTGAACTGGATATTGGATGCGGATATCACGCAGTTCTTTGATGAGATAAATCATGAATGGATGCTGATGTTTTAGGGGTACGGATTGCAAATCCGTTGTAGCTTCCTGGGCACAACTACTCCTAATCCTTGTGAGCAATTGATAGGGTAAAAGTAGTCCCAAAACCAAAAAATTTCCCCGCACCGAACGCGGCTTCCAGCCAATCGCCACCCTTGAAGTATTGGTACTTGAAATATCCCACAAGCCCCGTGCTGTATATATATGCATAGGGGTCTTGAAAACCGTCGACTGTAACAGGTCCTAGAGTTTGAATCTCTACGCCTCCGCCATATTGCTACACCGACAGAGCCCGCTTTTAGCGGGCTTTGTCGTTTCTGGGGTTTGGGAAATGGGGCTGCAGGGCGGCCATCGTTTCCGCAATCAGAGGTGCCTCAAAGTCAGCCTCCTCCTCGTTGCGATTTCTCGCCGCCCCCACAATCTCGTTCGATGTCTCTATGTGTGTAGCTCAGCAGTCCATAGGCATCCCCGCGTTTTAGAATCGGGAAATTTCTTTTAGCGAAGTACACAGGTAACGCATCGCAATGCGGTCTGACTCAGACAGCATGCGGTAATGCTCAATCAGGCTGGCTTCATCGCGGCTGAGCCGCCGAGTCTCAGTGGTTCGCTTGAAAGAGAAGACGCCACACAGCTTCCGCGCAATGCCAGTTGAAATCGACATAATTCACACCTTAAGCCAGAAAGAACATCCCCAGAGTTGCTGCTCTTTGATCCTGCTCAGAAATCAGTTCCAAGCAAGCAAGTGGCATTGCCTAAAGTGTAGAGCCAGTTCTCTTCCTGCATGGTCAGATCCGGTGATTGTGTTTACCTAATCATTTAGCTTCTTTGATAGAGCCTATTGAGCAAGAACGCTGACTAATTAGCCAAAGCCCTCTTTTCGATGTGCAGCCTCGTCAAGTGTGGGGCTATAGCCGTCTACAGTGGAAAACACTTTTTTTTGCGTTGTCGCAAAGTGGTTTCGCCGTTGCGGCTTTCATAGGCCAAGTTCGCCGTCCCAGCCGTAGATGTTTCGGCCACAGTCGTATTGGGTGTTGAGCGTGCGTTGTTGCTGCTCGATCCACGCCGGGCCGGCGCCCGTGCTGGGCGGGCAGTGGGCTTTGGAGTATTTGGCTACCCGTCTCCCCAGTGCGTCGTAGGCGAAGTCGGCGGTCAGACGATCGTCTTCGTAGCGGGTCAGGCGGTCGTAGAGGTCCCAGGTGAAGCGAGCTTTTTTGCCGTTGTCGAGGCGTTCTAGCAGGTTGCCGCGGGCGTCGTGGGTGTAGTGCTGGCTGACGTAGTCGCGCAGACTGCTGGCAGGGTAGAGGGCGAAGGTTTGTCTTAATACTTGCAGGCATTGACAGCGGGAGGCCAATGCCGGTGTTTCCCGACTGTTAAAGAGCTATGAACTTTATGGTCAGCGCTGCAACCATACTTGTGAGTCACTGGTGATCAGTCCGGTACCGCGAAGGTCTTCATAACTTGCAGTGCTCCCCATACATCGATGACGGGATAGGTATTTTTTTATAAATATTGGATATGCCCTTTTATACAAGTGACATGCGTCACCAGGTAACCTTAGTCTGTTATTGTCTTCATATTGAAGCCTGCGTGTGAGGATAGATTCGTTCATTGAACTATCCGAATGCCATCAGTAATAAGCTCAAAATGCAGTGTAAATATCAATTTGTCCAGATCGGGATCGTTGAGAGTGAGTAACACTCATTAATCCGATTTATGTCACTTATAGTGTGTTGCAGGCAGGCATCTTCATAGGCAATAGTTTTGTTGTCTGATTGATTTGAAAGGAAAGCATCGATTTTATGAAAATCTATGCTGGGGGGGATATCAATAGCAAGTAGTGAGCTCCCTTTTTGACTAGTGCACTGAGCGCCATTTTTTTTTGTATAGTTAATGATTTTAATGCGATCGCTTTTGTTTTCAGCAAATACGCGTAGCGTTGAGTGCCCACCTCTGTATAAAAGGTACGACGCCTGGATTTGTTTGTTGCTTTCTATAGCTAAAATGATATCTCCTTTGCTTACGCCATAAATGTAGTAGGGGATATTGTCTACTTTGTATGTGTGTGGCTTTATTTGAATTCCCCATAATGATTCGAATTCGAGTGGTGGATAGTCTTCCATATCTTGGTTTAGTTTGAATGTTATTTTTTTGAGTGATTGAGAAGTCATTATTGAGCGCCGTCTATACGATTTAGTATTCTGAAGTTTGGTTTTGAATTGTTTGAGAAGCCCCGGTTGCATTTTCTACATAAAAGTTGTGTATTGTTTTCATCATTTGAGCCACCGCGTGAGTCGGCCTCGATATGGTCAAACTGACGTTCATTGGATGGCGGGCTAATGCCTTTTGTACTTTTTTGTCCTGGTACAACTGCGGAAATGCAACTTTCACATGTCTCCACTCCAAAAAAATCCCTATTTTCGTCTGAAATTTTTTGTTTAACTGATTTCGGGATGCGAGCCAACCCAAACGGATCAACCCACCCCACCGGATTCGGCGCATACGCATAGAAATTCAGCCCGCCCGCAAAACCGATCGGATCCTTGCTGATAAACCGTCCGACTTGCGGATCATAGTACCGATAGCGGTTGTAGTGCAGCCCGGTTTCGGTGTCGAAGTACTGCCCTTGAAAGCG
>NZ_WIVZ01000068.1:0-8676 GCF_009600325.1 Pseudomonas sp. FSL R10-2189
GGGCCTGGCACGGCTGCGCGCCCTGGTGCCGGGCGTGCCCCTTGCGCCTGTGGCCGGCGACGACCTGGCCGAGCGCCTGGGTCTGCGGCATTACCCGGTGCTGATCACAGCCACCGGCATCGAGCAATGAAGCCATGTCGGGGAAACAGCCGGTCGAGGTTTTGCTGCGCCCAGCGGTGGAGTTCTATACCGTCGCGGCGTGTGCAGGCGCCGCGTTTCTGTCCCTGGTGGCCCCGTGGTCGCTCGCGCTGAGCCCCGCCATGGGCGTCGGCAGTGCGCTGGCGTTCTGCGTCTACGGTGCCATCCGCTACCGCGATGCCCGCGTCATCCTGCGCTACCGGCGCAACATTCGCCGCTTGCCGCGCTACGTGATGACCAGCAAGGACGTGCCGGTCAGCCAGCAGCGTCTGTTCGTGGGGCGGGGGTTTCTGTGGGAGCAGAAACACACCCATAGGCTGATGCAGACGTACCGACCGGAATTTCGCCGCTACGTCGAGCTGACGCCGGCCTACCGGCTGGCGCGCAGGCTGGAGGAACGGCTGGAGTTCGCGCCGTTCCCGCTGTCCCGGCTACCTGCGCTCACGGGCTGGGATGTACCTTTCAATCCGGTGCGCCCACTGCCGCCTGTGGGCGGCTTGCCGCGCCTGCACGGCATCGAACCCGATGAGGTGGACGTCAGCCTGCCGCTGGGTGAGCGCGTCGGGCATTCGCTGGTGTTGGGCACCACGCGCGTGGGCAAGACGCGGTTGGCCGAATTGTTCGTGACCCAGGACATCCGGCGCAAGAACGCCGACGGCGAGCACGAGGTCGTCATCGTCATCGACCCCAAGGGCGACGCCGATCTTTTGAAGCGGGTGTACGTCGAGGCCAAGCGTGCGGGCCGCGAGGGCGAGTTCTATGTCTTCCATTTGGGCTGGCCGGACATTTCCGCGCGCTATAACGCCGTGGGTCGCTTTGGGCGCATCAGCGAAGTGGCGACCCGCGTTGCAGGGCAGCTCTCCGGGGAAGGCAACAGCGCGGCATTTCGCGAGTTTGCGTGGCGCTTCGTCAACATCATCGCCCGTGCCCTGGTGGAACTGGGGCAGCGCCCGGACTACATGCTGATCCAGCGCCATGTGATCAACATCGACGCGCTGTTCATCGAGTACGCCCAACACTACTTCGCCAAGACCGAGCCCAAGGCCTGGGAGGTGATCGTCCAGATCGAGGCCAAGCTAAACGAGAAGAACATCCCGCGCAACATGATCGGGCGCGAAAAGCGCGTGGTGGCGCTGGAGCAGTACCTCTCGCAGGCGCGCAACTACGACCCGGTGCTCGACGGCCTGCGCTCGGCAGTCCGCTACGACAAGACTTACTTCGACAAGATCGTCGCATCGCTGCTGCCGCTGCTGGAGAAGCTCACCAGCGGCAAGATCGCCCAGCTTTTGGCCCCGAACTACTCCGACCTGGCCGACCCGCGCCCGATCTTCGATTGGATGCAGGTGATCCGAAAGCGCGCCGTGGTCTATGTCGGCCTCGATGCGCTGTCCGACGCCGAGGTCGCCGCGGCGGTCGGCAATTCCATGTTCTCCGACCTGGTTTCGGTCGCCGGGCACATCTACAAGCACGGGATCGACGACGGCCTGCCGGGGGCTTCGGCTGGCACGCGCATTCCCATCAACGTCCATGCCGACGAGTTCAACGAACTGATGGGCGACGAGTTCATCCCCCTCATCAACAAGGGCGGCGGTGCCGGGCTGCAAGTCACCGCGTACACGCAGACGCTCTCGGACATCGAGGCCCGCATCGGCAACCGCGCGAAGGCCGGCCAGGTGATCGGCAACTTCAACAACCTGTTCATGTTGCGGGTTCGGGAAACCGCCACCGCGGAACTGCTGACCCGTCAATTGCCAAAGGTGGAGGTCTATACCACCACCATCGTCTCCGGCGCGACCGATGCCTCGGACATCCGCGGGACGACGGACTTCACCAGCAACACGCAAGACCGCATCAGCATGTCGAGCGTGCCGATGATCGAGCCGTCCCACGTCGTCGGCCTGCCCAAAGGTCAGTGCTTCGCGCTGTTGCAAGGTGGCCAGCTTTGGAAGGTGCGCATGCCGTTGCCGGCGCCAGACCCGGACGAGGTAATGCCGGCGGACTTGCAGCAACTGGCCGGGCACATGCGCCAGAGCTACAGCGAGGCCACGCAGTGGTGGGAGTTCACCAGCTCCCCGGTCTTGCAGGACGCGGCCTTGCCGGACGACCTGCTCGATGAGGCGGCCATCGCCATACCCATCACCGACACGGGCGACACGGCCAGCGAAGAGGCCGCGCCATGAGCGATGCCGCCTCCACTGCGCAGCGCGAGCAGAACCGCCGCCAGGGCCTGATCGTTGGCACCATCACCTTGCCGTTCCGACTGCTCGGAGTGCTGGTCGGCTCGCTGCTGTTCTCGATCCTGATGGAGTGCATCGGCATGCACCTGTTCTGGAAAGACCAGGGCTGGCAGCACTCCCAGCAAATGTTGCAGTACGAGCTGGGGCACCTGTCCAAGCATTTCACGCGCAGCGTGGTCGTGCAGGAGCCGGGGCGAACGGCGCACGAGCTGGTGGACACGGGTTATGAATGGGTGTTCGTGCGATCAGGGCTCCTGGAGCGCATGAGCCAGACCGCCGAGCGCGCCCGCGCGCCCAGCCAGGGGAAAAACCAGGACGGAGGGCGCAACTTCCGCTACTTCATCAGCCAGGTCTATGTCTGGACGGAGAGCTACCTGATCGCCGCAGCCTTCACGACGCTTACTTTCCTCGTGCGCCTGCTGGTCCTGGCGCTCACGCTGCCGCTGATCTTCACGGCCGCTTTCGTCGGCCTGATCGACGGTTTGGTACGGCGGGATGTGCGCCGGTTCGGAGCAGGCCGGGAATCCGGCTTTATCTATCACCGAGCGAAAGCGAGCCTGATGCCGCTGGCCGTGCTGCCCTGGGTCACGTACCTGGCGCTGCCGATCTCGGTGCATCCGCTGCTGATCCTGCTGCCGAGCGCGGCCTTGCTGGGGCTGGCCGTGAGCCTGACTGCAGGGAGCTTCAAGAAGTACCTCTAGGCCATCAATCCGGTCATCCGCAGGTTCTTATTGTTTGCGGCCTGATACGCCTTTGATCGCCACGATCAAACCATTGCTTATCACACAGGAATGGCGCGATGTTGGCTCCGATCTGGCTGCGCGCCGCGCATCGCGGCGTGCCCACTTTTCTCGTGACGGCCCTGCTGATGGGTCAGTTCCCGGTTGCCTTGGCCGAATCCCCGGCACAGCGCCAGGAGCTGGTTGCCGCGCTACGCCAGCTCGACGCGCTGGAGCGCACCATCGCGGATGGCGCTGCACACGCACCCATCCAGCCGGGCGAGCGCTACCACTTCGATTACCCACGACTGCTGGCTGATCTGGCGCGTGTGCGCGCCGGCATCCAGGCCCATCTCACACCGTCGCGCGCCCAGCCACGCGACCTCTCCGAACTGGCTGGTGAGTACCGCACCGAGCGGACCGCCCCGCCATCGCTGCCGACGACTGCGCAGGGCAGACCATGAACGGCGCCCAGGTCTCGGCATTTCAAGCCAACAGCGGTATCGCGCCGTCCGCGATGGCGACCGTTCTGGTCGGCATCGTGTTTGCGGTTCTGCTCGTCTGGGGCGTCTGGGCCATCCGAACGGCCTACGTGGGGTGGGCCGAGAACCGCCTCAACCAACGCCAGTTCCTCGGCGTCTGCATCCGCTTCGTCGCGATGTACCTCGTCATGACGTTCTTCCTCCTCTCCTGACCTGAAGGGATTGACCATGCCAAACCGCATCCTCACTACTCGTTTTGTCCAACGCGCCGCCGTCGCCCTGGGTGCCGCCGCGCTGCCCGCGCTGTCGTTTGCGCAAGGTCTGCCGCAGCTGGAAAACCCGACCCGCGGCGCCGGCAGCGGCATCATGGAAACAATCAGGAACTACGGCTACGACATCATCATGCTCGTGGCCCTCCTGGTGGTGGCGTCGATGTTCATTGGCGTGTGCTACCACGCCTACGGCACCTACGCGGAAATCCACACCGGTCGCAAGACTTGGGGGCAGTTCGGTCTCACGGTCGCCATCGGCGCCGTCCTGCTCGTGATCGGCATCTGGCTGCTCACCGAAGCCACCGGCATCCTGTAAGCGAGGACGGGCTATGTCCGAGCAACAGCATGTCCGTGCCGATGGGACAGTCACGTTCCTTCCACACCGGCTCAACAGGCACCCGGTGGTCGTGCGCGGCCTCACTGCCGATGAGTTGTGGATTTGCTGCGGCCTGTCCGGCGCTGCCGGCCTGGTGGTTGGCGCGCCGCTGTCGTGGGTGTTCCGCACGATTGCCATCGCGCCGACCTTCGTTGTCCTGGGCGTGGCGCTGGGCGTTTTCATCGGCGGCGGCATCCTGCGCCGTCTCAAGCGTGGGCGTCCCGACACCTGGCTGTACCGGCAGTTGCAGTGGCGCATTGCCACGCGCCATCCGCTGATGGCCGGTTGGGTGGGCGGCCATGTGCTGATCTCGCGCTCCGGTTTCTGGACCATCCGCAGGGGCATGCACGGGGGCGCGCGATGAGCCGTTTCAAGAACGAGATCACCCACCTGCAGGCGCACATCAAGACGCTGCGCCTCGGCGCGGGTGCGCTGGTCATCGTCGCCCTGGTCATGGGCGGCGGCTGGTGGAGCGCACCGCGCGATCTGACCATCCACGTCCCGCCTGACCTACGCTCCGGCAGTACCCGCAAGTGGTGGGAAGTGCCGCCCGAGTCGGTCTATGCGTTCACGTTCTACGTGTTCCAGACCCTCAACCGCTGGCCGACAAATGGCGAAGAAGATTACCCGCGCAACCTCCATACGCTCTCGCCGTACCTCACCCCGTCCTGCCAGGCATTCCTCAAGGCGGACTACGACTACCGCCGCAGCACCGGCGAACTGCGCCAGCGGGTGCGCGGCATCTACGAAATCCCCGGTCGCAGCTATGGCGACAACCCCACGGCGCGCGTGCGTGTGATCTCCGACCGCGACTGGGTGGTGACGTTGGACATCAGCGCCGACGAGTACTACGGCGCCGAGCAGGTCAAACGCGCCCTGGTGCGCTACCCCGTAAAGGTCGCGCGGGTGGACGTCGATCCCGCACGCAACCCGTTCGGCCTGGTGATCGACTGCTACGAGGGCACGCCCCAGCGCATCAGCGCACCGGAGCCGACGCGCCCGGTGCCTGGTGGCCTGACGCCGCAAGCGCCTCAAGGAGGTAATTCCCCATGAAGCCCATGAAGCATCCTGTACTCGCGCTGCTGGGGCTGCTGGCCGTGGCCGCCGCAGTGGTCGTGTCCCCCGCTGTCCAGGCGGTGGAGATCCTGCGTTGGGAGCGCATGCCGCTGGCGGTGCCGTTGAAGGTCGGCCAGGAGCGCATCGTGTTCATCGACCGAAACGTCCGCGTGGGCGTTCCCGCAGGCGTCGGTGAGCGCTTGCGCGTGCAGAGCGCGGGCGGCGCGGTCTACCTGCGCGCCAGCGAGCCGATCGAGCCCACTCGGCTGCAATTGCAGGACGCCGACACCGGCGCGCTGATCCTGCTCGACATTGCGGCGGAGCCGCCCAAGGACGGCGAAGCCGAGCTGGAACCGGTGCGAATCGTCGAGGGCAACAACTCAACAGCGCGCTATGGCGATCAGCCTGACGGTGCCGATGCGCCCCATGCACGCGCTCAGGAGCAGGCGGGCACCCGGACGGCGCGGCGCGAAACGCCAATCCCCGTCGTGCTGACACGTTTTGCTGCGCAGAACCTCTACGCACCGCTGCGCACCGTGGAAGCCTTGCCAGGCGTCATGCGGGTCAACCTGCGCCGCGACCTCGACCTCGGCACGCTGATGCCGACCTTGCCGGCACGCGCGGTCGCGCTCGCCTCGTGGCGCCTGGAAGACCAGTGGGTCACTGCCGTGCGCCTGACCAACAGTAGCAGCGACTGGATCAGCCTCGACCCGCGCGTGCTGCAAGGGGATTTCCTCACCGCCACCTTCCAGCACGAGGCGCTTGGCCCGCGCGGAACCCCCGAGGACACCACCGTCCTGTACCTGGTGACGCGCGGGCACGGCCTCGCGCAAACGCTGCTGCCGGCGATCCATCGCTTCGACCCCGCTGTGCATCTCCCGCAGCCCAAAGCAGCAGCCAGCGACGACAGGGAGGCCCGCCATGCGCAGTAACGGACTCCTGAAGTGGCTGCTGATCCCCGTGGCCCTGCTGGTGCTGTTTGTCGCCATCCGGCTGTTTTCCGGTGGCGGTGCGTCGGCACCGCCTGTCGCGGATGGCGGCGGCAGGCTTACGCCGGAAGAAATGAAGGCGCTGGGCATCGAGGGTGACACCCCGCGCGACACCGTGGCGACGCTGGTTGCCCAGGTGAAGCAGTTGCGCACCGAGCTTCAGACCGCGCTGTCCGACAACAGGTCGCAGCGTGAGGAGAACCTGCGACTGCGCCAGCGCGAGAACGCCATCGACCAACGCATCAGTTCCGCCCTCGAATCCGAGCGCTCCAACCTGCGCCGCGACCAACAGCAGGCGGCCAGCGCGCGCCAGCAGACCGAGGGGCTGCTCGCTGACCTGCAGCAGCGCCTGGACAGCATCGGCGGGCGTGGCGGCGGCCATGCCGATTTGCCGGTGGGGCTGGGCCTGCGTGACGGCGACGAGGCCGGCATGGAAGGCGGTATGCGCTGGGTGGAGCCGGATGACGCGAAACAAAGCGACGGGCGTGGCAGGTCGAATGGCGGCATAAGCTTCCCCACCAGCTTCGGTTCCGCACAGAGCACGCTGGAAACCACAGCGCAAACCGTGGCGAACGCGGGCGCACGCGCGGCAGGCGTCAAGAGCCCGACGCCCGTCTATACCGTGCCGACCAACTCGACGCTGATGGGGTCGGTGGCGATGACGGCGCTGATTGGCCGCGTGCCGATCGACGGCACGGTGAACGATCCATACCCCTTCAAGGTCTTGGTCGGGCCTGACAATTTGACCGCGAACGGCATCGACATTCCCGATGTGGCCGGGGCCGTGTTCTCCGGCACCGCATCGGGCGACTGGACGCTCTCCTGCGTGCGCGGCCAGGTGCGCAGCATCACCTTCGTGTTCCATGACGGGACCATCCGCACCATCCCCGAGGATCGTGAGGGCAACCAGCAGAACAACCAACAACGCGACGGCCTGGGCTGGATCAGCGACCCGCACGGCATTCCCTGTGTCAGCGGCGAGCGGCGCAGCAATGCGCAGCAGTACCTCGGCACCCAGGCGCTGATCACGGCGGCTGGGGCTGGCGTGGCCTCGCTGATCGAATCCGACAGTGGCAGGGCGTCCTATGTCGGCGCCGACGGCTCCATCGGCAGCGTGGGCATCAGCGGCCAGGAAGCCGTGGGCCGGATTCTCGCCAGCGGCGTCCAGGACATGTCGAGCTGGGTCAACAAGCTCTACGGCCAGGCCTTCGCTGCCGTTTATGTGCAGCCCGGTGCCAAGGTCGCCGTCCACCTCGAAAAGCCGCTCGCCATCGACTTCGATCCCGAAGGCCGCAAGGTCGATCACCGCGCAGGAGAAAGCCATGCCCTCGAACTTGAATAGCTGGGCTCAGGGCCTGGCGCTGGCCTTGGCCGTCGCGCTGCTCGGTGGCTGCGCCACCAGCAAGGAAAAGCTGCTGACCCACGGCGACAGCACGATGATGAACATCTGGCAGCAGAACGCCGGCGACGGCGGCGGTGGTGCCGGCCAGGTAGCGCGCAGGCAGTTGCTCGATGCGCGCCAGAGCCTGCGCAGGCCGCTGACCGAGATGGACGTGCAGGCCGCGCCTGCCGAGCAGATGCGCTACACGCGCACGGCGCGCAACGAGGTCTACCGCCAGTTCCAGCGCCTGCCCAACCCCGATCTCGTGATGTACGTGTATCCGCATTTGGCGGGCACCGACCCAGTGCCGATTCCGGGCTATACGACCGTGTTCCCGCTGTACCAGCGCGTGCAGTACGCCATGCCAGGCGAGCGCGTGGAGGATTACTGATGCGCTGGAAACTCCCCAGACCGAAGCCGACCGCGCCGAAGCTGGCCGCATCCGATGCTGACGACGACGAGCAGCCGGACGGCTGGCAACGCCACGTCGAGGCACTGCGCCAGGTCGGCATCCCCGAACCCGGCACGGCGGTGCAAGGCCGCAGGCCGGCGACCCTGGCAGACGAGCAGGCGCTGTACGAGGTCGCGCCGTCGTTCGTGGAACTGCTGCCCTGGGTGGAGTTCATGCCCGAGTCGAAATCGATGCTCCTGGAGGACGGCCAATCGGTGGCGGCGTTCTACGAACTGGTGCCGCTGGGTACCGAAGGCCGGGAACCCGGCTGGCTCGCGCATGCCCGCGACGCGCTGGAAAACGCGCTTCAGGACAGTTTCGATGAACTGGACGAGAACCCGTGGGTGCTCCAGCTCTATGCCCAGGACGAACCGAGCTTCGACCAGTACATGCAGACCTTGCGCGATTACGTGCAGCCACGTGCGCGCGGCTCGGCGTTCACCGAGTTCTACTTGCGCTTCTTCGGCCACCACCTGCGCGCTGTGGCCAAGCCCGGCGGCCTGTTCGAGGACACGGTGGTCACGCGGCTGCGCTGGCGCGGCCAGACGCGGCGCGTGCGCATGGTGGTGTACCGC
>NZ_WIVZ01000069.1:0-8123 GCF_009600325.1 Pseudomonas sp. FSL R10-2189
GGCGGGGTTTCACGGGCTGGGTGGGTGCTCGAAACACCTCCAGCCTAGGTCTCGGGGAATTCTGCTTTGAACGGGCGGGATTCGAGACCTGGAAAGCCAATTCTGCGTGGGAAACCCCCCGCTGTAAAGCCTCCAGCCTCTTCCCGATACCTCCCCCCGACGCTTGGATACCATGATGCTTTGGGCTTGGGGGAGTACAGCTGCTGATCAAGGGATCTCTTCACAGCAGCCGGTATAGCCGGTTAGGTGCGACCCGAAAGGGCGAGAAGGCAACGGCAGGGCAGCGTAAAAACCCAACCACGGGCGCTGTCACTGTCTTAAAACCCACCAACCGCCAGACGCCGAAGAGGGCTAGGGGCTCGACTGTAAACAACCCCTGAAAGTCTGGAACGCCTGTTGGGAGTGGGAGTCGGGAGTGTTTATCCCTCTGAAATTTCCCCGCTGCGTGGAGCCATGCGAGAGGCTTTTTTTAAGGCCAATCGTAGGGGCTCCCACGCCAGTGGGAACCTCAACCGGCGCGCTAGCCAGCATCATCATGCCGCCCTGCGGCTCTAGCTGCGCGTCAGCCCGCCTTGTCCCTGCTCTTGCCCTTTAGGGTCATAACCCGCTCTGGATCTACTCCAGCGAGTGGGGGCCCCCCTTTAGGGGGTCGAGCTGGTGAGCGTAGCGAATGTTTTTGATCTCAGTGATCCTATGGATCAATTGCTCCTTGGAATCTACTATGCGGTAGGGTGACTCCGCCTTCATATCTGTCTTATCTAACTAACAAATATAATATTAAGGGATTACATGAAAAAAAATACCGGCACTGAATACGAAGCATTTGTTGGTGCTATTCAGCAAAGCTTAATCAACTCTGAAGTGAGTTCAAATCTTAAAAATATAAAAGTCGAGGTCAATAAAAAAATAGAAGATATCAATGGGATAGTTCGGCAGTTTGATGTCTATTGGGAATTCAATTTAGGCGGTTATGATTACAAAACAGTCATAGAATGTAAAGATTATGCTTCTCGAGTTAGTATCGAGAAAATTGATGCGCTTCTTGGTAAAACAAGTGACATTCCTGGCCTTAGGCTTATCTATGCAACAAGAACAGGCTATCAAATAGGTGCGCAGACAAAGGCAAATAAACACAAAATAGATCTTCTTATTGTAAGGGAAGGGTCAGATGAAGATTGGACTGCGCCAGATGGAACGCCATTAATAAAAACTATAAGCCTTAATATTAGTAGTATATCACCCCCTAGAATAACTTCATTTTCTCCAGGTGTTGATAAATCTTGGCTAGAATCCCAGCCTGGGCTGGATTTGGAGGGGATAGACCAAAAATTGGGTATGGCACTTAACGATGAAGTATTTATAGCTAATGAGGCAACAGGTAGTAGAATTTCACTTCATACACTAGCTGGCTTACTACCTGTTAAATTTCCAGGTATCACATATGGGAAAGGGGTGTACAGCGAGGATCTAAATGACTCATATTTAGAATATGAAGGTGGTGGTATAAGGTTAAAAATCAAAGGATACAAGCTTGCGTATGAGTACCACGAACCCGTAAATGTCATGTCAGTTATTGATTATTCTAAAGAGCTGCTTGGTATCGTTCAGAACTATTCGTCAGGAGATAAGAAAATGGTGTTTAGGGAAGGCATGGTAAAATAAGAATATACTGAAAAAACCCCTCTATTCTAGGGGTTTTATCGCCACTATTCTTGTCTGTGCATCTAATGATTTACTTTAATAACTGAATTTAGTTCTATATATTTTTCTATCTGACAAGGTAATTACTAGATTTTTGTAATTAGTCTTTTAAACTCATTAGAACCTTGGCCATCCTCACCTAGAACAGCCAGTCGCTCAGCTGGTCGTGTCAGAAAGTTATCCAGTAATGATAGTAGGGCTGCACGTTTTTCGGTTGACTGTGTTTGTTGATACAACACAGCCGCGCCGACCAAAACCTTGACCCTATCTTCTGCCTTCTTGGCTGTAGCTCGTTGTCGTGCTTCTGCCTGCTGAATCTTGGCTGTGAGTTGGTCACGTTTTCGTTTCAAATCGTCTAAATCAGCCATGTCTGTTCTGCCTTTGATGGTGTCGGTTGTTGTCATTCTACGCTAGAGTATTGGAGTGCACAGACCTACCCTGAAAGAAGAGAAGGGCGCACTTACGCAAACTACGTTTGCAGGCGGTCGGCGATGCCGACAAATCAAAAACAGATCACAAGCAAATCGAGAGTCAAAAACCGTGGCGCTCTACTCCGCATCCGTCAAACCCATCAGTCGTAGCAGTGGCCGTTCCGCCACTGCCGCCGCTGCGTATCGGAATGCAGAGCGAATCATCGACGAGCGTACCGGCGACATTCACGACTACACCCGCCGTTCCGGCGTGGATCACGTCGAGTCATTTGCTCCGGTCGGTATGGCTCCACAGTCAAGTTCTGAACTGTGGAACAAGGCCGAAGCCGCCGAGGTTCGCAAGAACGCTCGAGTGGCCCGGGAAGTGCTGGTCGCACTGCCTCACGAACTTGACCAGGTACAACGCCGAGAGCTGGCCAAGTCGATTGCCCAGGGCTTGGCTGATCGCTACGGCACAGCGGGAACGCTGGCCGTTCACCAGCCCGACCGAGAGGGCGACAACCGCAATCACCACGTCCATATCTTGATGACCACGCGCCGCCTTGATGCGTCGGGCCAGTTGGGCGAGAAGACCCGCGAACTGGACGACGTAAAGCGCGGCCCGCAAGAGGTGGAGTGGATACGGGCCATGATCGAGGGTCGAACCAACCAATCACTGGAGCGCGCCGGGCTTGAGGCGCGGGTGGATCGGCGTTCTTTGATTGAGCAGCGCGCCGCTGCGCTCGATGCCGGCGACATGGATCGAGCTGCGGAGCTGGATCGGCCGGCAACCCTTCATGAAGGCCCAAGGGTGACGCAGATCAGGCGCGAGTCGGCCCGTAAAGGCCGGGCGCCGTTGGGCGCTCTGGATCGAGCGGCGGCGAATGACCATACCCGCGAACTAATGATCGACCGGGCCGAGCTGGGCATGGTGTCGGCGCAGATTTTCAACTTTGAAAAAGCCCGTGCAGAGCGGGCTGCACGCGAACAAGTGGCCAAAACCGCCGCTGATGGAATGGCCGCTTTCAAGGCTCGCTTCCAGCAAAACCAAGACATCAACGCCCGTATTGATGCGGAGCGCGAGCGCATGGTCAACGAGCTGCACAGAGTTGCCCTGGAGCGCGCAGCACTCGAACGGCAAGAGCAGGCCAAAGCGGCCTTAAAGCGATTCGAAAAAGACCAGTTAAGCCACGATAAAGCCCCAAGCAAAGGCCGTGGCGGCCCTGACTTCGGCATGTAAGGGGAAGAATTTGAGCATCAGTGAGCAGGAGCTATTTGGCCTGATGGCAGTAGCCCAAGAGCAGCAGCAAGCTGTCAGTGAGGCACTGAAAAATCTAGAGGATCGACAGGTTGCACTGAATGCGGTCATAGCCCGAGCTGGTGCAGCTGTTGAAGAGATGAACAAAGCGGGGCACGCCTCGGCGCTTATCATCGAGAAGGCCACGCGGATCGCGGTTGAGAAGGCGGTTCAGGCCGCGCTAGCGGACGTCCAGCAGCAAACCCAGTCCACTCTGGGGGATTCTGTAAATCCCGCTGTGAAGGCGCTACAGGGCGTTACAGCGCGTGCTGAGAAGGCGGAAGAAAGCCTGCACCAAGCAGCAAGCTCGATCAGTTGGAAGTGGGCCGCTATTTGGGCTGCGACCAGTTGCGTGCTGCTGGCTTCCATCGTGGGGTTGTCCATGCTTCTGGTACCCAGCCCCAACGAAATCGGGGATCTGCGGGCCAATGCTGCCGCCCTAGAGGCCAAAGGTGGCAAGGTTAATCTGACCCTGTGCGGTCCTCAGAAACGACTTTGTGCCGAGATCGATACTAAGGCTGATGCTTGGGGCGAAAACAGCCAGTTTCGAATCCTCAAAGGCTACTGACGCGCTGCGCTTGTCGGCCCTTTCGATCCCATGCGGCTACGCCACACGGCCTCAAAATGGCTAACCAAACGGGCAAAGTATCCGATTCGGATACTTTGCCCGTTTGGTTAGCCATTTTGAGGCCGTGTGGCGTAGCCGCATGGGATCGAAAGGGCCGACAAGCGCAGCGCGTCAGTAGCCTTTGAGGATTCGAAACTGGCTGTTTTCGCCCCAAGCATCAGCCTTAGTATCGATCTCGGCACAAAGTCGTTTCTGAGGACCGCACAGGGTCAGATTAACCTTGCCACCTTTGGCCTCTAGGGCGGCAGCATTGGCCCGCAGATCCCCGATTTCGTTGGGGCTGGGTACCAGAAGCATGGACAACCCCACGATGGAAGCCAGCAGCACGCAACTGGTCGCAGCCCAAATAGCGGCCCACTTCCAACTGATCGAGCTTGCTGCTTGGTGCAGGCTTTCTTCCGCCTTCTCAGCACGCGCTGTAACGCCCTGTAGCGCCTTCACAGCGGGATTTACAGAATCCCCCAGAGTGGACTGGGTTTGCTGCTGGACGTCCGCTAGCGCGGCCTGAACCGCCTTCTCAACCGCGATCCGCGTGGCCTTCTCGATGATAAGCGCCGAGGCGTGCCCCGCTTTGTTCATCTCTTCAACAGCTGCACCAGCTCGGGCTATGACCGCATTCAGTGCAACCTGTCGATCCTCTAGATTTTTCAGTGCCTCACTGACAGCTTGCTGCTGCTCTTGGGCTACTGCCATCAGGCCAAATAGCTCCTGCTCACTGATGCTCAAATTCTTCCCCTTACATGCCGAAGTCAGGGCCGCCACGGCCTTTGCTTGGGGCTTTATCGTGGCTTAACTGGTCTTTTTCGAATCGCTTTAAGGCCGCTTTGGCCTGCTCTTGCCGTTCGAGTGCTGCGCGCTCCAGGGCAACTCTGTGCAGCTCGTTGACCATGCGCTCGCGCTCCGCATCAATACGGGCGTTGATGTCTTGGTTTTGCTGGAAGCGAGCCTTGAAAGCGGCCATTCCATCAGCGGCGGTTTTGGCCACTTGTTCGCGTGCAGCCCGCTCTGCACGGGCTTTTTCAAAGTTGAAAATCTGCGCCGACACCATGCCCAGCTCGGCCCGGTCGATCATTAGTTCGCGGGTATGGTCATTCGCCGCCGCTCGATCCAGAGCGCCCAACGGCGCCCGGCCTTTACGGGCCGACTCGCGCCTGATCTGCGTCACCCTTGGGCCTTCATGAAGGGTTGCCGGCCGATCCAGCTCCGCAGCTCGATCCATGTCGCCGGCATCGAGCGCAGCGGCGCGCTGCTCAATCAAAGAACGCCGATCCACCCGCGCCTCAAGCCCGGCGCGCTCCAGTGATTGGTTGGTTCGACCCTCGATCATGGCCCGTATCCACTCCACCTCTTGCGGGCCGCGCTTTACGTCGTCCAGTTCGCGGGTCTTCTCGCCCAACTGGCCCGACGCATCAAGGCGGCGCGTGGTCATCAAGATATGGACGTGGTGATTGCGGTTGTCGCCCTCTCGGTCGGGCTGGTGAACGGCCAGCGTTCCCGCTGTGCCGTAGCGATCAGCCAAGCCCTGGGCAATCGACTTGGCCAGCTCTCGGCGTTGTACCTGGTCAAGTTCGTGAGGCAGTGCGACCAGCACTTCCCGGGCCACTCGAGCGTTCTTGCGAACCTCGGCGGCTTCGGCCTTGTTCCACAGTTCAGAACTTGACTGTGGAGCCATACCGACCGGAGCAAATGACTCGACGTGATCCACGCCGGAACGGCGGGTGTAGTCGTGAATGTCGCCGGTACGCTCGTCGATGATTCGCTCTGCATTCCGATACGCAGCGGCGGCAGTGGCGGAACGGCCACTGCTACGACTGATGGGTTTGACGGATGCGGAGTAGAGCGCCACGGTTTTTGACTCTCGATTTGCTTGTGATCTGTTTTTGATTTGTCGGCATCGCCGACCGCCTGCAAACGTAGTTTGCGTAAGTGCGCCCTTCTCTTCTTTCAGGGTAGGTCTGTGCACTCCAATACTCTAGCGTAGAATGACAACAACCGACACCATCAAAGGCAGAACAGACATGGCTGATTTAGACGATTTGAAACGAAAACGTGACCAACTCACAGCCAAGATTCAGCAGGCAGAAGCACGACAACGAGCTACAGCCAAGAAGGCAGAAGATAGGGTCAAGGTTTTGGTCGGCGCGGCTGTGTTGTATCAACAAACACAGTCAACCGAAAAACGTGCAGCCCTACTATCATTACTGGATAACTTTCTGACACGACCAGCTGAGCGACTGGCTGTTCTAGGTGAGGATGGCCAAGGTTCTAATGAGTTTAAAAGACTAATTACAAAAATCTAGTAATTACCTTGTCAGATAGAAAAATATATAGAACTAAATTCAGTTATTAAAGTAAATCATTAGATGCACAGACAAGAATAGTGGCGATAAAACCCCTAGAATAGAGGGGTTTTTTCAGTATATTCTTATTTTACCATGCCTTCCCTAAACACCATTTTCTTATCTCCTGACGAATAGTTCTGAACGATACCAAGCAGCTCTTTAGAATAATCAATAACTGACATGACATTTACGGGTTCGTGGTACTCATACGCAAGCTTGTATCCTTTGATTTTTAACCTTATACCACCACCTTCATATTCTAAATATGAGTCATTTAGATCCTCGCTGTACACCCCTTTCCCATATGTGATACCTGGAAATTTAACAGGTAGTAAGCCAGCTAGTGTATGAAGTGAAATTCTACTACCTGTTGCCTCATTAGCTATAAATACTTCATCGTTAAGTGCCATACCCAATTTTTGGTCTATCCCCTCCAAATCCAGCCCAGGCTGGGATTCTAGCCAAGATTTATCAACACCTGGAGAAAATGAAGTTATTCTAGGGGGTGATATACTACTAATATTAAGGCTTATAGTTTTTATTAATGGCGTTCCATCTGGCGCAGTCCAATCTTCATCTGACCCTTCCCTTACAATAAGAAGATCTATTTTGTGTTTATTTGCCTTTGTCTGCGCACCTATTTGATAGCCTGTTCTTGTTGCATAGATAAGCCTAAGGCCAGGAATGTCACTTGTTTTACCAAGAAGCGCATCAATTTTCTCGATACTAACTCGAGAAGCATAATCTTTACATTCTATGACTGTTTTGTAATCATAACCGCCTAAATTGAATTCCCAATAGACATCAAACTGCCGAACTATCCCATTGATATCTTCTATTTTTTTATTGACCTCGACTTTTATATTTTTAAGATTTGAACTCACTTCAGAGTTGATTAAGCTTTGCTGAATAGCACCAACAAATGCTTCGTATTCAGTGCCGGTATTTTTTTTCATGTAATCCCTTAATATTATATTTGTTAGTTAGATAAGACAGATATGAAGGCGGAGTCACCCTACCGCATAGTAGATTCCAAGGAGCAATTGATCCATAGGATCACTGAGATCAAAAACATTCGCTACGCTCACCAGCTCGACCCCCTAAAGGGGGGCCCCCACTCGCTGGAGTAGATCCAGAGCGGGTTATGACCCTAAAGGGCAAGAGCAGGGACAAGGCGGGCTGACGCGCAGCTAGAGCCGCAGGGCGGCATGATGATGCTGGCTAGCGCGCCGGTTGAGGTTCCCACTGGCGTGGGAGCCCCTACGATTGGCCTTAAAAAAAGCCTCTCGCATGGCTCCACGCAGCGGGGAAATTTCAGAGGGATAAACACTCCCGACTCCCACTCCCAACAGGCGTTCCAGACTTTCAGGGGTTGTTTACAGTCGAGCCCCTAGCCCTCTTCGGCGTCTGGCGGTTGGTGGGTTTTAAGACAGTGACAGCGCCCGTGGTTGGGTTTTTACGCTGCCCTGCCGTTGCCTTCTCGCCCTTTCGGGTCGCACCTAACCGGCTATACCGGCTGCTGTGAAGAGATCCCTTGATCAGCAGCTGTACTCCCCCAAGCCCAAAGCATCATGGTATCCAAGCGTCGGGGGGAGGTATCGGGAAGAGGCTGGAGGCTTTACAGCGGGGGGTTTCCCACGCAGAATTGGCTTTCCAGGTCTCGAATCCCGCCCGTTCAAAGCAGAATTCCCCGAGACCTAGGCTGGAGGTGTTTCGAGCACCCACCCAGCCCGTGAAACCCCGCC
>NZ_WIVZ01000006.1:0-228331 GCF_009600325.1 Pseudomonas sp. FSL R10-2189
GCAGGTCTGGCCTGTATCGGGCAGCAACGTCAGCGCCAGGGCATTACCTTCACCCGCTGCTTTGGCCGTCACCGGGCTCTGCAAGGTGATTGCAACGCCATTGAGATGGATGCCCTGTGCATCCAGCGTGATACTGCCGCCGGGCCCCTGGAACACCACGCGTTCACTGGCCTGCAGTTGATAGACCGTGGTGGCTTGGTGCATGCCTTGGCCTGCGGTCAAACGATGCTGGCCTTTGATTGTGCTTTGGCTGTGGCCACCGACTTCGCTTTGGTGATTGGCGGTGGTGGAGTCGTAGCGATCATTGCCGACCTGCTGCCAAAGGTCTTTGCCGATGCTGACCTCATGGTTACGCCCGATGGAAAGCGAGCGGTCTCGTCCGATCTCATTGGACTGGTCATGTGCAATGCAGAGGTGTTCGTCATTGCCTACTTCCTCCTTCCGGTCATTGCCCACAAACGTCGTGTTGTCATGCTTGATGTAAACGTTCTTGTCCCGCTCGGCATGGATGTAAACCTCCTGTTGCCCCACCTCATCCTCAAAGCGCAGTTCGTTAAACCCCGTGCCTTTGTGGGTGCGGCTTTTGATGGTCATGCGGGTTTTGTGTTTGGGCAGTTCGTAGGGCGGCAGGTTGGCCTGGCGGTAGGCTCTGCCGGTGGCGATGGGTTGGTCGGGGTCACCGTCGAGGTAGCTGATGATCAGTTCCTGGCCGATGCGCGGCACGGCCATGGCGCCCCATAAGGTGCCCGCCCAGCCCTGGGTGACGCGGATCCAGCAGGAGCTGTGGTCGTTTTCCTGGCTGTCGCGGTCCCAGGGGAAGCTGACTTTGACCCGGCCCCATTCGTCGCAGTAGATCTCTTCGCCTGGCGGGCCGACCACGGTGGCAGTGTGCGGGCCGTCGATGCAGGGTTTGGGCTGTAACGGGGCTTTCCACTCGGCGTCCCAGCGGATGGCGCTGGCTTTTAAATGGTAGGTGGTGCTGTAGTCGCTGCCGCCGGCTTCTTCTTGCAGGCTGCTGTGCTGTTTGCCGGTGTGCTCAAGGGCGATGCTGCGCCAGCGGTCGTTGAAATCGGGGCGTGGGTGTTCGCTCAGGTCGAAGGCCAGACCGGGTTGCAGGCGGGCGTCGTCGCCTTCGAGTTCGGCCATGCGCGCGTCGCTGCGCAAGGCGTGGAGGCGGGTTTTGGTAAAAGGTTTACCCGCCGCATCGCGTTTGTAGCGGCCGGGGTAGTCGTAGCGCTCGTAGTCCTTGTGCTGGTTTTTCAGGGTCAGGCCGCCATCGGCGGTGTGTTGCTGGTTGTAGCGCGGGTGAGTGAAGGTGTAATCGCGCTGGACTTGCCGAGAGGTGCGCACCTGCTCGGTGTAACTGAAGCGATGCAAGGCAGGCTCTGCCGAATCGCCGCCGCCCATGGGCTGATAGAGCACCGGGCAGTCTTTGTGGGTGCCGATGGTGCCAAGGCCGCCGACGCGATCGGTGAGGATCAAGGTGTGGCCATCGGTGCGGTGTTCGAAGGTGTAAAGCAGGCCTTCTTCAGCGGCGAGGCGGGCAATAAAGTCGAGATCGGTTTCACCCGCCTGCACGCAGTATTCGCGGGTCTGGTGATCGAAACAGATCTGTTTTTCGAGGTCGGTGATGCGTTGGCCCTTGAGCACCAGAGCGATGATATCGGGCACGGTTTTGTACTGAAACATCCGCCAGTTGGAGCGCAGGCCCGCGCGGGCCAAGGTCGGCTCGACCACCGCGTGGTAGCGGGTACGGCGAAAACCGGTGTCGCCCTGACGGAACAGACTGACCAGACCATGGACATAGCGCACCGGCGTGTCGCCGCGCCACACCGTGAACAGCGCACCCAGATCGAGGACACGGTTAAAGTCCACCGCCGGGTCGTGGCTGACCAGGTCCAGGTTTAATTTAAAGGGTTGCGACAAGCCTTCTTCGAGCTTGAACTCGACCACCTCAAAGGCATCGCCTTGCAGAGGCTCGAAGGTAAAACGCAGATCGCTTTGACGGGGCATGGGCGCTCCTGAGGCGGCAAGCACCTTACCCCGGATTTCACCGGTAGAAGGCAACTGGCACGGCGTGGATCTAGACCAAGGGAGGGAGGATTTTGACGGGCGCTAGCCCTGCTCTTGCCTGCCGAGCACAGGCAAGTGGACAGGACGTAATTTTGGAGTGGTGCCGGAGTATTGTTTCGACATTAGGGATGTCCTTTTTCCTATTCAGAATAAGGAACATTTAACCCTGTAAAGACCCAAGCTGTACTGTAGGCCTGATAGCTTTTTGGCGTGGGAATAGTCCTAGGAAAAGCCGCCCCGCCTACGACGTCGCGCTATCGCGCAGCAAGCAGGCCACCGAATTATTCAGCATCCCCCAATCGGTCGCTTCTCCTTCGGGAGAGGCGTGGTGAGGGCTTTTAGATCAAAAGCCAGGTCAAAAGATCGCGAGACAAGCTCGCTCCTACAGGGGCTTTAGAATCAATCCCATACTTTTTAGGGTGCGGTCTAGATAGAAATGGTCAATTTGGGCAGGATGCGCGGGTCATCTGCGAGCTCAGCGCATAAACGAAAAACCCGCCTTTCGGCGGGTTTTTCGGACGATTCAAAAGCGCTGCACGCGGCTTTGAATCTTTATCTGGCTCCACGACCTGGACTCGAACCAGGGACCCAATGATTAACAGTCATTTGCTCTACCAACTGAGCTATCGCGGAATGAGGGCTATCTTACTGATATCTAAAAAGAAGTCAACGCTTTGGCTGACTTCTCTCCAAAAAATTTTAGATGACCTTCACAATGGCGTCGGTCACGCCTTCGATGTTGCGCTGGTTCAGGGTTGCAACGCAGATCCGGCCAGTGTCGAGCGCGTAGATGCCAAACTCGGTGCGCAGGCGCCCTACTTGTTCAGCGGTCAGGCCGGAGTACGAGAACATGCCGCGCTGACGCGCAACAAAGCTGAAGTCGTGGCCTGGTGCTTTTTTCGCGAGCAGTTCAACCATCTGACGGCGCATGCCGCTGATGCGCTCGCGCATTTCAGCCAGCTCGGCTTCCCACTTGGCACGCAGGTCCGGGCTGTTGAGAACGGCCGCGACAATGCTTGCACCGTGAGTCGGCGGGTTGGAGTAGTTGGTGCGGATTACACGCTTGACCTGGGACAGTACGCGAGCGCTCTCGTCTTTGGATTGGGTGACGATCGACAGTGCACCTACACGCTCGCCGTAGATCGAGAACGATTTGGAGAACGAGCTGGACACGAAGAAGCTCAGGCCCGAGTCAGCAAACAGACGCACGGCAGCGGCGTCTTCGGCGATGCCATCGCCAAAGCCCTGGTAAGCCATGTCCAGGAACGGGATCAGGCCCTTGGCTTTAACAACTTCCAGTACGTTCTGCCAGTCAGCCGGGGTCAGGTCAACGCCGGTCGGGTTGTGGCAGCAGGCGTGCAGCACAACGATCGAGCCGGTAGGCAGGGCGTTAAGGTCTTCGAGCATGCCAGCGCGGTTCACGTCATGGCTGACGGCGTCGTAGTAACGGTAGTTCTGTACCGGGAAACCCGCGGCTTCGAACAGTGCGCGGTGGTTTTCCCAGCTTGGATCGCTAATGGCGACCACAGCGTCTGGCTGCAGTTGCTTGAGGAAGTCAGCACCGATTTTCAGTGCGCCCGTACCACCAACCGATTGCGTGGTAATCACACGGCCAGCCGCCAACAGTGCCGAGTCAGCACCGAACAGCAGCTTCTGTACCGCCTGGTCGTAGGCTTGAATGCCATCGATCGGCAAGTAGCCACGCGAAGCGTGCTCTGCTGCCCGGATCGTTTCGGCTTCGATAACGGCACGCAAGAGTGGAATTCGTCCCTCTTCGTTGCAGTAAACACCGACCCCCAAATTCACTTTGTCGGTACGAGTATCGGCATTGAATGCTTCGTTGAGGCCCAGGATAGGATCGCGTGGTGCCATTTCGACAGCGGAGAACAGGCTCATTATTACGGCGGCTCTGAATGGATGATGGAGGGGGGTGACACGCTCCAGCCGATTGCACTAGAGCGGTGCACAAACGGGGAGCAAGTATAAAGCTGATCAGGATTGGGGCAACAGGCGAAACCCGGTTTTGGCCAAGTATTTGAGTTTATTTTTGGCCCACTGGTCTAATTGCAATATTTGCCCAAACCGGCGTGCCAGCCTCACGCCTTGAAACAGTCAGTCACGATCTCCATATTTACACGTATCCTGTTTGCGCTGCGGCATGCGTCGTGTGCAGTCTTTCTCGCTTTGGCCGGGATTATCCCGACTCAAGGAAGCGAAATCAGAGGTCCTTTATGTCCGATTTTCAGCTCGTTACCCGCTTTCAGCCCGCCGGCGACCAGCCCGTGGCCATTCGCCAGATGATCGAAGGCATTGAGGCCGGTCTGTCGCACCAGACCCTGCTCGGGGTAACAGGTTCGGGCAAGACGTTCAGCATTGCCAACGTGATCGCCCATGTCAATCGACCGACGCTGGTGCTGGCGCCGAACAAAACCCTGGCCGCGCAGTTGTACGGCGAGTTCAAGTCGTTCTTCCCGAACAATGCGGTGGAATACTTCGTCTCGTACTACGACTACTACCAGCCGGAAGCCTACGTGCCCTCCTCCGATACCTTTATCGAGAAAGACGCGTCGATCAACGACCACATCGAACAGATGCGACTGTCGGCGACCAAGGCGTTGCTGGAGCGCAAGGACGCGATCATCGTGACTACGGTGTCGTGCATTTATGGTTTGGGCAGTCCGGAAACCTATCTGAAGATGGTGCTGCACATCGACCGTGGCGATAAACTCGACCAGCGCGAGCTGTTGCGCCGTCTGGCCGACCTGCAATACACCCGCAATGACATGGATTTTGCCCGCGCCACCTTCCGCGTGCGCGGCGATGTGATTGACATCTACCCGGCCGAATCGGACCTGGAAGCGATCCGCATCGAACTGTTCGATGACGAAGTCGAAAGCATCAGCGCCTTTGACCCGCTGACCGGCGAAGTGATCCGCAAAATGCCGCGCTTTACCTTCTATCCGAAAAGCCACTATGTGACCCCGCGCGAAACCTTGCTCGAGGCCGTCGAAGGGATCAAGGCAGAACTCAAGGAACGTCTCGACTACCTGCGCACCCACGACAAACTGGTTGAGGCGCAGCGCCTGGAACAGCGCACCCGCTTCGATCTGGAAATGATCATGGAGCTGGGTTATTGCAACGGCATCGAAAACTACTCGCGCTACCTCTCGGGCCGTGAGTCGGGTGCCCCGCCGCCAACGCTGTTTGATTACCTGCCTGCTGATGCATTGCTGGTGATCGACGAATCCCACGTCAGCGTGCCGCAAGTCGGGGCCATGTATAAAGGCGACCGCTCGCGTAAAGAAACCCTGGTGGAATATGGCTTCCGTCTGCCTTCGGCGCTGGACAACCGGCCGATGCGCTTTGACGAGTGGGAGCGCATCAGCCCGCAAACGATCTTCGTCTCGGCGACCCCGGGCAATTACGAAGCCGAGCACGCGGGCCAGGTGATTGAGCAGGTAGTACGGCCAACCGGTCTGGTCGACCCGCAAATCGAGATTCGCCCGGCGCTGACCCAGGTCGACGATCTGCTCTCCGAAATCAACAAACGCGTGGCAATTGAAGAACGCGTGCTGGTGACCACGCTGACCAAGCGCATGTCCGAAGACTTGACCGACTACCTGGCCGATCACGGTGTGCGCGTGCGTTACCTGCACTCGGACATCGACACCGTGGAGCGGGTCGAGATCATTCGCGATTTGCGCCTGGGGGTGTTTGATGTGCTGGTGGGCATCAACTTGCTGCGTGAAGGCCTGGACATGCCAGAAGTGTCGCTGGTGGCGATTCTGGACGCCGACAAAGAAGGCTTCCTGCGCTCCGAACGCTCCTTGATCCAGACCATTGGCCGCGCCGCTCGTAACCTCAATGGCCAGGCGATTCTGTACGCCGACCGCATCACCGGGTCGATGGAACGGGCCATTGGTGAAACCGAACGCCGTCGCGAAAAACAGATCGCGTTCAACGCAGCCAACGGCATCACCCCTAAAGGCGTGTTCAAAGACGTCGCCGACATCATGGAAGGCGCGGTGGTACCGGGTTCGCGCAGCAAGAAGCGCAAAGGCATGGCCAAGGCCGCCGAAGAAAACGCCAAGTACGAAAACGAATTGCGCTCGCCGAGCGAGATCAGCAAACGCATTCGCCAACTGGAAGAAAAAATGTACGCCCTGGCCCGCGACCTGGAATTCGAAGCCGCCGCACAAATGCGCGACGAAATCGGCAAACTCCGGGAGCGGTTGTTGCAGGTTTAATTATCTAAATCTCGCCGTTCACTGTGGGAGCGAGCTTGTCTCGCGATCTTTTAAATAATCAAAAGATCGCGAGAAAAGCTCGCTCCTACAGGTCAATAATGATTTGCATTTCCAAAAACGCATATATAAATAACCGCATTCCAAAGATTCAACACCCATTTTATTAATCTGAAAGTCCCCTCCCTGACTAACAACCAAAACTTGCTGTTAGTTGTATTTTGGCTATAAACAACTTTCAAAGTATTAACACCGGACGTTAATCAGTTTGCCAGGGTGGGCACTATGTCTATGGATCGTCGCTCCTTTCTTGTATCACTTGCGTTAATACCGCCTGCCTTGTATTGGTCAAGTGCGCTGTTGGCTGCGGGGTCTGCTTCAGATGTGTTTCGCGAGGTGAGCCGGATCATTACCGGCGCTGATAACCTGACCCCCGGTGCCGCCGCACGGATCGAGGCCTTGCTGACTGAGCGTCATGCAGGCTTTGCCGCACACCTCGCCGCATTGCACAAAACCCTGGCGGCAAGCACCAGCCGCGAAGCGGGTCTATCGGCCCTCAGCGGTACGGATCTGGACACGGCACTGATCATCGCCAAACCCTGGTATTTGGGCTATGTCGGCACGCCGTCAGGGCGAATTCTGGAAGATGACGCCGCCTTCGCCACGTTTCTGGAAATGCAGGCGTATGCCAAGACCGGCGGCATTATCCCTGCGCAGAGCTACCCACCCGGCCCGGCAGGCTGGTGGCGAGACACGCCACGCGGGGTCGACGCTTCCGATCTGCCGGAAGGCGCCACCACCTGGGCTTATCAGCCATTGAAGCACTACACAATCGCCGCCCCTGATCCGGCCTGGCACGCCTATGCCGAAGGCCGGTTCGATTCAATCGACGCTGCCCGTGCGGCACTGGGCCAGGGGGCGAGAAAATGAGCGATTACGATGCTGACGTGATTGTCGTGGGCTCAGGTTCATTGGGCTCCATGGTGGCGCTGGAACTGGCCCGCGCCGGGAAAAAAGTCATCGTGCTGGAAGCCGGGCCTGAAACCACGGACTGGAAAGTCACCGACAACTTTCGTAACTCGGCGCGGCAGAACAATTTCAACGCGCTGTTCCCGGACGTGCCCTACGCGCCCAACAGCTTCAGCCCTGGCTATATCAGCCCGCACCTCGAAGGGATCGAAGTGTTCCCCGGCACCCTGCGTTCAGTGGGCGGCACCTCACGGCACTGGACGGCGGCCACTTGGCGCCTGCTCCCCGAAGACATGACCTTGAAGTCCAGCTTCGGCCTCGCCGTGGACTGGCCCATCACCTACGCCGAGCTTGAGCCGTTCTATTGCGACGCCGAGTACGAAATCGGGGTCAACGGCATCGCCGATTACGACGAGTCCGGCCAAGGCTTGGGGTACACCTACCCACCCCGCTCCCGGCCCTTTCCACTGCCACCCGAAGCCAAGCCCTACGCCATTCAGCGCTTGCAGCAACAAATTGCAACCAAGGGCTATCGCATCGACGTCGCCCCGTCGTCACGTATCAGCAAACCCTATGACGGCCGTCCCGCGTGCATTGGCAACAACATGTGCAACTGGAACTGCCCGATCGGTGCCAAGCACTCGGGGTATCACGTCGTAGAAAAGATCCGCAAGTTGGGCGTCGACCTGCGCAGCAACGCCATCGTGCACAAGATCGAAACCGGCGCGGACGGCAAGGTGACCGCCCTCCACTACCTGTCGCCAAACCGCTCTGCCACGCGGCTCACGGCCAAAGTTTATGTGCTGGCCGGCCATGGCTTTGAAACCCCCAAGCTGATGCTGATGAACAACCTCGGGGCGCGTTCGGGCATGGTCGGGCGCAACCTGATGGTTCACCCCACCATCGACATGACCCTGCTCTCGTCGGAGCCGTTGTGGGCCGGACGCGGGCAGAACATTCACGGCGCGATCATGCAGCGGCGCAACCAGCCAGACCGCACGCGCATACCCTCAACGCGCTATGACTTGCTGAACAACCCGCCCACTGTCGGCATTGCCGAAACCGCCCTCTCGGAGCGCAAGATCGGCGCCGCGCTGGATGACGAAATCCACGATCGTTCAGCCCGTATTTTCACCTTTGAAGCCCTGACCGAAGATTTGCCGGACAAGGCCAACGGGATATCCCTGAACCCCGGCTTCAAGGATTCGCTGGGTTTACCGGGATTGCGCCTGGACTACCGGATCTCGGACTACACCAACGCCAACCTGCCCCGGCTGATGGACGACTTTGCCAACTTCCTGCAAGCCACCAACGGTACGCGGATCAGTGCACCTACAAAATGGATTTGCCAGCAACACATCATGGGCACGGTACGCATGGGCACCCAGGCCGAGGATGCTGTGGTGGACCGGGATCTGCGCTGTTTTGATCACCAGAACCTGTTTCTGGTGACCACTGGAGTCATGCCCACGGCGGGCGGTGTAAACCCCACCCTGACCGGGATGGCGCTAGCCATCCGCGCTGGCAAACATATCGCCAAGGAGGTGTGACATGCGTAAAGCCTTGATAGCCGTCACCCTCGCCCTCGGCACCCAGTGGGCCAGTGCTCAGTCAAGCGATACCAGCACGATTGAACGCGGCAAGTACATCGCCACGGCGGCCGATTGCGCGGGCTGCCATGGCGAAAATCTGGCGGGCGGCGCGGCAATTGCCAGCCCGCTGGGGCCTATTTATGCCTCCAACATCACCCCGGACACGCGAACTGGCATCGGCGGCTGGAGCGAAGAGCAATTGCGTGATGCCCTGCGCAAAGGCCGCGCTCCCGGCAAAGGCTGGCTGTACCCGGCAATGCCGTACACGTCTTACACCGGCATCAATGATGCCGATGTGTCAGCGCTCTACGCCTATTTGCAGAGCGTGCCTGCGGTCAACCATGAAGTGCGCGCGACCGATTTGGGCTTCCCGTTCATAAGGCCAGCCATGATTGCCTGGAACGTGCTGTACCTGAAGGAAGGACACGCGGCAGGCGAGAAACCTGCACACGGTGAGTCGGCAGAACGCGGGCGCTATCTGGTCGAGGCGCTCGGGCATTGCAGTGCGTGTCACACACCACGCGGGGTCCTCATGGCGGAGTTGCCGGAGCAGCACCTGGGCGGCGCGTTTGTCGGCGGCTGGCAAGCCCCTAACCTCACTAACGACAAATCCGGGCTGGGTAGCTGGAGCGATCAGGAGCTCACACAGTTTTTGCTAAAAGGCCATAACCCGGTGGCGGTCGCAGGCGGTGATATGGGCCTGGCAGTGAGTCGCAGCCTGAGCCATCTGGGCGACAGCGACATTGCCGACATCATTGCCTATTTGCGCCAGGTACCACCGGTCATTACCCAAGCATTGCCTGCTGCGCCATCACGCCCGGCCCGCGTCGACCCCGACACAGTCGAGGGGCCGATTTCCGGCTGGCGCAATCTGGCCAACAACGCCACCACCGATGGTGCCGTGCTGTATCAATCGGCGTGTGCCAGTTGCCACGGGGTCGACGGCACTGGCACTGCAGGGCCGGATCTAGGTCGGTTGCGCGACCTGCGCTCGGCCCATCCCAATAACCTGGTGCAAGTCATCGCCGGGGGCATCAACCTGGAAATGGATGGCAGGCACATTCTCATGCCCGGCTTCAGCGACCAAATGAACAACGAGCAAATCGCCGCGCTGGCCCGTTACGTACGTTCGACATTTGGGCAAGTGCCAGGGGCCGGGCCGGATGAACAGGAGGTGGCCAGCATTCTGTCAGATAAAACACCGGTGAGCTGGCTGATCAACTACGCCCCGGCGCTGGCCTGGGGCGCGATTGTCGTGCTGGTGCTGCTGGTGGGTTGGGTGTTCGCACGGCGTAAAGCTTAGGCCCCCCGTGGGAGCGGGCTTGCTCGCGATGCAAACGACTGGGTCTGTCTGTTACACCTCGTCGATCCCATCGCGAGCAAGCCCGCTCCCACAGCGTGATGGCGTTCGCGGGTCGCGAGGTTGGCCGCAACTGTGTAAGGATGTTGCTTTGTTTTTGCCGCTTGTCCTTCAAGGAAGACCATGACCTCCATGCCTAAAGCGCCTCCGGTTCCGGGGCGTCTCGAACAACTTTCGACGCGAATTGCCTTTTTTATTGCCGGGTTCGGCATCGCTGCCTGGGCACCGCTGGTGCCCTACGCCAAGGCGCGGGCCGGGCTGGATGACGCGACATTGGGGCTGTTGCTGCTGTCGTTGGGCGTCGGGTCGATTCTGGCCATGCCGATTGCCGGGGTGCTGGCCACACGCTTTGGTTGCCGCCGGGTGCTGACCGCCGGGACCCTGTTGATCTGCCTGAGTTTGCCGCTGCTGGCGACAGTCAGTTCCATCCCGTTGCTGATTGCCACGCTGTTTGTCTTTGGCGCCGGGCTGGGCACCGTCGACTCCACCGTCAACCTGCAGGCAGTGATTGTTGAACGCGCCAGCGGGCGCAACATGATGTCGGGCTTTCATGGCTTGTTCAGTGTCGGCGGGATCGTCGGCGCTGCCGGGGTCAGCGGCCTGCTGGCCATCGGCCTGACGCCTTTGTGGGCAATGGCCGTGGTCATCGTGCTGATCCTCGCGGCGCTGTTCAAGGCCGCGCCGCACCTGTTGCCCTATGGCAGCGAGAGCAGCGGCCCGGCGTTTGCCATCCCCCATGGCGTGGTGCTGTTTATCGGCCTGCTGTGCTTTACCGTGTTTTTGGCTGAAGGCGCGATGCTCGACTGGAGCGCGGTATTCCTGACCGCTGAAAAACACATCAACGAGGTGTATGCCGGGCTAGGTTATGCCGCGTTTGCCCTGACCATGACGGCAGGCCGGTTGCTTGGCGATACCATCGTCAGCCGCCTGGGCGCACGTCGGGTCATTGTTCTGGGCGGTCTTTTTGCCGCCGCCGGGCTGGCGTTGGCGACAGTGGCGCCGGACTGGCAAGTCTCGCTGTTGGGCTACGCGCTGGTGGGTGCCGGCTGCTCGAATATCGTGCCGGTGCTGTACACCGCGGTGGGCAAGCAGACCGTGATGCCTGAGAGCATCGCCGTGCCGGCCATTACTACGCTGGGTTATGCGGGGATTTTGGTAGGGCCTGCGGCCATTGGCTTTATCGCCCATGCCAGCAGTTTGAACATCGCCTTCGGCCTGATCGCCGTGATGCTGGTAGGCGTGGCCATCAGCGGGCGCATCTTGAAAGTCTGATTCACTCTGTAGCGAGCTTGTCTCGCGATCTTTTAAACCGTCAAAAGACCGCGAGACAAACCGTGCTGCTTTAGAACCCTACGCTGGCCTGCACGAAGAACGTGCGCGGCTCACCCACGTAGATACCCGAGTTGTTGTCGCTGGAACGGGTGTAGTACTCCTGGTTGAACAGGTTTTTGATGCCTGCGCCCACTTTCAGGTTCGAGGCTTCAGGACCAAAGTCGTAACCGACACGGGTGCTCCAGGTGGCGTAACCCGGAATATCGCCGTACTGGCCGTCCGGCGTCGGGTCGGTGATGTAAACCCCGCCAGTGCCCGGCGCATGCTGTTGCGACTGGGCAAACATGTCGAGGTTGTAGCTCCAGCGGTTGACCACATAGCGGGCGCCCAGGTTGAGCACTTGGCGCGAGTACAGCGGCAGGTCACGGCCTTTGAAGTTGGCGATGTCACCCTCAGAGGTGGCTTTGGTGTAGGTGAAACCGGCGTTCACCGACAGGCCGTCAAGGGCCGGGTTAAGCGTCGACATGTCGTAATGAACCGACGTTTCGATACCTTGGTGCTTGGTCGCGCCGAGGTTGGTCCAGCCCACGTCGTTGCTCACGTATTGCAGTTCGTCAGCAAAGTCGATGTAGAACAGCGTGACTTCGCCGCCCCATACGCCATTGTCATAACGGGTACCGATTTCATAGGTCTTGGCCTTCTCAGGCTTCAGGCCTGCGGCGGTCTGGTCGCCCTGGCCGCCCTGACCCAACTGGAAGTACTGCAAGCTGCCAAACGAGGTTTCGTAGTTGGCGAACAGTTTCCAGGCATCGGAGAGGTGATACATCACGCTCAAGGCCGGCAACGCTTCGTTGCTGTCGATGCTGCGGTTTTTTTCCGGGACCGGCACGCCTTTGTTATCCAGAACCGAGTGGTCCTGCCAGTTGGTGCTGATGCGCTCGAAGCGAATGCCCGGGGTGATGGTCCACTTGCCGACATCGATCTTGTCATCGATATAGAACGAGTTGGCTTCGGTCCCGCCGGTGCGGTCCTGATAAATATGGCCGTCAGCCCCAGGACGGGCCACAGGCACGTTATTGACCAGTTGCAGCTGGCTGGCTTCTTCCTGCATGGCTTCTTTCAGGTAGCGATAGCCAATGCCCACTTCCTGGGTAACCTCACCCAGGGTGAAGACGTGCGACACCCGTGGCTCGATGCCGAAGGTGTGGTAGCTACGCGGGTATGACGCCAGGGTTTGCAGGTTGCGCGCGGCAATGTTGCTGCCACGGAAGCTGTCGGTGTAGTAGGTCAGGACTTCAAACTGGGTCTGGTCATCAATCTGCCGCAGGTATTTGAAGGACACGTCCTTGCGGCGCCCGGTGAAGTTGTCCCAGTCGCGCACGGACTGGTACGGGTCGGCATCGAACTGCTTCTGCGTCAGGCCGCCGGGCATGTCGGCGGTGGCGTCGTAGTAGTGGAAGTTAAGGCTGAAATCGTCTTGATCGGTCGGCGCCCAATGGGTTTTCAGCAACACGTCGTCGATGTCGTTGTTGTTATTGCTCGCCCGGTAGCCATCACCTTTGACACCGGAATAGAGCAATGCAGCACCGATACCGTTGTCCGCAGTACCGCCCAAAAAGGCCGACTCCAGGTGCTTCCAGCCGCCACGCTCGGAGGTTTCCAGAGTGGTGCCGACTTCGCCCTGAAAGGTTTCCGGGATGGCGCGGGTCACAAAGTTGATCACGCCGCCCACGTTCTGTGGTCCGTAGCGCACCGAACCGGCACCGCGTACCACGTCAATGCTGTCGAGGTTGCCCGAGGAAATCGGCGCCATCGACAGTTGCGGCTGGCCGTACGGGGCAAACGCCGCCGGTACGCCATCAATCAATACGGTCGAACGGGGCGACAGGCGCGAGGTCAAGCCGCGCACGCCGACGTTGAGGGAGATATCGCTGCCACCGGTGCCGTTGGATTCCTGTACCTGCACACCGGGAATGGTCTTGAGCACGTCGCCGACGGTCATTGCGCCCTGCTCGACCATTGCCTCGCGGCGCACCACTGTTCGCGCGCCGGGGTGGTTCTGCACCACTTGGGCGTTGGCATCGCCCAGCCAGTTACCCACCACTTTCACGTCAACCGGCCCCAGTTCCAGCGGGCCGGAAGCGTCGGAGGTACTCACGGTGGCCGCCGGGGTCAGGGTCACGGCGTCGCCATCAAGCTGGTAGTTCAAGCCGCTGCCTTGCAGCAGTTCACGCAGCGCTTGCTCGGGCGACAGGTTGCCATTGACCGCTGGTGCCTGCTTGCCGGCCACCAGTTGCGGACTGAAAAACACCTGCAACGAAGTTTGCTGCGCCAACTGGCTCAACGCGGCACCCAGTGGCTGGGCCTGGATATGGATGGCGCTGGCAACGGCTTCGCCGGCAAACGCAGCGGGCATCGCCGCACTGACCGCGAGGGCCAGCGCCAGTGGCAACAAGCGCGATCGTGCGCTGGACGATGGAGCTTTCAAAGATGGTTTAAGCGAGGAAAACCGCACACAAGGATGGTTGTTTTTCACGTCGAGTCTTGCCCAGTTGATCGCATTTGATTGCGCTTGTTAATGCAAACCAGTTGCAGTTGATCAAGAAGACGAAGAACTCGAAAAAAACCTGAATCCGATCTGAAATTATTTTGCCGAGATGATTTCCTGGCTGCCATCTTCACGGGTTTTGATCGCCACCGGCAGGATGCGCGGCAAGGCGCTGAGCAAGGCGTCGGTGTCGTTGGTCTTGAACACGCTGGTCAGGCGCAACTGCCCCAGAGCGGGCGTACTGACGTGCAGCGGCGTGTCCCGATAGCGCGACACTTCGGCCGCAACCTCAGCCAGGCTGGCGTTATTGAACACCAGTTGCCCCTTGCGCCAGGCCGTCAGCGCTTCGGTATTCACTGGTTGTATGGCCGCCACCTGCCCTTGGGCATTGACCACCGTGCCCAGCCCCGCCGTCAGGTTAACCCGCGATCCCGGTTCGTTACCCTGCACCCGCACAGTGCCCGACTCCACAGCGACTTGCGCCTGGCCGTCCTCGTGGCGCACATCAAAACGGGTGCCGGTGACGGTCACCTGGCCAGGGCCTGCGAGCACCACAAAAGGCCGATCCGTGTCGTGGGCCACGTTGAACATCGCCTCGCCCTGCTTGAGCACCACCGTGCGTTGCTGGCGTTCAAAACTGACCAGCAATTGGCTACGACTGTTGAGCTCGATAGCCGAGCCATCCGGCAAGGTCACAGTGCGGCGCTCGCCTGCCGTGGTGGCAAAGCTGCCCTGGTAATTGCCCATAGACTGCAACTGCGTCCACACCAATGCGCCGCCCGCCATTGCCAGCACGCTGGCCGCCAGACCAAAACCCAGTACAGAACGGCGCTTGATCGGCTTGACCGGCACCTCACAGAGTGCCTGCAGGCGCTCCTTGGGCAACAAATCTGTTGCCGACCACAAGTTGACCAGCCATTGGTATTCCGTTTCATGGCTCGGATGGCGGGCGCGCCAGGCCTCGAATTCAGCCTGCTGCGCCGCATTCAAAGCCTGCGCCTGCACACGGGCAAACCAGGTTGCGGCAGCGTCACGCACACTGGCGATGTCGTGGGTACCGTCACGCGTATCCATCATTGAGCCTCCACCCGTTCACGCAAATGTCGCAGGGTGCGGATCATATATTTTTCCACCATGTTCTTGGACAGTCCCAGGCGTTCGGCTATCTCGGCTTGGGTCAGGCCTTCGATCTTCTGCCAGACAAACACCTTCCTGCAGTTCAGCGGGAGCTCTTGCAGGGCTTTTTCAACAGACTCAGCCAACTGGATAGCACGCATGTACTGCTCCGGGTCGCCCGTCTCGGACGAACTTGGGGGAACGGCTGCCTGCTCCTTGGCGTCACGTAACTCTTCACGGCGAAAACCATCGACAGCGATATTACGCGCCATTTGATGCAAATAGGCACGCGGCTGCTCGACGGCCTCCGAAGTGGATTCGAGCACGCGTACAAAAGTGTCATGGGCCAAGTCTTGCGCCTGCTGGCGGTTACGCAAGCGACGCGTCCAGGTACCGATCAACTCTTCGTAATGTTCAAAAAAGCCCGCTCGGCGGGGCACTTTGTGAGTCATCGCACTGGACTGAATAGATGGGGCGTGAATAGTAATGCTTCCTATTAATCCCAGCAATCATTGCGCTGACGGAAGGTTGCCTGGCTCACACCTCTGCCAACGCGCGCAAACGCCGCTCGACCTGATGGCCACGGGCAAAGCCGAACCAGCGGGCCGTGAGCACGCCGACCAGGCCCATCACCCCACAGAACAGCACGCACACCCACGGACTCCACGGCATCAGGGCAATCAGCAACAACGGCGTGATACTGGCCCAAAGCGCGTAAGCGATGTTGTAGGTAAAAGAAATGCCCGACACGCGAATCTCAGCCGGGAACAAACCGACCATCACTGACGGCACCACGCCAACGATCCCGCAGGTCAAACCGGCCAGGGCGTAAGCCAGCCCCGGCAAGCCCCATTGCCCGACCAGGCTGGCGTAGAGCACGCCAATCCCCAGCGGCAACAGCACGCTGTACAGCACGATGCTGCGCCAGACGCCGATCCGGTCGACGATCAGGCCTGCCAACACACAGCCAATGTTCAAAAACACGATGCCCACGCTGCTCAAAGCAAAGGTGTGGCTGGCGGTCATGCCGAACTGCTGTTGCATCACGGTGGGGGTAATGACGACAAACACCACCACGGCGCTGGTCAGTACGCAGGTCAGCAACGCGGCGGGCAGCAATGACGGGCGAAAATCCCGCAATACTGTGCGTAAAGGCAGCTCTACCCTGCCCTCACGGCGCTCGCGCAGTGCCAGAAATACCGGGGTTTCGCTCAACCAGCGGCGTAGCCACACACCAATCACGCCAAACACGCCGCCCAGCAAAAACGGAAAGCGCCAAGCGTAATCAAGGATTTCGGCCGGGGTAAACAGTTGCGCCAGCAAGGTCGCCGTCAGGGCGCCGATCAAATAACCGAAGGTCAGACCGGCCTGTAAAAACCCCAAGGCATAGCCACGACGCCCGGCAGGCGCGTGCTCGGCAACAAACACCCAGGCACTGGGCACCTCACCGCCAACTGCTGCGCCCTGGAAAATCCGCAGCGCCAACAGCAAGAGCGGCGCGAAATAGCCAATGTCGGCATACGTCGGCATGATCCCGATCAGCAGACACGGCAAGGCCATCATCAGGATGCTCAGACTAAATACCCGTTTGCGCCCCAAATGATCGGCAAAATGAGCCATCAAGATGCCACCCAATGGGCGGGCCAGATAGCCGGTCACAAAAATCCCGAAACTTTGCAGCAAGCGCAGCCATTGCGGCATATCGGGCGGGAAAAACAGCTGGCTGAGGGTCAGGGCGAAGAACACGAAAATGATGAAATCATAGATTTCCAGCGCCCCACCCAGGGCCGCCAGCCCCAGAGTTCTATAGTCGGAGCGCGAAAAACGCGTCGTGACAGCTTGAGTATCGGCAGACATAAATACGCTCAAAGTGAACTGGACACGCCTATGCTGGCGCTTGATTCGAGGGCCGAGCATAACAAATCCCTGCGCAGGCACGCAGATACGAACGCTGCAACTCGTCTTGCTGAATGCTGTAGGAACTTACGCCCCTGCTACGACGCCGCGCTGTCGCGCAGCAAACAGGCCACCTAATATCTTCAGCATCCCCCAATCGGTTCCCTCTCCTTCGGGAGAGGGCTAGGGTGAGGGGGGCTCTTAGATCAAGATCAAAAGATCGCGAGACAAGCTCGTACTTCGGATTCGGGATGCGCCTCAAATCCTTGGCCCGAGCCTGTCTCGCGATAGGGTCTCGATTTATTAGCCCTGCCAGCCTCCGCCCAGCGCGCCATACAGGTCGACCAGCGACAGTGAAACCTGGGCGGTGCTGTCGACCAGCGCCGCCTGGTTGGCCAACAATGCGTTTTGCACGGTCAGCACGTTAAGAAAGTCCACGGTGCCTTGGGTGTACTGTTGGTGAACGCTGTCCAGTGCCCGCTGGTTGTGCGCGACCGCCTGCAGCAGGCTGTCGCGGCGGCGCTGGTTGGCCTGGTACGCCACCAGCGCGTCGTCCACTTCGTGCCAGGCACGCAGCACAGTTTTCTGAAAACCAATACCGGCTTCTTGCTGGCGGCCTTCTTGTAATTGCAGCGCGCCTTTCAGGCGTCCGCCCTCAAACAAGGGCACGCTCAGCCCTGGGCCAAAGGCAAAGCTGCGCGAGCCCCAACTGCCCAGGTCCGACAGTTGCAACGCCTGAAACCCCATATTCCCGGACAAGGTAATGCGCGGGTAAAAGTCCGCCTCGGCGACGCCAATGGCAGCCGTGGCTGCATGCAGTTGGGCCTGCGCGCGGCGGATGTCCGGGCGTCGTTCTGCCAGTTCACTGGGCAAGCCGATGGGTACGGTCGCGGTATAGGACGGTACATTGGCAGGCGTGCTCAATTGTTGCTGCAAAGCTCTTGGCTCGCGCGCCAGCAACAGGCTCAGGGCGTTGATCAATTGCGCGCTGTGCTGTTGCAACGGTGCCAGACGCGCCTGAATTTCTGCGACTTGGGCTGCCGCCTCAGAAACTTCCAGGTCCGTCGCCACGCCTTCCTTGAGTTGTAGCCGGGTCAGTTCCAGGCTGCGCTGGGCGATGTGCAGGTTCTGCTCGACCACCGCCAGCCCTTGCTGGGTGCTGCGCAGTTCAATGTAATCCTGGGCGGTCTGTACGATGACCAGCAGTTGCACGGCATGGCGGTCTTCTTCAGCCATTTGCACCGACGCATCTGCTACCTCCACCGAGCGCTTCACGCGCCCCCACAAATCGGCCTCCCAACTGATGCCGAGCCCGCCGTTCCACAGGTTAAACGCCTGCTTGCCCTCTTTACCCGACGGGTCATTCAGGCCGCGCTGGCTGTTGCGACTGCGGCTGTAGCCCGCCGAACCGTCTACCGCCGGCAGCGTGTCGGCGGCGACCTGACGGCGCATGGCCCGGCTTTGCTCAAGGCGGCTGGCGGCCATTTGCAGGTCAAAGTTGTGCGTCTGGGCTTCGCGTACCAGCGCCGATAACTGCGCGTCGCCAAAACTGTCCCACCAGCGCATGTCCACCGGCGACTCAGCCGTCCCGCTGTGCCCGGACTGGCTTGGCGTGTTCGCCCAATGCGCGGCCAATGGTGTCTCGGGCGTTTTGAAATCAGGCCCCATCACGCAACCGCCAAGGCTCAGCAGGCTGTAACAAGTGACGGCGCAGGTCATTATTTTACTGTTCATCGTGCGCTGACCTGCTGCCCGGAGGTGCTGGCGGTGTCGACGGATGCATCCACCGACATACCTAGACGCAGTTGCTGGATCAACGGCTGGTCTGAGTCCAGGGTGATTTTGACCGGAATGCGCTGCACCACCTTGGTGAAGTTACCCGTGGCGTTATCCGGCGCGATGGCCGAGAACGTCACCCCCGTGGCCGGGGCAATACTGTCGACGGTGCCGTGCAGTTGCTCGCCGGGGAAGGTATCAACCGTGACCATCACCCGCTGCCCCGGGCTCATGTGCGTCAGTTGATGCTCAAGAAAGTTCGCCACCACGTAGGCCTTGGCCACCGGCACCACCGCGAGCAAGGTGTCGCCCGGTTTGACGTAAGCACCTTTGCGCACGCTGCGGCGCCCGACCACGCCGTCAAACGGCGCCACCAACTGGGTGTATGACAACTCCAGTTCTGCCCGTGCCTGCAACGCTTGTGCATGCTGCACCGAAGCCTCGGCGGCGGTGTGTTGCGCGGCCAGCACTCGGGTTTGCTGACGGGCGGCTTCAAGTGCCGCGCGGTGTTGCGCCAATTGTGCACGGGCTGTTTGTGAACGGTTCTTCGCCTGCTGCGAGTTTTGCAGAGTGCCTGCACCCTGCCCGGCCAAGTGCTCATAGCGTTGCAACTCGTGCTCGGCGAACTCCACCTGGGCGAGGTCGGCATCGACCGTGGCCTTGGCCTCCTCGATCAACGAACGCTGGCGCTCAAGCATCGCCTGGGCATTCATCTGCTGGGCCTGGGCCGTGGCCACCATGGCCTGGGCGGCCATTACGCTGGCTTGATAATCCTGCGCATCGATGCGCGCCAGCAACTGCCCGGCTTTGACCGGCTGGTTGTCCTCCACCAGCACTTCATCAATAAAACCCGCGACTTTCGGCGCGATCAGGGTGAAGTCGGCACTCACATACGCGTCATTGGTGCTCTGCTCCGGGCCGCTGGCAAACACCACGCGCCACAACCCGTACAGCACCGCCAGCGCCAGCACCCCTGCACCCACCATCAGCAAAGGCTTGCGCCCGTTTGTCGTACTCATTTAACTGCTCCCGCCACTGTGCCCGGCGGATAAATCCGCGTCGGGCCAAAAGGAATAATGACAACCAATAAAATCGCGACACCGGCCATGCACAGATACAAATCCGACGAGGTCAGCACCATCGCCTGCTGGTGCACCCGGTGCGCCAGATCGACACCGGCAGACACCAGCGGCGAGTTGCCCAGGCGATCGACCAGGCTCATCGAGTGGAAGTGCTCACGGTTGATTGTCAGCACTTGCAAGACGCTGCCCGCCGCCACCGCCGAGAAGCCTTTAACCGTGTTGAACCACGCCGAGGCGAAGGGCCCGTCAGCCGGATTGAGGCCGCCTGTCGACAGCATCAGCAGCGGGATCACCGCCATCGGCTGAGCGATGATTTGAATCGCCTGCAAACCGTAAAAGTTCTCGCGGCTCCACACCGAGGTCACCTGCGAACCCAGCACACACGCCAACGCCAGCAAGCCCAGACCGATGGCCAGTACCCAGCGGCAATCGACCCAGCGCAGGTTGCACAGGGCGACCACCAGCGGCAGCGCAATCAACTGCGGCAAGGCCACCATCAGCATCACCGGCGCGGTTTCCAGCGGGCGATAGCCCTGAATCTCCGCCAGGTAGCTGGACGGGATCTTGATCACCGCCAACAGCACAAACAGCACCCCGGCCAGGGTCAGCAAGGCGCTGGTGAGATTGCGGTTCTTCAGTAATTGCAACTTGAAGAACGGCAGCGGGTGCGACCATTCGTTGATGAAAAACAGCACCAGCAAGGCCAGCCCGCCGACGATAAAGATCCGGATCATTTCGGACTCGAACCAGTTCAGCCGCTGGCCCAGCTCAAGGCCCAGCACCAGCATGATCAAACCGGGCAAGCCGAGCAGCAGCCCGCGCCAGTCAAACTGCTTGAAACGCTCCAGCCGCAGCGGGTCTTGCGGCAAGCCCCAGGCCACACAGGCCATGGCCAGCAGGCTGAGCGGAATGACTTGCCAGAACGCCCACTGCCAACCGGCGTATTCCACCCACCAGGCCGACAACGGCGTACCAAAGCTGGGGCCAAAAGTGGCGGTCAGCGCATAACTGCCCAGCCCGTACAAGCGGATCTGCGGCGGCAAAAAACGCAACGCCACCGACATCAACATGGGCGGTAACGCGCCTCCGGCAAACCCTTGCAAGGTCCGCAGCAGCATCAACACAGAAACGTTGGGGGCGAAGGGACACAAGATACCCAGCAGCAAAAACGCGCCTATTGCACACAAGGTGAAGCGACGCAGCGAGAACGTCGCCGCACACCACGGCGCGAAGGCCATGGCACTGATCGACGTGGCCGAATACACCGCCAGCAACCAGGTGCTTTCGTCATAGCCGATGCCCATGGCGCCGCGTATGTCCGGCATCGCCACTTTGGTCACGTTTTCGTTAAAACCCGAGACCAGCACCGCCAGCAGCACCCCCACCAGCCCGGTAAAAATCCGCAAACCAAACGCGGCACTGGTCGGTGGCGCTGCAACGGGCGGCGCAACACTGATCGAGCCTGCGGCCAGCGAGGTCACCACTCGGCTCCCGGCGCCCAATCACGCCCACGTTTAAAACGCCAATACATGGCTAACTCCGTCTTCTAACTAGATGACAAAAAGTTTAACCAAGCGGCAATGCTATAAAAATTGATAAATAGCTAACTGTGGAGTGCGTCAGACGCAATCCACAATCAAAGAGTGGCGTTCTCGCAGAAGGTTTTGAGGGTGCGGCGCAACCAGCGATGGGCGTGGTCATTGTCCAGGCGCGGGTGCCAGGCCTGGCTGATTTCCACAGGTTGCAGGGTGATGGGCAGTTCAAACTGGCGCAGCTTCAAACCCAAGGGCTCAAGGGTTTTAAGCAACATCTGCGGCATGAGCGGCAGGATCAGGTCGGAAGCCGCAAGGGCAAAGATCGCTGAATAAAAGGTTGGCGTGGTAAAGGACACGCGCCGTTCAAGGCCTATCTCGGCCAGCATCGAATCGATCGGCCCACGAGGAACACCTCGGCGGGACACGCTGATGTGGTCAAACTCGACAAAGCGTTGCACGGTGAGCGGCTGGTCAAAAATGGGGTGACCTTCGCGGGCCAGCCCCACAAACGGACAAGTAAACAGGCGCTGGACCTTGATGTCCGCAGAAAACTTGTTGGTGGCGCAGATGGTCAAATCGATGCGCCCCTCGTTCAGCGCCTGATCATCGGTAAATCCCTCGGGCACAACCCGCAAGGTTGCTTTGGGCATTTCCTGGGCCATGCGCTGACGCAACGCTTCGCCGTACACACCGAAAAATACATCGTTGGAGCGGATGCTGAACGTGCGCTCCAGCGTGCGCAAATCGCTGTCCTGGCTTTGGGTGAACACCCCGTGCGCCAGCTCCACCACGCCGCGTACCTGCTCGCGCAGCTCCAGAGCTCTTGGGGTTGGCACCAGTCCGCGTCCGGAACGCACCAGAATCGGGTCATTCAACACTTCGCGGATACGCGTCAGGGTACGGCTCATGGCCGGAGCACTGAGGTTCATGCGCCGGGCAGCGCCCGCCACAGAGCCCTCTTCAAGCAAGATATTGAGGGCAACCAGCAGATTCAAGTCAGGTATTTGCATGGCCGCAAGGTTAGCGTTTAACGCCCGCAGAGGCCAGATGCATCAAGCCGCATCGCCGCACAAGGTTGTTAAGCGGTGCACCATTATTGCGCAGGAGGTAAAACTGTATCCCAGCTCCTTAGCTAGCTAACTAAACCCCGTACAGGTAAATTGCCCGCCGTCAGGTTGATGCCTGACGCTCTCTTTGGTTGAGAATCTTGGCCATTACCGGATCCCCATGAGGGTAATGGCCCTTTTTTCTCGCTGCTTGACGCCCTGCCTTCCTCGCCCCAAACACGCCTTTAAAGATCGCTGCCTCATACGTGGGCCGCGACTACAAACCGGCTCATCATCAGGTCTATGATGCTCACTCGTTTAACCCACTGACAGGAACCCTGGCATGAATCTCAATCTGCGTGGAAAACTTGTGGTCATTACCGGCGGCAGCAAGGGCATCGGCCTGGCCTGCGCCCGTGCATTCGGCCAGGAACAGGCCCGTGTGGTGATCGTGTCGCGAACGCTTGAGAATATCGAAGCGGCGCTCAATACCCTGGAGCAGGACGGGATCAAGGCAAGCGGTTTTGCCGCTCACCTGTCGGTCTACGAAAATGCAGTGCAGGTGATCGCCGATATCGAAGCGCAGCATGGCCCTGTCGACATCCTGATCAACAGCGCCGGTGCGGCCAAACGCTTTGACCCGCAAGACCTCGACGGCCAGGCGCTGCGCGCGGGCATGGAGGACAAATACTATCCGGTGATCAATAGCCAACAAGCCGTGCTGGTGGGCATGCGCGCCCGCGGTCAGGGCGTGATCGTCAATATCATCGGCTCGGGCGGCAAGGTGCCGACCAGCACTCACCTGTCCGGCGGGGCCGCCAACGCCGCATTGATGTTGGCCACCGTCGGCGCCGCCGAACACTACGCGGCGCAGGGCATCCGGATCAATGCGATAAACCCCGGCTATACCCTCACAGGCCGGGTCGAACAATCGGTGGCCGTGGAAGCCAAGCGCTTGAATATTTCCCCCGAAGAAGCGTTGGCGCGTGGCGTGGCCAGCGTGCCGCTGGGGCGTTACGGGAAACCTGAGGAGGTGGCCGACGCGGCGCTGTTTCTCGCCAGCGACCGGGCCAGTTACATCGTCGGCGCGATCCTGCCGGTGAACGGCGGGCGCAATCCGGTTATCTGAACCTCTGCGCCAAACGCAATGCGGCCTGCTGACAGGCCGCATTTATTCGCTGCGATTACTTGGTTTTGGCGACCCATGAATTGAAGCGCTGCTCCAGTTCTTCGCCATGGTTGACCCAGAACTCGTTATTGATCGGCATGGCCTGGGACAGGTTATCCGGCGCGGTATTGAGCCGTGCTGCCAGGGCCGGGTCCAACAACGCTGCGGTGTTCAGGTTGACCGAGCCATAGCCCAACTCTTTGGTATGGATCTTCTGGTTTTCCGGCTTGAGGGTGAAGGCAATAAAGTCTTCGGCCACGGCCTTGTTTTTGCTACCAGTCGGGATCGCCCACGAGTCGATGGCGTAGATGCTGCCATTCCAGACCACCTTGAGGTTGGCCCCGGATTGTTGAGCGGCGAATACCCGGCCATTAAAGGCCGTGGTCATGACCACGTCACCGCTGGCCAGAAACTGCATCGGTTGCGCACCGGCTTCCCACCACTGGATATCGGACTTGATCTCATCGAGCTTGCGGAATGCGCGATCCACGCCTTCCTTGGTAGACAGCTGTTTATAGATGTCGGCGTACGGTACGCCGTCGGCCATCAACGCGACTTCGAGTGAGTACTTGGCGCCTTTGCGCAGGCTGCGCTTGCCAGGGAATTTGCGGGTGTCCCAAAAATCGGCCCAGCCGGTCGGCGCGCTGCTGACTTTGTCACCGTTGTAGGCCATGGCCATCGACCACACCAGCACACCCGCGCCGCACTCGGACAGCGTACCCGGCACGTAGTCTGCCGGGTTGCCCAGCTTGCTCTGGTCGAGGGGTTCAAACAGGCCTTCTTCGCAACCGCGAATCAGCTCCGGCGCTTCGACCTGCACGACGTCCCAGTTGACACTCTTGGTGTCGACCATGGCTTTGATCCGGCCCATCTCGCCGTTGTACTCGCCTGCAATTACTTTGTTGCCGCTGGCGTTGGCGAAGGGTTTGTAGAACGCGTCGGTCTGCACGTCCTTGCTGGCACCACCAAACGAAATCACGGTAATTTCGTTAGCCATCGCATTGGCCGAAATAGCCGCGATAAGCAAGGCTCCGATTGCTGTCTTTTTCATATCTACCTCTAGGATTAATTGTTATGGCAGAGTTGAATCACGCTTGGCAGCGCTCACTGAGCGAGCGCCCAGCTTCGCACATCTGGCTCTGGGGCCAGTCGAGTGTTGAGTCAGGCCGTTGACGACCTGACCGCTGCGGTCCCTCAGCTTTGGTAATCTCCTTGATCTTTGGAAATCAAACGCAGCACAGACGACCAGGCCAGTTGATGCAGGTTGTGCTCAATCTCGTCATCGGACTGTTGAGCGGTCAACTCACATACGGCCTCGGAGGGGAATCGCAAAACCGCCCCGCCCGCCTGCGCTTGAACCTGGGCCTGACAGGCACGCTCCAGGAAGTAAATCTGATTGAACGCCTCGGCAATCGAACGGCCGGTAGCGAGCAAGCCGTGGTTACGCAAAATCATCACCATGTGCGGGCCCAGGTCGCGCACCAGGCGCTGGCGCTCATCCGGGTTGAGAGCGATGCCCTCGTAGTCGTGGTAACCCAGACGCCGGTAGAACTTCAGCGCGTGCTGGCTGATCGGCAACAAGCCGTCTTCTTGCGCGGACACCGCGATGCCTGCCGAAGTGTGGGTATGCACGATGCAACTGATGTCATGCCGTGCAGCATGAATCGCTGAATGGATGTTGAAACCCGCACGGTTGACGCTGTCAGGGCCGTGATGGGCATCGACGGTATTGCCGTCATAGTCGATCTTGACCAGATCGGACGCGCGCATTTCATGGAACAAAACCCCGTAGCGGTTGATCAGGAAGTGCCCTTCCTCACCCGGCACCCGAGCCGAAATGTGCGTGTCGATCAGATCGGTCATTCGAAAATGCGCCACCAGCCGGTACAGTGCAGCCAGGTCGCAACGGGTTTTCCACTCATCATCGGAAATCAGGCTGCGGTCGAATTGAAAAGGCGTGTCGTGCATCGCGGGTCCTTGTTCGATTGAGGTGGCAATGGCATAAGCTTGCCCCCGCACGCCAGCGGCGACCATGCACAGAAAACCTGCTGCCGGCGCATTACTGTTATGGTCTTTTTACCGGTACACATACCGCAGCCCTTCGAGCCTGGACGGATGTTTATGATGTTTTTGGATCCCGACTCCGAGGAGTCACTGGTCAACCAGATCGTTTCGGGGATCAGCCTGGCGATCAAAGAACACCGGCTGAAATCCGGCAGCAAACTGCCTTCGATCCGCAAATTTGCGCAGACCCACAAGGTCAGCCACTTTACCGCTGTCGAAGCCTACGACCGCCTGGTGGCGCTCGGTCACCTGACGCCGGTGCGCAATGCCGGTTTCTATGTGCGCAGCAGCCCCGGCAACCCGCGCCCCGACCCTGTGCCGGTGACCCACGAAGAAGACACTGAGTTCGACTTTGACGCGCACCTGCTGCTGCAAAAAGTCTTCGAGCCCATGGGCATGGAATTACGCCCGGGCATCGGCCTGCTTCCCGAGCAGTGGACAGACCACGACGGCCTGCAACGCGGCCTGCGCACCTTGGCGCGCAACGAGCCCGGCAGTTTTTCCGGTTACGGACAGGCCAAAGGTTCACCCCGGCTGCGCGCTAAACTCGCAGAAAAACTGGCAGACACGCGAATCGCCGCCAACCCTGAACAAATCATGCTGACCAGCGGCGGCAGCCATGCGCTGGACCTGGTCACGCGTTATCTGGTGCAACGCGGTGACAGCGTGCTGGTGGACGAACCGGGCTATCACAACCTGTTCCTCAACTTGCGTTTGCAAGGGGCCAAACTGCTGGGTGTACCGCGCACCCTCGATGGTTTCGACCTTGAAGAGCTTGAAGCGCTGATCATCCAGCATCGGCCCAAAGTGTTTTTCACCAACACCCGCCTGCACTGCCCGACCGGCACCAGCCTGTCGCTGGCGGTGGCGCACCGGGTGCTGCAACTGGCTGAAAAGTACGACTTCCTGATCGTCGAAAATGACATTTACGCCGACCTCGACACCACCGGCCAGCAAGCGCTGGCGGGCATGGATCAGCTGTCGCGGGTGATCTATATCGGCAGCTTTTCAAAAACCATTGCCCCGGCATTGCGGGTCGGATTTGTAGCGGCGCACCAGGAACTGATCGACGAACTGGTGCCGCTCAAGCTGGTCAGCGGCCTCACCACCTCGGAGCTGACCGAAGAACTGGCCCTGACGGTATTGCTTCAGGGCCGCCACCGCAAACACGTCAAACAGTTGCAGGGCAACCTCGCCGACGCCCACGAAACCGTCGCTCGGTTGCTGGAAGGCGTGGGCATGGAGTTGTTCGTCAAACCCCATGCCGGGATGTTTCTGTGGGCCCGTCATCCCTTGATCGAAGACTCGACCGCGCTGGCAACCAAAGCCCGCGACGAAAAAATCCTGCTCGCCCCCGGCCAGTTATTCATGCCCAACGCGCAGATCGTTCCGTGGATGCGATTCAATGTGGCGCATTCCCTTGATGAGCGCATTTACCAGCTGTTGGAGCGGGAGATAGAGCGCCTCTAAGATCAAAAGATCGCGAGGCAAGCTCGCTCCTACAGGGTATCTGGGGGTTTTGTCCTACAAAAAACGCTCTGACGATTGTATGAATCGTCCATCGACTCTAGAGTCTGGGTTGCCCTGCTGGCGTTTACGTAAACGTTATGTTCTGCACGGCCTAAAAAGGATGCCTGGCCACGCCCGTGTTCAGGCGCGCTATAACAAAAAAGGGCTTCTCATGACTTATTCATCTTCGCCTCACCCCGAGCGCATTGATCAGCATCTGGATTCGGCTTATCGCAGAACGGCCTGGCGTGTCATGCCGCTGTTGATGGTGTGTTTTCTGGTCGCGTACCTGGACCGGGTCAACGTCGGCTTTGCCAAGTTGCAAATGCTCGATGACCTTAAATTCAGTGAAGCGGTGTACGGCCTGGGCGCCGGGATTTTCTTCATCGGTTACCTGATGTTTGAAGTCCCGAGCAACATCGCCCTGCACCGTTACGGCGCGCGCCGCTGGATCGCACGGATCATGGTCACCTGGGGGTTGCTCTCGGCGGCAATGATGTTTGTACAAACACCGTGGAGCTTTTACACCCTGCGTTTTTTGATCGGCGTGGCTGAAGCCGGGTTCTTCCCGGGGATTATTTTTTACCTCACCACCTGGTTTCCAGGCCATCGCCGGGGCGTAATGGTGGCGTTGTTTATCTCGGCCTTGCCGATTTCCAACATGCTGGGCTCACTGATTTCCGGTTTCATCATGCAGTACATGCATGGCGTGGCGGGTTACGCAGGCTGGCAGTGGCTGTTTGTGATCGAAGGCTTGCCGGCGGTGGCGCTGGGCATGGCGGTGTTTTACCTGTTGCATGACCGCATCGCCGATGCCAAGTGGCTGACAGCCGAGGAAAAACAAGGCATGCAGGCCGCCATCGAGCGCGACAACCAAGGCAAGCAAGGGCACTCGATACGCGAAGGGTTGCTCAACCCGAAAATATGGCTGTTGGGCGGCGTGTATTTTTGCCTGGTCATGGGCCAGTACATCATCAGCTTCTGGATGCCGACCATCATCCGTAACAGCGGCATCGAGCAACCGTGGGTGATCGGCATGCTTTCGGCTATACCCTTCACCGCAGCGGCGGTGGTCATGGTGCTGGTGGGGCGCAGTTCCGACCGCCATCGTGAGTACCGCTGGCACCTGGCAATCTGCGCCACTTTGGGCGCCGCCGGGGTGCTGTTTGGCACACTGTTCGGCGGCAATCTGGTACTCGGCATGATCGGTTTGACCATTGGCACCGCGGCCATGGTCAGCAGCCTGCCGGTGTTCTGGAGCATGCCCACCGCAGTGGTCGGCGGGGCTGCCGCAGCGGCAGGTATCGCGCTGATCAACTCCATGGGTAACGTCGCAGGCTTCTTTGCCACCATCGTGGTCGGCTGGATCACCCAAGTCACCGGCAGCACCCAAGCCTCGATGTACATGATGGCGGCGGTGCTGGTGCTGGGCGGCGTATTGGGCCTCTGTGTGCCCAAGGTCAAAGCCGGTATCAGCGGACTGGCCCCGGCCAACCCGCTGCCACAACAACCCTGACCGCTCAGGCGGGCCCGGCGGTCAGCACATGGCTGCCGGGCCATTGATCCTGCAGGCACATGTCGCTCACCACCTGACGTATCAGATCGGCCACAGCCTGCCGCGCCGGGGTCGATGGCATGCGCGTCGACACGCACAACCCTACACGCCGATACAGCCCGGGGCAGTCTATGCGTCGCGCAATCAGACGCCCCTCGTCGACTTCGCGGCGGGCCAGGTTGAGCGGCATGATGGTCGGCCCGATCCCCGCTTCCACGGCGCTTTTAAGAATGTGCACCGAGTTGACCTCAAGGGCCACCGACTCAACGAACGCACCCTGTTTGGCCAGCGCAGCCTCAACCAGCACCCGCGTGCAATGCCCGTGGGCCAGCCCCGGCCACACCAGCGGGCGCGCCAGTGCCTGCTCAAGTGTGAGGGCGCCGGTGCCCGGAGGTTGAGGGTCGGTCGCCGCGCTGAGCCAGTAAAAGTCTTCTTGCAGCAGCGGGCTGAAGGCGATTTCCGCGGGCAAGCCAACATCGGTAAACAACGCCAGGTCGATGCGCCCGTAGAGCAGTTGCTCAAACAGATTCCCGGTCAGTTCTTCATTGAGGTTCAGGCTGATATGCGGGTAACGCGCCGCCACTGCACGCAGCAATGGCAAGGCCAGCGGGCTGGCGACGCTCTGCGGCAAGGCCACCACCACCGAGCCGCTGAGGGTCTGCGCCGAGTCGAGCACCGCCACGCGGGCGTCCTGCAGATGCTTGAGAATACCTTGGGCGTACTCGTAGAAGACTTTGCCCGGATCCGTCGCGCTGACGCCGTTGCGGCTGCGGTGCAACAGCTGCACGCCGAGTTCTTTTTCGAGTTCCAGGACCTGTTTACTCAGGGCCGATTGGGCCACAAAGACTTCGCGGGCAGCCCCTGAGAGGCTGCCGCAGTCGATAATCGCCACAAAATATTTGAGCTGTCGAATTTCCATGCTGGCGATTCTACAGCCCTTGAGGCGCTCAGGCGTCAGCCAAAAATCTTGCCGGGGTTCATCAAGCCTTTGGGGTCTAGCGCGTGCTTGATTGAACGCATGACATCCACGGCATTCTGGCCATGCTCGACCGCCATGTAGTCCCGCTTGGTCAAGCCAATGCCGTGCTCGCCGGTGCAACTGCCTTCGTAGGCAATCGCCCGCTCGGCCAGGCGGTGCGCCACCGCTTCGGCGCGGGCCACTTCATCGGCATTGTCGGGGTCGACGAGGATCAAGGCGTGGAAGTTGCCGTCGCCCACATGGCCAAAAATCGGCGCCAACAGGCCATTTTCTTCAAGGTCTGCGGCGGTCGCTTCAATGCACTCGGCCAGACGCGAAATCGGCACCACCGAGTCGGTGGTCAACGATCGGCAGCCGGGACGCAACGCCACCGAAGCAAAGTAGGCATCGTGCCGTGCTTGCCACAGCCGGGTGCGGTCTTCAGGGTTGACCGCCCATTCAAAGTCCTGGCCGCCGTGTTCATCAGCCACCAGGCGCACGGTTTCAATCTGCTCTTTAACCCCGGACTCCGAACCATGCAATTCAAAAAACAAGGACGGCGCTTCACGCAGTGAGGTCTTGCTGTAAGCGTTGATCGCCCGCACGGTCAGCGCATCGATCAGCTCGATGCGGGCAATCGGCACGCCCAACTGAATGGTCTGGATTACCGCCTGCACGGCTTGATCCACTGAAGGGAAGGTGCAAATGGCCGCCGACACGGCTTCAGGCAAGGGATGTAACTTAACCGTCAACTCGGCGAAGGTCGCCAACGTACCGCCCGACCCCACCAGCAAGTGCGTCAGGTCATACCCGGCCGAAGACTTGCGGGCCCGGCCGCCGGTCTGGATCACCCGACCGTCTGCCAGCACCGCGGTCATGCCCAGCACGTTCTCGCGCATGGTGCCGTAACGCACAGCGTTGGTGCCCGACGCCCGGGTCGAGGCCATACCGCCCAGCGACGCATCGGCCCCCGGATCAATCGGAAAAAACAGGCCGGTGCCGTGCAAAGCGGCGTTCAACTGTTTGCGCGTGACACCCGGCTGCACCGTCACGTCCATGTCGTCCGGGCGGATCTGGATAATCTGGTTCATGCCCGACACATCGATGCACACCCCGCCCTGCACCGCCTGCAGCCAGCCCTCAAGCGAGGTGCCGCTGCCGTAAGGAATCATCGGCACATCGTGGGCATGGCACAGGCTGGAGACGCTGATGATCTCCTCAAGGCTCTCGACAAACGCAACCGCATCCGGCGGGACCGGGCCCAACGACGAAATATCGCTCCCGTGATGCTCGCGCACACTGGCCGAGGTCGACAGCCGCGTGCCCAAGAGTTGCCCCAATGCGAGCAATAAAGACTCGGGCAAGGGCTTGCGGTTCAGCAGCGTTGGAATTGCGTTCATCAGGCCATCCTCGATTATTTTTTTGGCATCACGCGAGCATCTTAAACGCAGCAGGCGCCCTCCCCGCCATTCCAAATACAGAGGGTACTATCTGCTTAAAGCATGGCGCATGGTCAATTGTGCCAGCCTGAACTACGCTGGCTGCCCGATCCTTCGCCGTCGTGGGGCTTTCTATGCAACTGGGTAAAAAGATCTCCAACCTGGAACAGCTGACCTACCGGTACTACCGCTGGATCCACGCCCTGCGCATCAGCCTGGCGTTTCTCATCACCTACACCGTGATCCGTTATTTCAGGCTCGATGGCGCCGTGTGGATCCTCATCACCCTGCTGATCGTAATGGGGCCGCAGCCGTATTGGGGCAACGTGTTCTCAAGGGCGCTGCAACGTACTGGCGGGACGGTGATCGGCGCGGTGTCCGGGCTGATCGCGCTGTTTCTGGAGATTTATTCATTCCCGGCAATGCTGCTGTGGTGCGCGGTGGTGATGTTTGTGGCCGGCTACCTGACCCTCGGCAAGCACCCGTATATGGCCTTGCTAATCGGCTCAACCCTGGCCGTGGTCAGTTGCTCACCGCCCAATGACATGGAGTCTGCCCTTCTGCGCAGCCTGTATGTGTTAACCGGCTCCGTGCTGGCGATGCTCTATTCGAGCATCTACCCGCAGCGCGCCTACACCGATTGGCGCATCACCTTCAGCCAGAGTCTGGGCAAACTCAAGCACCTGTACGAAACCTGCTTTTCACAGAAAACCCTTGAGCGGCCGCAACTGGAAGAACAGCTAAAGGATGAGCTCGACACCATCCTCAAACTGCGCAACTACATCGTCCCGGCCAGCAGTGAAAGCAAGCTGAAACCGGCGGTTTTGCATGGGCTGCAAACGCTGCACCGGAATTTGCTGTCGACGCTGACGCTGATGATCGATGCCTATTGGTCGTCTGCCCAAAGTCACACGCTGATTGAAGATGAGCCGGTGTTGCGTGAGGTTCGGCAGTTGATCCCCCACGCCTTGCAGTCACTGCAAAACACCTTGTGCATGGGCATTGGCAACAACGACATCAGCGACCAGTTGCGGCAGACCACCCGTGACCTCAAGGACCTGGCCCTGCAAGTCGCCAACAGCAAAAATGTCGAAACCCCGTTCTATGCCTATGTCTGGCTGAGCCTGCAAATGCTCCAGCAGTTGACCGAACTGAATGATCAATTGCATGCCGCGCTCTACCGAAAACACGCAGTTGTTCAGCAAGGTTGAGCGCAAAAAACTAAAGACAATTCCTACTTATTCGGTAGGAATTAACCTACTTAAAATAAAGATTTTTTACCGTCTTGTGATTTTTTATAACAACGCGAATTCACGATGAACGCTCAAAAAAAGTCATGAATAGATAAATAACTAATTGTTTTTAATAAAAAAATTAAGAACAAAAAACACTCCCTGCCAACACGCTCTGACAACCCCTGCGCCCAAATAATTGCTCATGCGCTCCCCCCTCAAAAAAAATGGTCTAGGCTCAGATCGCCCCCACCGCAATGGATTTGAACGGTCGAGCCGATGAAACACACCTGCATCGGGTATTACGTGCCTGCGGCCCGTCAATCGGGGTGGGCAGCCCCCGTAAAACACTCATTCATTGTCACCACGCCTGAACGGCTCAGCCCGTTACCGGCTTCTTCACGTGGGCGCAGGTTCAAGCCGTGCCCCACACGCCGAACACTCATTTTTACCGCACTGTAAACAGGAGGGCTTATGCAACTCACCCCCAGAGAGATCGACAAACTCATGGTGTACACCCTCTCGGACGTGGCGCTGCGTCGCAAGGCGCGCGGCTTGAAGCTGAACTACCCGGAGGCCGTTTCAATCATCACCGTCACGGCCCTGGAAGGCGCCCGGGACGGCAAATCGGTTGAGGACGTCATGACAGAAGCCAGCAAGGTGCTGACCAAAGACGACGTGATGGAAGGCGTCAGCGAGCTGATTCCGAACGTTCAGGTTGAGGCGATTTTTACCGACGGCAGCCGTTTGGTGACCGTTCACGACCCGATCAAATAACGGCCTGGCTTGATCGCTCAACGCACACAGCCCTGTTTTGAGGAGCCCGTCATGACCCGCAAAAAAACCGCCGCACCCGCCAGCCCGCATCAGGACACGCATCCTGAGCACAGCATCCCCAATGCCAAAGACCCTGGCGGCGTGCCTAAAGACCAGGAAGACGATGTACCGCTGGGCGGCATTGTCTACGCCAGCACACCGATCACCTTCAACGAAGACCGCCCGGTGACCCAGATCAAAGTGCGCAACACCGGCGACCGCCCGATTCAGATCGGCTCGCATTACCACTTTTTTGAAGTGAACCGCGCACTGGAATTCGACCGGGCTGCCGCCTTTGGCAAACGTCTGAACATCACCTCGACCACGGCGATCCGTTTTGAGCCGGGCGATGAAATTGAAGTGTCGCTGATCCCTTACGGTGGCAAACAGACCGTGTACGGCTTCAACAACCTGGTCGACGGCTGGGCGCCAGACAACACCATCGCCCTGCATGAACGCGCGGAAAAACTGCAAGCCATACAACTTGCCACCAAGCTGGGTTTCAAGTTTTCCAAGACCGATCCGTAGCCCGCACAGCCCCGCATGCACTCACTTTTTTTGCACCTGCGCGATGACGCCCTCAGCGCCAGCGCGGCATTAGCAAGGAGCCATCGATGCCCACCATTTCACGCAAAGAATACGCAGGCCTGTTTGGCCCCACCACCGGCGACAAAATCCGCTTGGGCGATACCAACCTGTTCGTCGAAATCGAAAAGGACCTGCGCGGTTACGGCGAAGAATCGGTCTACGGAGGGGGGAAATCCCTGCGCGACGGCATGGGTCACAACAACCACCTGACCCGCGACAACGGCGTGCTGGACCTGGTGATCACCAACGTCACCATCATTGACCCGATTCAGGGCGTGATCAAAGCCGACGTCGGTATTCGTGACGGCAAGATTTGCGGGATCGGCAAAAGCGGCAACCCGGACGTGATGTCCGGCATCAGCACAGACATGGTGGTCGGCGTCAGCACCGATGCCATCTCGGGCGAGCACTTGATCCTGACCGCTGCCGGGATCGACACCCATATTCACCTGATCTCACCGCAACAGGCTTATCACGGCCTTTCCAATGGCATCACCACCTTCTTCGGCGGCGGCATTGGCCCCACGGACGGCACCAACGGTACCACCGTAACCCCCGGCCCGTGGAACATCCGCAAGATGCTGCGGGCTATTGAGGGCCTGCCGATCAACGTCGGTTTGCTGGGCAAAGGCAACTCTTATGCCCACGCCCCGCTGGCCGAGCAAATCATTGCCGGGGTCGCGGGCCTCAAGGTCCATGAAGACTGGGGCGCCACCTCCAACGCCCTGCGCCACTCGCTGCGCATTGCCGATGAAATGGACGTGCAGGTCTCGGTCCACACCGACAGCCTGAACGAAGGCGGCTACGTCGAAGACACCATTGATGCCTTTGAAGGCCGCACCATTCACACCTTCCACACCGAAGGTGCGGGTGGTGGCCACGCCCCGGACATTATCCGCGTGGCCAGCCAGCTCAACGTGCTGCCGAGTTCGACCAACCCGACCCTGCCCTATGGCGTCAACAGCCAGGCAGAGCTGTTCGACATGATCATGGTGTGCCACAACCTCAACCCCAACGTGCCAGCCGACGTGTCGTTCGCAGAAAGCCGGGTGCGCCCGGAAACCATCGCTGCCGAGAACGTGCTGCAGGATATGGGCGTGATCTCGATGTTTTCCAGCGACTCCCAGGCCATGGGCCGGGTCGGAGAGAACTGGCTGCGGGTGATGCAAACCGCCCACGCGATGAAAGCCTCTCGCGGCAAACTGCCAGAAGACAGCCCGGACAACGATAACTTCCGGGTGCTTCGCTACGTCGCAAAAATCACCATCAACCCGGCCATTGCCCAGGGTGTGAGCCATGTTCTGGGCTCGGTCGAAGTCGGCAAAATGGCCGATCTGGTGCTCTGGGACCCGCGGTTCTTCGGGGCCAAGCCAAAAATGGTGATCAAGGGCGGGATGATCAACTGGGCCGCCATGGGCGACCCCAACGCCTCCCTGCCCACGCCGCAACCGGTGTACTACCGCCCCATGTTCGGCGCCTTCGGCAAAACCCTGCAGGACACCTGCGTGACCTTTGTGTCGCAAGCCGCGCTGGAGGACGGGGTTAAGGAAAAAGCAGGGCTGGACCGCCAGGTCATGGCCATTCGCAACTGCCGCACCATCTCAAAAAAAGACCTGGTGCGTAACGACCAGACGCCAAAAATCGAAGTGAACCCGGAAACCTTCGAGGTCAAGGTCGACGGCGTGCACGCCACGTGCAAACCCATCGACGTGGCCGCCATGAACCAGCGCTACTTCTTCGGCTAAGCCACCACCTGACTGTAGGAGCGAGCTTGCTCGCGATCTTTTAAAGATCAAAAGATCGCGAGCAAGCTCGCTCCTACAAGGGATCAGAGAGGAGTTTTAAGGTGATTTTGATTGAACACATTCTGGGCAATGCCAAGAAAGACCCGGCCTGGAAGCAAAAACTGCAAGGCGCCAACATTGATGTGCTGGTCCTCGACCAGCGTGAAGCGCAAAAAAGCCGCTGCCGCCGCACCAGCGTCGGCGGGCTTGACCTCGGGATCTCGCTGGACCGCAACGTGGTGCTGGCTGACGGCGACGTACTGATGTGGGATGAGCCCACCCGGCATGCCGTGGTGGTGCAACTCAACCTGCGCGACGTGATGGTCATTGACTTGAGAGAACTCAAGCAGCAACCCCTGGACGTGCTGATCAAGACCAGCTTCGAACTCGGGCATGCCCTGGGAAACCAGCACTGGAAGGCCGTGACCAAAAACAACGAGGTGTACATCCCGCTCACGGTGGAAACCAAGATGATGGATTCGGTGATGCGCACCCACGGCTTTGAGCACCTGCCCTACGCCTTTATCAGCGGTGCCACCGTGCTGCCCAACCTCACCCCTTCTGAAGCGCGCCTGCTGTTTGGTGGCGCCGAAGAAACCGCCACCCACGTTCATGTGGCCAGCCCCCAGGACAAACTGGAAGCCGCCGCCCTGCAGATCAAAGGCCAATACCTGCATGACCCGCACAGCCATAGCCATGACAACGGCCTGACGTTTCACAGCCATGACGCTAAGCATTAAAACCGGCATAAGGCACTTTGGATGAACGCATCAGACCTGATTCGCATCATGCAGTTTGGCGACTCGGTATTGCCCGTCGGCGCCTTTTCGTTCTCGAACGGCGTGGAGTCGGCGATTCAGACCGGCATCGTGCACGATATCGACAGCCTCAAGGGGTTTGTCCTCACCGCCCTCAAACAGGCCGCCAGTTGTGACGGCATGGGCGTGGTCGCGGCGCACCGGGCTGCCGTGGCCGATGACCGTGACGCGATCCTGCGCGCCGACTGGGCGGTGAACAACCGCAAGCTCAATGAAGAAAGCCGGTTAATGGCCACCCGCATGGGCAAAAAACTCGCCGAAATGTCGATCCATGTGGTGGAAAAACCACTGGTGCGCTGGTGGCTCGAACACATCAAAGCCGGTCATGCCGCCGGCACCTACCCCGTCACCCAGGCAGTGGTCATGTCGACCCAGGGCATCGGTGCCCGAGAAGTGGTGGTGATGCACCAGTACGGCGTGGCCATGACCATCCTCAGCGCGGCCATGCGCCTGATGCGGGTCACCCACCTCGACACCCAGCGCATTTTGTTTGAACTGAACCATGACATCGAAACCTTCTGCGACATCGCAGAAATCGGCGACATCGAGCAAATGTCGTCGTATGTCCCCATCGTCGACGTGCTGGCGGCGGTCCACGTCAAAGCCCATGTGCGTTTGTTCATGAACTGAATCCGTTGCACTTTCCAAGGAAAAGCCTGTGAAAAAGATTACCCGTATTGGTATTGGCGGCCCGGTCGGCTCCGGTAAAACTGCCGTCATCGAAGTGATCACCCCGATCCTGATTCAGCGTGGCTACAAGCCGCTGATCATCACCAACGACATCGTCACCACCGAAGACGCCAAACAGGTCAAGCGCACGCTCAAGGGCATCCTCGACGAAGACAAGATCCTCGGCGTTGAAACCGGCGCCTGCCCGCACACGGCGGTACGCGAAGACCCGAGCATGAACATTGCCGCAGTCGAGGAGATGGAAGAGAAGTTCCCGGACAGCGACCTGATCATGATCGAGAGCGGCGGCGACAACCTGACCCTGACCTTCAGCCCCGCGCTGGCCGACTTTTATATCTACGTGATCGACGTCGCCGAAGGCGAGAAAATCCCTCGCAAGAACGGCCCCGGCCTGGTGCAGGCGGACATTCTGATCATCAACAAAATCGACCTGGCGCCTTACGTGGGCGCGAGCCTGGAGGTCATGGAAAGCGACACCCAAGTGGTGCGCAGCGGCCGCCCTTACATCCTCACCAACTGCAAAACCGGGCATGGCATCGAAGCGCTGGTGGATATGATCGAACACATGTTCCTGTTCGCCCACAAACCCTCTGCCCCGGCGACCAAGGCTGAGGTTACGGCATGACAGCGCAGAGCCAGATCGTGAACAACCCTTCACGGCTTCGTGCTCATTCACTCGGCAACGATGCCCCGGAACTCGCGTACTACCAGGACGAACCCGCGCAGATGCACAGCGGCGCCGTCGGCAAAAGCGGCTACCTGCGCCTGGGTTTTGAGCAACGCGGCAAGCGCAGCGTGCTGGCGGACATGGAGCGGCGCGTGCCGTCATTGGTGCAACGGGCCTTGTACTGGGACGAAGCACTGCCGCAACTGCCCTGCGTGACCATGATCTCGACCTCGGGTTGCGTGCTCCAGGGCGACCGTCTGGCCACGGATGTGAGCGTGGGCGTGGGCGCCTGCGGGCATGTCACCACCCAGTCGGCGACCAAAGTGCACTCCATGAACGCCAACTACGCCACGCAGGTTCAGCACCTGCGAATCGAAGAAAACGGCTACCTGGAGTTTATGCCCGACCCGCTGATCCCCCATCGCGATGCACGGTTTATCACCGATACGCGCATCAGCATCCACCCGACGGCAACGGCCCTTTACTGCGAGACCCTGATGTCGGGGCGCAAGTATCACCATGTCGATGAGCGTTTCGGCTTTGATGTGTATTCCTCCCGGGTATCCGCCGAAACCCTTGAGGGCAAGGAGCTGTTTGTCGAGAAATACGTGCTGGAGCCGAAAAAACAAAGCCTGGACGCCGTCGGTGTCATGCAAACCTTTGACGTGTTCGCCAACGTGGTGTTACTCACGCCCCAGGAACATCACGAGCGCATTGTCGAGCGCATCCCGGCCGTGTTTGACAGGCAGGCGGGACTGGCCAGCGGTGTCACACGCTTGCCCAATCAGTGCGGTTTAATCTTTAAAGTGCTGGGCAATGACAGCGGCACCGTGAAAGCGCAAATTCGCGCGTTTTGGGCCGTCGCCCGCGAAGAGATCCTGGGCGTGACTTTGCCACCGCCCTTTTTGTGGAAGTAAACGCCGCTGGGAGCAGGTGAACACAGCTCCCAGCGGGGTTCGATGGAGAAAGTCACTATGCACGCGGCGTTATCCAAGTGGTCGCAACTGGCAAATGGCAACGCACTGCTGGGGTTTATTGACGTCACCCTGCGCGGCTGCGCGCAGGTGATGTTCCAGAACAACCCGCTGACCGGCTTGCTGTTTTTTGCCGCGATATTTGTCGGGGCCTTTGCCGAAGGCAATCCGGCGGTCGCATTTGGCAGCGTGCTGGGCACCGTCGCAGCCACGTTTACTGGCATGCACCTCAAGGACCAGACGTCGTGGAAAGCCGGTCTGTTCGGCTACAACGGTTGCCTGGTGGGCGTTGGCTTGCCGACGTTTCTGGAGGTTACGCCCATCGTCTGGCTGTGCATCATTCTCGGCGGCGTGGTCTCGGTCATCGTCACCATCTGCATTGCCGACATTCTGAAAACCTGGAAAGTCGCGGCCCTGACCGCGCCCTTCGTTCTGGTGACCTGGACCATGCTGTTGGCCAGCTATGCCTTTGGCGGCCTGAACAGCCACGCACTGCCCCTGCCCAACCTGCCCCACGATCTGGTCGCGCACACGCCAGACCTGCTCGACGGCATCGACGTGTTCCACGCCACGTTCTACGGCATCTCCGAAGTATTTCTGATCAGCACGGTGGTCGGCAGTTTTTTATTTTTGGCTGGTCTGGCAGTGTCTTCGTTGTGGGCAGCGCTGTTTGGGCTGGTGGGTTCATTACTGGCGGTGCTGGTGGCAACCCTGTTGCAGGGCGAGCAGTCGGCCATCAACAACGGCTTGTATGCATTCAGTGCCGTACTCACCGCCATCGCGCTGGGCTCAACCTTCAACAAGCCGCGCTTGCGGGTCCTGATCTACACGCTGATCGGTGTAATTTTCACTGTATTTGTGCAGGGTGCTTTGAATACTGTGTTGGCCCCTGTGGGCATCCCGACCCTGACCATGCCTTTTGTGCTCGCGTCATGGTTATTTTTGGTGCCGAACAAGGACGTAATGCCCTCTCATCGTCAATAAGTGCAGTGTTTTGAGGAAAAACAATGACCGCTATCGCTTACCCTTCCAGCCGTTCTGACACCAGCGATACCACAAGGCGGGCCATATATTTACTGGTCGGCCTGGTGGTCGCCAACCTGCTCGCCTGGGCCTGGGCGTTTATCGAGTTCGGCAGCAACCCGGTACTGATGGGCACCGCGTTGCTGGCCTACGGCTTCGGGTTGCGCCATGCGGTGGATGCTGACCACATCGCAGCCATTGATAACGTCACGCGCAAATTGATGCAGCAAGGCAAGCGACCGATTGCCGTCGGTACCTGGTTCTCCCTCGGGCACTCGACCATTGTGATGCTCGCCTCCTTTGCCATCGCCGCCACCGCCATGGCCTTCAAGGACGACATGGAGTGGTTCCATGAAACCGGCGGTTTGATCGGCACCCTGGTGTCCTCGGTGTTCCTGCTGCTGTTCGGCGTGCTCAACCTGGTGATCCTGCTGTCGGTGTACAAAAAGTTCAAACAGGTCAAGGCGGGCCACACCCTGCCCGCCGAAGAACTGGACCTGTTGGTGGCCAACAAGGGCGGACTGATGGCGCGGATCTTTGGCCGCCTGTTCAACCTGGTCAACAAAAGCTGGCACATGTACCCGGTGGGGTTTCTGTTCGGCCTTGGCTTTGACACCGCCACCGAAGTCGGCCTGCTGGGTATCAGCGCCACCAGCGCCTCACAAGGCATCAACCTGTGGTCAATCATGGTGTTCCCGGTGCTGTTTGCCGCCGGTATGGCGCTGATCGACTCGCTCGACAACTTCGTGATGATCGGCGCCTATGGCTGGGCCTTCTCCAAGCCCGTGCGCAAGCTTTACTACAACATCACCATCACCGCCGCGTCGGTGTTTGTCGCGCTGTTTATCGGCGGCGTCGAAGCGCTGGGCCTAATCGCTGACAAGCTGGAACTGAGTGGCGGAGTATGGGCGCCAATTGCGGCGCTTAACGACAACTTTGGTGAAATTGGCTACTGGATCATCGCCCTGTTCGTGCTCTGCTGGCTGATATCGGGACTTAATTACTACTTGCGAGGCTATGACCGACTGGGTGCCAGCGTCTAAAGCCACTTGTTAAACTGCGCGAAGCCAGAAAGGTCAGGTGTATTAACCTGACCTACACTCTTGAAACCGCTAAATAGACACGTCGTAGGAATTATGACTTTATTACAGGAAGTTAAATCGCGACTCTCGTTTGCGTATGGGGTAGCCCTGGTGGCTGCCATCAATGGGATGGCCCTGATTCTGCCGGTGCTGCAACGCGGCATCGCCCACTCTGATGCGGCGGGCGGTGTCTTTAACTCGTGGAAGGACGCCTTAAGCTTTTTAGCCTTGCTGGAAATCCCCGGATTTGTCGTCGGGTTTTTGCTGGTGCTAATGTCGATCGGCCTGTTGCTCAAGTCACGTATCAGTTGGTTTTTTTCACTGCTGTTATTGATCGCCACGGTCTGCGTCGATTTTTTCATCGTGAAAAATCCCAACGGCGTGGCCTACTACTCGTTGTTCACCATCGCCCTGCTGATTTTTTACTGGCGTCGCTTTGATCACCACAGCCTGGCCACCGGCAGCTTCTTTGCGATCGTCAGTATCGCCTCGCTGATTGTCTACAGCACCTTGGGCACGCTGTACCTGGGCGATCAATTCACCCCTGAGGTCAACGATCTGCCTTCGGCGTTTTATTTCTCCATAGTGGTGATGTCGACCGTCGGTTTTGGCGACATCGTGCCGCACAGCACCGATGCCCGGCTCTTCACCGTGACGGTGATTATTCTGGGGATCACCATCTTCGCGGTGTCGGTGGCGTCGATTGCCGGACCTCTGATCAGCAATAACATTCAACGCATTGTCAAAGGCAGGATTACCCACATGGCCCGTAAAAATCACTACATCCTGGTCGGCACTGGCTCACTGGCCCAAAACGTTTATACCGGCCTGATTGACCGTGGCGAGCACGTCACCGTCATCAATGTTCCTGGCGCCCAGCACGAGTTGCCAGAAACCGCCGATATCATCGAGGGTGATCCTTCTTCAACCGCGACCCTTAAACTGGCCGGTGCCGACGAGGCCAAATACATCGTCACCTTGCGTGAAAACGATGCAGAGAATGTGTTCACCATTCTGGCCGCCAAGGAAGTGGCAGGTGACACCACCAAAATCATCGCGCTGGTCAACGAAACCGACAACATCCCCAAAGTTAAACGCGTGGCCCCGAACATGGTGCTGTCCCTGCCGTTGTTGGGCAGTGAACTGCTGGTGCGCACCCTGCAGGGCGATCAGATCGACAACAACCTGATCACCGAAATCTTCTTCGGCAAGCGCACGTCGCTGTAGCCAATAGCCCTTTCGTTGTGCCCCGCAATGGCCTGGAACAAGGCCCGTGCGGGGCCTCTCGCCCTCCCGGCGTAAAACTTAAAACCTGTCCTACACTCCCCCGAACCTCATAACGGACATGTGGTAGGTGGGAACCATGGCTTTATTACAGGAAGTTAAATCGCGACTCAGTTTTGCCTATGGCGTCGCACTGCTGGTGGCTATCAATGGCTGTGCGATGGTCCTGCCCGTGTGGCTGCGCTGGCTCGCGCAGGCCGAAGCTGCGGGCAGCTCGTTTCATTCATGGAAAGAAGCTCTGGGCTTTTTCGCCCTGCTGGAAATTCCCGTGGTCATCACAGGCTGCGTGCTTGTACTGATGTCATTCGGGCTGCTGATCAAGTCACGGATCAGTTGGTTCTTTGCCCTGCTCTTACTCCTGGCAGCGGTCTGCATCAACTTTTTCATCGAGAAAAAGCCCAACAACGTCACTTACCTTTCGTTAGTCAGCATCGCCGTGCTGTTGTATTACTGGCGACGGTTTGACCACTACAGCCTGGCCACCGGCAGCTTTTTTGCGATCGTCAGCCTGGCCTCGCTGACCGTCTACAGCACGCTGGGCACGCTGTACCTGGGGGAGCAGTTCGCACCGCCGGTCACCGACCTGACCACGGCGTTCTATTTCGCGCTTGAGGTCATGACCACCGTAGCCTTTGGCGACATCCTCCCGCACTCCACCGTGTCCCGGTATTTTTGCCTGACGGTGATTGTGCTGGGCATCACCCTGTTTGCCATTTCCCTGGCGTCTATCGTAGGGCCGCTGATCAGCAACAATATCCAGCGCATCATTAAAGGCCGGATGACCCACATGGCGCGCAAAAAGCACTACATCCTGGTGGGCGCCAGTTCATTGGCCCACAACGTCTACAAAGGCCTGACGGCACGTGGCGAGCATGTCACGGTGATCTGCACTCCGGGCAGCCAGCACGAGTTGCCAGACAAAGCAGACATCATCGAGGGAGACCCGTCGGCCACCGCGACCCTCAAACTGGCGGACGCCGGTGCAGCCAAGTACATCGTCACCCTGTCGGACAGCGATGCACAGAACGTATTCACCATTTTGGCGGCCAAGGAAGTAGCCGGCGAAAACACCAAGATCATTGCGCTGGTCAACGACACTCAGAACCTCTCCAAGGTCAAACGCGTGAACCCGACCTTGTTGCTGTCATTGCCGTTGCTGGGCAGTGAGTTGCTGATACGCACCCTGCAAGGCGACACCATCAACAACGACCTGATCACTGAAATGTTCTTCGGCAAGCGCACGTCACTGGCGTAAAAACGTGTACTCGCTGAAGAGCAAAGCGAGGCTGTGCCCCCTGTCACAGCCTCGCCCTGCAAGCGGATCAAAGCTTCTTCAGGGTTTCCTGAGTAATGGCCTCAAGACCGTCTTCAGTGATCTTCTTCCAGTCCGCGTCGGTCACCACCTTGACGTTCTCGGTGACCAGGGTTTTCACGCTGTACTCAGGCGCGCCTGCGGGTTTGATCTGCAACAGGGACTGATTACGTACGCCCTTGTCCAGCACCCCGTCGACGCCAGACCATGACCAGAACTCCATGATGTGTACCTGCACCTTGCGCACATCACGGCCCGTTGGCGAGCTCACCACCTCATACCCGGCCTGGCGATAAGCGCTGGCCACTGCATCACTCACCAAGCCGGCCACCGTGCGGCCTTTGGGCAGCAGCACATCGCCAATGGCCCAGTTGAAGTTGTTGCGTTTACGCGCAATTGCCCGTTCGGTAATCGACTTGTCGTCGATCTCATCGTGCTTCAGGGAAGGGATATCGAAACTGTCTGGCTTGACCTGGAAAACCCGCTCATCAACGGCACTGACAAACACCTTCTTGCCATTGCTCGGGGCAGGCGTTTGAGTATTGCCCGGCGGCAAAACATCCACGTCCACCTCTGCCCGGTTGGTGGCGCAACCGGCCAGCAATACCAACGCTACAACGCCCAAAAATCTGCGAACCATGTTCATTACTCCCTTTCTTTATGTGCCTTCATTGGCACGGCCAAAACTGGCCAAAAGGGAGTGTAGAAGACCGAACGCAGTTGGGCGTTATTGACTCAGGCCTTGGCCGCCATGGCGGTCACTTCCACGCGCATGCCTTCTACCGCCAGAGCAGCCACGCCAACAGCAGCACGTACCGGCCACGGCTTGGCGAAAAAGCGCTTGTAGACTTCGTTGAACGCCGCGCGGTCGGCCATGTCAGTCAGGTAAATCGTCAGGTGCAACACCCGGTCCATCGAACTGCCGGCCTTTTCCAGGGCAACCTTGAGCGCCTGCAACGTGCACTCGCTTTGCTCAGTAATGCCGCCCAGCTCAAGGCTGCCGTCAGCACGGGTAGGGATCTGCGTGGAGACCAGAATCCCGGCAAAACCGGCAACATCGGAAGAGATGGAATCGGCGTCTGGATCAGGGGTGAAGGTAATGTCTTGGTGGGCCATGTGAGTCTCTGGGTCAGGGTGAATAAAAAACTTCAGGTCTTGCTCATGCCCAGACAATTCAGGCCTTGGGCAGTCAGTCGGTATTTCTGTACCGGGCTGCGCGGCGAAAGCGGATCCGTCATTTCAACGAGCCCGGCGGTCAACACAGGTGACAAATAGTTGCTGCGAAAAGATGCCCGATGAGTCAGCCCCAACAGAGGCATCAACCCAGCCGTTTTCAACCCCGTGCTGCCTTTTAATGCTTCAAGCAAGCGGATTACATGACTGCTTACTTGGTCGGTTAAATGCGTGGCCTCATTAAAAACTAAAAGCCCGCCTCACGCCTGGCTAACTTAATCAACCGCTGCGCTGGCTTCTTCTGCGGCGAGGGCGAGTTTAACACTGGGACGCGCTGCAGGCGGCAATCGACGGGCCGGGCAGAATGCGGCCAGAACAAGATCTGCACACGCAATGAAACCGTGGGGGCGAGCTTGCCTCGCGATCTTTTGATCTTGATCGCAGCCTTCGTATCTCGTCAGCGACTACAGGCCGTGGGAGATCACAAAAGCTGAAACACCGCTGACATCTCTTTGAGCTAAGTTGGCGGTCCTCTATCTTGCCGCTCCCGGACTTGCCCTCGCCCATGATTGTTGTCACCAGCGGCTCTGCCTACCTCGATATCGATGCTTACGCGGGGTGTATTGCTTTCGCCCAGTTGCTTAACCTGCAAGGCCTTGAGGCCAAGGCAATCAGCAGTGCCCCGCTCAACCAGAGCATCAGCCAGACCCTTCGCGAGTGGCCCGTTGCCCTAGATGCACACCCTGTCACTGAGCACGATCATTTCGTGATGATCGACATCAGTGACCCCTGCCATTTCGACGCCTGTGTCGATACACAGCGTGTGGTTGAAGTGATTGACCATCACCCGGGCTTTGAGTCGTATTGGCAACAACGGCTGGGCACCAGGGCCGCCATCGAAGCTGTCGGCGCCGCCTGCACACAGGTGTATGAGCGCTGGGTTGAAACCGATCTGTTCCATGCAATGAACCCAAGCACCGCTGCCTTGCTGGCCACTGCGATTCTCGATAACACCCTGAACCTCAAGGGCCAGATCACCACTGCCCGCGATCAGCAGGCCTACGCAGCGCTGGCCGACAAGGCAGGATTGGCTCAGGACTGGCCAGCCCGTTACTTCAGTGAATGCCAAACCGCGATCGAGCATGACCTGCCTGCGGCGATCAATAAAGATCTCAAGCGCATGGATGCTCAATTGCCGCTGCCACGGGTGATCGGGCAACTCACGGTATGGAATGCGCAGCACCTGTTGCAGGCGCAGCGGGCAACGCTGGTATCGACCCTGCAAGCCCATGACCCGGACTGGCTGCTCAACCTGATCAGCATCGACGAACACTGCAGCTACCTGTTGGTCGGCAGCCCGGCCAGCGCCGCGCAGCTCGCTGAGTTGCTCGACGTGACCTTTGTCGAGCAACTGGCCAAGGTGCCCGGCGCACTGCTGCGCAAGCAAATCCTGCGCGCGGCGTTGAATTCGCAGACAAGCCATTAAGCAAGTGATCGACGATCAGCAGAAAAAGATTTATTCCTTAAAAGAATAACTACGCGTTTCGACAGGTGAATAAGGGTGTAGGGAAAGATCTCGGCCTGTAGGAGCTGCCGAAGGCTGCGATCTTTTGAAGTGGCGTCAAACCCCACTGTTCACCCCAAAGCGTAATCATCGTTCTTCAGTGTTTGGTCACAGAGGTCAGTATCGGGATATTTCAATTGCCAGGATCAAAAGATCGCAGCCTTCGGCAGCTCTTATCAAACATGAAATAAGTGATTGATTCTAAAGGCCCTGTAGGAGCGAGCTTGCTCGCGATCTTTTGATCTTGATCCAAGAGCCCCCTCACCCTAGCCCTCTCCCGAAGGAGAGGGAACCGATTGGGGGATGCTGAAGATATTCGGTGGCCTGTTTGCTGCGCGACAGCGCGGCGTCGAAGACGGGGCGGCCACTCCTACGGATTACCTGTTGGTCCCTACCCTCTATTTTTCATCCTCCACGCATTCCCCCCTTTCTCTCCCACCGCGTTCACCGCTACCCTTACCCGCTCGCAATGGCTCGAACACGCACAGGATTTTAATGGACACTTCTTCACTCCCACTCGCAGCACAGGCCAGCCAGGATAAAGCCGGCAACTGCGGACGCGTTCAGGTGATTGACCGTTCGATTGTCTTGCTCAGGACGCTGGCCCGGCTCAAGCAAGGCGCGTCGGCGCTGGAGTTGGCCAAGCTGACGGGGATTGATCGCACCACGATCCATCGTCTGCTCAAGACGCTCAATCACTGGAATCTGATCGAGTCGCACGCCGGTACGTACCGGATCGGCGCCGAGTCATTAATTTATTCGTCGGCTTATCTCAATCGCCTTAACCTGCGCAAGATCGCCCTGCCGTTCACCATTGAGTTGCAGCGTGTGATCGGTGACTTGCAGGCCATTGTCTCGTTGTCGATTCCGGTGGGTGATGAGGTGGTGTTGATTGAGCGGATGTGGACGCCGTCAACGCCGCTGAATGTGATTGTCGATCTGGCGGATCAATTCCCTATCGACGGCAGTCCCAGCGGACGGGCGATTCTGGCCACTTACAGCGCCGATCAGGCCCACGGTTTGCTCGGTGAAGAGCGTTGGCAACGGATTGATCCAGCCTTGCAAAAGATCCGCAGCGAGCAGGACTTTGCCTTCGGCCACGAAGAGTTCAAACCGGGCCTGCACTCGATTGCCTACCCGATTCGCCCCGCCAACGGCCATGCCGTCGGGGCGCTGGTCATCGCCGGGCTGGCCATGGAAGAGCAAACCCACCCCGGCTCTGAGCTGGCCAGCCATTTGCGCCGTACCTGTCAGGGCATTGCTGCGCAAATGGCGCCCAACTAACACTGCGCAAGCTCAGCCCAGTTGCTCAAGCAACCGGTTGAGCTGGATCTTGCCGTAGTGTGAACGCGGCAAGGTCTCCACGAAGTACACGTGGCGCGGCACTTTGAAACGCGACAGCACCTGCTGGCAATGGCTTTGCAGTTGCTCACTGGAAGGCGCAGCACCGGGTTTAAGCACGACTGCCGCGCATACCCGCTCGCCCCACTCCAGATCGGCCTGGCCAAACACATGGGCATCCGCCACCTGCGGATGGTTCAGCAAGCACTCGATGACTTCACCCGGCTGGATGCTTTTACCGCCACTGCGGATGATTTCCTTGCTGCGGCCCATGACCTGCAAATAACCATCAGCGCGGATCCGGCCCAGGTCGCCGCTGCGCAGCCAGCCCTCTTCCAGCACCTGCGCAGTCAATTCGGGCTGCTGCCAGTAACCCGCCATTAACTGCGGACCCGCCAGCATGATTTCACCCATGCCCTGGTCATCGGGCCGGTCGATTCGTAACCCCGCAGCAAACACCGGGCGCCCGACCAGCCCTTCGGCGCTCTCACCGTCGCGGCGCAATTGACCCATTTGTGCGGCCGACAAATAGCAGGTCCAGGGGGCTTCGGTCATGCCGTACAACACACTCAAGCGCGGCCCGAACAACTCACAGGCATCGTCCAGAACCGAAGGCGCGATGGCGGCTGCGCCGATGTCGATGCTCTTCAACACGCTCAGGTCCGGATAAGCCAAACGAGGCTCACGCAGAACCCGCAACAACTGGGTCGGCACCAGCGAACTGAAGGCCGCACGGTGCTGCTGCAACTGGCCAACAAAGGTAGAGGCCTCAAAACGCTCAGCCAGCACCAACTGCCCGCCGCTGAGCACATGGGCCAGCAATGCCACCGCCGCAATCGGCCACAGCGGCCGCACGTTCAGCAGCACATCACCGGGTAAGGCCGCACGAGCCATGACGATGTTCTGCAACACCGCACACAGGCTGGCGTGGGTGTGCATCACCGCCTTTGGCGCGCCGGTGGTGCCGCCGGTGTAGTTCAACGACGCCAGCTCCGTGCGTGCCCGCGCAACCCGCTGCGGTGCAGCGGCCATGCCAGGAACACTCACCGCGTCCAGCGGCAGGCAGACCACGCCCTGCTCTACCAGTGCAGCTGCCACGTGAGCATGGCCATTGCCGAACAGCAGCAAACGCGCGCCGGCATCCTTGATCTGCGCCAGCAATTCGCCCGGTGCCAGCGAGGGGTCCAGCGGCACGCGGACCCGGCCGTGGGCCATGCAGCCGTAATCGGCCAGCAGATAGTCCAGGCTGGTATCGGCCAACAGGGCAACCCGCTCGCCCGTACCGACGCCCAACTCAACCAGCCCCGCCGCGAAGTCATCAAGGGCCTGATCGAGCTCGGCAAAGGATAGTTCACGGGCGCTGCGCAGGTCTTTGATCGCCAGCGCCTGTGGCCATTTGCGGGCAGCCTGGGTAAACAGTGTGCTGATGTCCATGCTCACCACCCACTGAGGACGATGCGGCCATTGACCTGCCGATTTTCGAGCAAGGCGTGGGCCTGAGCCACTTCGGTAAACGGCAGCACCCGGTCGATCAAAGGCCGGACCTGACCGGCTGCAATCATTGCCAGCGCCGTGCGCAAGTCTTCCAGCGTGGCGCTGCCGGAGCCAAGCAGGCTCAGGCGTCGGCCAATCAACAGCCCCGGTGACACCGGTACTGTGCCCGGCTGCACATTACCCAGCACCACCACGCGCCCGCCCATCGCCATGCTGCGCAAGGTGTCGTGCAAGGTGTGGCCGACGTTCTCCATGGCCACGTCGACACCCTGGCGCCCGGTCAGTTGCCAGACGGCGGCGCTGTAGCCTTCGTTGCCCGCCACCACCACGTCATGGGCACCCAAGGCACGTAAAAAGTCCACTTTGTCAGCGCTGCCAGTCACTGCAATCACCCGCGCGCCCAGCGAGCGCGCCAGTTGCAATTGGTGCGCGCCCAGCCCGCCGCTGGCGCCGTTGATCAATACGGTTTCACCCGGCTTGAGCTGTGCTTGCGCCACCAGCGCACGTACGCTGGTGGCGATCGGGCAGCACGCCAGGGCGGCATCGGCATAGCCAATGCTGTCCGGCAATTGCACTCCTGAAGCCGCAGGAACGCGCAGGTATTGGGCATATGCGCCTTCGGTGTCGACAGAGGGCAAGCCTAAAGCGCGGCACAAATCCTGACGTCCACGCAGGCAGTCACGGCACTGCCCGCAAAAACGTCGCTGGTACACCACCACGCGGCTGCCGACTTTCAAGTGATGCACCTGGGCACCTACTTCAACCACCTCACCCGACACTTCATGACCGAGCACTACACCGGTGTGCGCCCCCGGCAACTTGCCGGCGCGGTGCATCAAATCGTGATGACACACACCAGCGGCTTCAATGCGCACCAGCACTTCATGAGCGTCTGGCTGTGGCGTCGGCACCGTCTCAAGCTGCAACTGCTCGGGGCCACCGAAATCTTTTAGAACGATTGCTTTCATCTTTTATAACCATATGGAAGTACATAAGAATATGTTCATATAACAAACACATTGTTTGTATTGTGCACATGATTTAAGTTTTGCTCACTTTGACGCAGAGCTCAAGTGGCAATGCGTTTTCCTTAAAACGACACTGAATCGAAGCCATGACTGTCGAGTACGAAATAGTTGAAGACGGCGTTTTACTGGTCACGCTCAATCGCCCGGAGCGCTTGAATGCCTTGAACGGTGCTGCCAAATTGGCCCTCGCGCAGGTCTGGCAGCGTGCGCAAGACGACTGCGCAGTGCGCGCCATCGTGCTGCGCGGTGCCGGTGAGCGGGCCTTTTGCGCCGGTTCTGATCTCAAGGAAATTGCCGCCACGGGTGAGACTGTCAGCACACAGGTACTGGCCAATTCGCTGCCCGGCGTGGGCACCCCGTTGACCAAGCCAGTGATCGCCGCGTTGCAGGGCCATACCCTGGGCCTGGGTATCAGCCTGGCGATTCACTGCGATTTCCGTATTGCCCGGCACGACACCCGCTTCAGCTTTCCCGAAGTCGGTCATGGCATGCTCTCTGGTTTCAGCACCGTCACCCTGCCCAGCCTGATCGGTGAAGCCGCGGCGCTGGATATCATGCTCAGCGCACGCCCGTTCGATGCCGCGCAGGCACTGGAACTGGGGCTGGTCAATGCTGTGGTCGACGACTCCATCGCCGCCGCACTGGACCTCGCCCGGCGTCTGGCAACCCATGACTCACGCGCCATGCAATGGACCAAACGCTTGCTGCTGGCCGATCGCAACAACCGCCTGCAACAGCATCTGGCCTTGATCGACGAGGCCCGAACCGACGTAATGCAACCTCACTGACAGCCCCTAACACTTACTCGCCACCACGACCTGTCAGGAACACCCACCACCAGGAATGGAAAGCGGGCGCCAATCATTTTTGGAGCCTCACCATGTTTCGCCCACGTAAAAATTTCCGCCCCAAGCTGAGCCTGCTGACCGTCGGGATTCTCGGTCTGTACGCCAGCCAGCCTGCGCTCGCCGAAGAGTCGAGCACGCCTTCACTGCAAACCGTGGTGGTGACCGGTGCCCGTGACGGCGGCCGCACTGTGGCCAAGAGCCTTGCGCCGATTGACGTGATCAGCGCCGACGATTTGATGCGTTCGGGCAAACAAAACCTGCGTGATGCATTGGCTGCCGCGGTGCCGTCGTACACCAATGCCGCCGGATTTACCGGCGGCACCGGCTTGTCAGTAAAGTCCGCCACGCTGCGCGGACTGGGCGGCAACCATGTGTTGGTGCTGGTGAACGGCAAACGCCGCCATACCACCTCGCTGATCTTCGTCCAGACGGCGGCCACGGCCAGCGGCCAGTCGCCCACCGACCTGGACCTGATCCCGATTTCGGCGGTGGATCACATCGAAGTACTACGTGACGGCGCGGCAGCGCAATACGGCTCGGATGCGATTGCCGGGGTGATCAACATCATCCTCAAAAGCAACAGCTCGGGCGGCAGCGGCAGCGCCCTGTACGGCCAGTTCAAAGACCGCGTGGGCGGCAAAGGCAACTTCGGCGCACGCGGTCAGGCGTCGGTGAACCAGGGCTTTGAGCTGCCCAACGATGGCTTTTTCAGCCTGAGTGCCGACCTCGGCATTCAAGACAACTCCAACGTGGCCGGTGCCGTACCGGCGCGCACCCGCATCTATTTCCCGGTCAACGGCCAGCCTGACCCACGGGAAAACGGCGAGAGCCGCTACCGCCAGATCATGGGCCAGCCGCGCTCGCAAACCTATAACCTGGCCTACAACATGGAGTTGCCGCTCAACGCGGACTACACGTTGTACTCGTTCTCCACTGCCAGCCATCGCAACTCAGAGAGCTGGGGCACCTACCGCACCGCCAGCTCACCGCAGAACATCGTCTCGGTGTACCCGGACGGTTTCTCGCCGCGCTTTGTGGTCGAAGAAGATGACTTCCAGACCGTGGTGGGCCTGCGCAACGACAACCTGTTCGGCTGGAAGTGGGACCTGAGCACCAGCTTCGGCCAGGACAACGCCAACATCCGCAATGAGAAGTCGATCAATCCGTCTTTCGGGCCAGATAGCCCGCGCAACATGGACGGCGGCAACCTGATTGCCAACCAGTGGACCAATAACCTCGACCTGACCCGCGCCTTTGACACCGGTCTGTTCGAGAAACCGTTGAACGTCTCGACCGGTCTTGAGTTCCGTCGCGAAGGCTTCGAGATCCAGTCCGGCGAACTGGCTTCTTATGGCGACGGTGGCTACGTGTTCCCGGTCGGCAGCCCGTTGGCAGGCCAGCGCCCCAACCCCGGAGCACCGGGCCTGACCGGCTTTACCCCGGCAGATGCGCATAACTATTCGCGCACCAACACTGCAGGCTACGTCGACTTCAGCCAGAGCCTGACCGACAAGTGGGATGCCAGCGTGGCCGGGCGTTTTGAGCATTACAGCGACTTTGGCGACACCGCCAGCGGCAAGCTCTCGACCCGCTATGCCTTCACCCCGCAATTTGCGATGCGCGGCACGGTGAGCAATGGTTTCCGGGCACCGTCCTTGCAGCAGGAGTACTACTCGTCGTCGCTGACAGCCTGGCGCGCCAACACCCTCACCGGGCAACTTGAACAGAACGTGACGCGCTACGTCACCGTCGATGATGCGGCCGGTCAGGCCTTGGGCGCCAAAGCCCTGAAGCCGGAAAAATCGATGAACTACAGCGTCGGCTTTGTCGCCACGCCAACCTCCAACCTGGACATCACTGTCGACCTGTACCAGATCGACATCAACAACCGCATCCTGCAAACCAGCAACCTGCAAGGCCCGGCCGTGTCCAACCTGCTGGCAAGCAAAGGCCTGGACCCGAACCAGATCGTCTCGTACTTCGGCAACCTGGCCGACACCCGCACCCGCGGGATCGACCTGGTGGCCGACTACCGCTACGACTTCGGCCAGTACGGCAAGGTCAAGTGGACCCTGCTCAGCAACCAGAGCTTGCAGACCGTGCGCAAAGTCAAGGAACCCGCCGCACTGGCCGGCACCGGCGTGACCGCCGTGGGCCGCGACAAGATCGGCAACCTGACCAGCGCCTACCCGAAAAACGTCACCTCGCTGAACACCGCGTGGCAACTGGGCGACTTCGACGTCAACCTCAAAGAAACCCACTACACCGGCGTCACCGGCCTGAACCAGGTGTCGCCGACCCGCGACGAAAAAATCGACCCGGCGTTTATCACCGACCTGAGCGTGGGCTACTGGCTGAGCGACGCGGTGAAGCTGACCGTGGGCGGCGAAAACATCTTCAACCGTCGCCCGCAGCAGCTTAACGACGAAGCCAAGAAGTACTACTTCGCCCCCACCGACAACCCGACCTACAGCTGGTACTCACCCTATGGTCTGGACGGCGCGTACTACTTCGCCAAAGTCGACGTGAGCTGGTAATTGCCCATGAATCCGCCCATTGCCTCGCCCGTCACTCACTCCTCGTCGCGTGCGGCCGAGGGTTTTGATCAGGCCCTGTACCGCAAGCTTGCCTGGCGGATCATGCCCTTTTTGTTTCTGTGTTTTGTGCTCAATTGGCTGGACCGGGTCAATATTGGCTTTGCCCACCTGCGCTTCAAAACCGACCTGAACATCAGTGATGCCACCTTCGGCATCATTGTCGGGGTGTTCTCCATCGGCTATTTGCTGTTCGAAATCCCCAGTAATCTGCTGCTGGAAAAGATCGGCGCCAAAAAGACCATGACCCGCATCATGATCCTGTGGGGGCTGGTGACCGTGGCGACGGCCTTTGCCCAGACGCCCGCGCAATTCTATGTACTGCGCGTGCTGCTGGGTGCGGCCGAGGCAGGTTTTTTCCCGGGGGTGATCCTGTACCTGACGTACTGGTTTCCGGCCAGTCACCGGGCGCGGATCACCTCAAGGTTCATCATGGCGATTGCCGTGTGCGGGATTATCGGCGGGCCGCTGTCGACGTCGATCATGAGCCACTTCGACACCGTGGCCGGGTTCCACGGTTGGCAATGGCTGTTCGTGTTGACTGGCTTGCCGCCGATTCTGGCCGGGCTGTTCGCCTGGTATTGGCTGGACAATCGCCCGGCCGACGCACGCTGGCTCAGCCAGGATGAAAAACGGCGCATCGAGCAAGCGTTGGCCGAGGAACGCGGGCGCCGCCAACCGGGCGGCCATCAGCATTTTCTGGGTGCGCTTAAAGACCGCAAAGTCTGGTTTATCGTCCTCGCCTACTGCCTGACCATCATGAGCACCGGCAATGTGACCAACATCTGGGCACCGTCGATCATCCGTGACTCGGGCATTACCAGCCTCAGCCAATTGGGCCTGCTCTCAGCCCTACCCTACGTCATCGCCGTGGGGGTGATGCTGCTGGTGTGTCGCCACTCAGACCAGCAGCAGGAACGGCGCTGGCACTTCACCGTGCCCGGTCTGCTGGCGGCGCTGGCCATGTTGATCTTGCCGCAATGCCTGAGCAGCCCGACTGCGACCGTGGCGACGATGGTCCTGATGACCACCGGCTACCTGAGCGCCACCGCGGTGTTCTGGACCATCCCCACGTACTACCTGTCGGACCGGGCAAAAGCGGCGGGTCTGGCCATGGTCAATTGCTGCGGGCAAATCAGCAGCCTGCTGACCCCGATCATGATCGGCCAGATCAAAACTGCCACCGGCGACATTCGCCTGGCCCTCTATATCGTGGCGGCCATGGTCGCCAGCGGAGCCTTGATCCTGTTCTTCGGCGTGCCGCGCAAAGCCTTGCGCGACGCCCCTTCAACCCTGGAAAAAACACATGACTGACTACGTCGCCCTGGCCACACAACTGGCTGCGCAGATCCAGCCCGGCGCTGCCCAACGCGATGCCGAGCGCACCCTGCCCCACGAACAAATCGAGTTGATCCGCCAGTCAGGGCTGGGCGCCGCACGAGTGCCCGTCGAACTGGGCGGTGGCGATATCAGCCAAGTCGATGTGGCACGGATTTTCATTACCCTGGCCAAGGCTGACCCGTGTGTGGCCCAGGCCATTTTTCCGCACTTCGCCACCGTCGAGCACCTGCGGCTGATCGCCAACCCGGAGCAACAGGCCCGTTACCTGGGGGCTTTCGCAGACCGCCAACTGTCATCGGGTGCGATTGCCGAACGCAGCGGCACTTTTCGCGGCGAGATCCACACCCGTCTCGAACGTCGTGGCGAGCAACTGATCCTCAACGGCAGCAAGTTCTACAGCACCGGCTGCTTGTTTGCCGACCTGCTGAAAATCCAGGCCGTGGACGAGACCGGCGCCGCTCTGTACGTCATGCTCCCGGCCAATACACCGGGCATCACCCTGCTCGATGACTGGGACGGCATGGGCCAGCGCACCACGGCCAGCGGCAGCACTGTGCTGGAAAACGTGCAGGTAGCGCCCGAACAGGTAATCCCCTTGAGCCAGTGGTATCAACGGCGTAATTACATTGGCGCCAGCGCGCAACTGATCCATTGCTCTATCGACATCGGCATTGGCCTGGCAGCGCTGGACGATGCGGTGTCATGGGCGCGCAACGGCTCACGCCCGGTGCGTGAAAGCGGTGTGCAGCGGGCCAGCGATGATCCGTACATTTTGCACACCATTGGCGACCTTGCCGCCTCCATCCACGGCGCCGAAGCGCTGGTAGAGAAAGCCGCAGCGGCAGTCGACTTCGCCGCCCGCAGCCAGTTACTGGGCCTGCTGCAAGGCGATGAATTGGAAGCGGTCCTGGCTAAGGCTTCCATCGAAGTGGCCGAAGCAAAAATCGCTTCAACCCGTGCGGCGCTGCATGTGTGCGAGCGTTTGTATGAAGTCGGCGGCGCAGCCACCACGCAAAGCCTGCACAACTTCGATCGCCACTGGCGCAACGCCCGTACCCACACCACCCATGATTCGCTGGCTTACAAATACAAGGCGATTGGCGAGTTCCTGCTCAACGGCCGCCACCCACCGATCGCGTTTACGTATTAAGTCCCGATTGGCCCCTGTAGGAGCGAGCTCGTCTCGCGATCTTTAAACGATCAAAAGATCGCGAGACGAGCTCGCTCCTATCAAACATGAAATAACCCATTGTTTTTTAAGTAAAAAATATTGGTGCGCGAGTTGTACGGTGGCGAAAGGGTTCACTCTCCTATACGTGGTCACGGCAAGCCGTGCCGACAATGACTCCACGCCGATACCGTACGGACCACTCTCTTATTCGGGTGCAAACACACCAGTGCTAGCTACGGTCTCTGCCTCACGCAAATATAAGAGTAGACACATAACAGTTTGCTGCGCGACAGCGCGGCGTCGAAGACGGGGCGGCCCCTCTTATTAAACATAAAATAAGTGATTGATTTTAAAGGCTTTGTAGGAGCGAGCTTGCTCGCGATCTTTTGATCTAGATCTTGCTTTTGATCTTGATCTAAAAGGCCCCATTAAACCACGCTGGCCGAACGCAGGTTTTGCGCAGTGGGTAACCCGGCAGGACGCCGGGTTAGCCGCGACACGGCCATGGATGGCCGATCGCGGCGGGCCTACGGAGCAAGGCCTGTGGTGAGGGCATGCCGAGCCAAAGCGAGGCACCGAGGGGTAGGGGCAAAAGCGTTTTGGTTACTTTGCCGCTTTTGCAAAGTGACGCGGCGTAAGGCCGGAACCCTAAGTGGCCGTTGCCGCAGCAACGGATATGTACTCAAGTCAAGAGCCCCCTCACCCTAGCCCTCTCCCGAAGGAGAGGGAACCGATTGGGGGATGCTGAAGATACTCGGCGGCCTGTTTGCTGCGCGACAGCGCGGCGTCGAAGACGGGGCGGCCCCTCCTACACAGGGATGAGTCAGTCAGGCCAGCAGATCTTCGTAAAAGGCACCGTAGGCTTTGCTCGGGTGGGCGATCTGGATTTCCAGAATCCACAGCCCTTTATTCGGGTAATGATCAAAGTCACCCAAGTCACCGCCCCGGTGGATGGCGTGAGGGAAGTCGCTGACACGGTGGCCCTTGATATCAAGGTTCAGCACCCAGCCCATGTCCTTGGCCTGCTCTTGGGCGTAGCGGTACAACTCAAGCCCCGCCACCTGCTCGTTCTTCCACTTGGCCTGCACCCGCTCAAACAACGTTTTGGCTGCTTCAGCGCAGGCTTTCATTTCAGGATCGTTGCCCGTCACGAAGGTTTCACCGGCATCACCTTCATGCCCTTCCCAGACCGCGCCCATGTCGATAAAGAAAATATCGTTTTCACCCAGCACCAGGTCGCCATCAGAGCGCTGTTTGAAGGTTTTCAGGGTGTTGGCACCAAAGCGCACCAACAACGGGTGCCAGATGCGCTGCATGTCCAGATCAGCCAGTACCTGCTTGCCCAGCGCCACGGCTTCGGTTTCGTGCATGCCGGGTTTGATCAGCGCCGACAGCGTTTCGATGGCCTTCCAGGTATTCGCCTGGGCGCGACGCATGGCGTCAATGTTATAGATTGGGCCTACGGCCTCTTTGGATTGTGCACTCACGGTCAGGTCCTGTCTGTGCGGAAGAATTCGCTATAGCGATAACTATATAGCGATCTCTTGAACGAGCAAAAGGTCGCACCTGCAGCACCGTAGTTATTTGAAGAAATTGCTCGGGGTTTTGCCGAATTGTTTTTTGAACATGGTGGTGAATGCACTCGGGCTGTCGTAGCCGAGCGCCCCGGCCACGTCGATGATTTTTTCACCGACGGCAATGCGCTCCAACGCCAGCAGCAACCGCGATTGCTGGCGCCATTGGCCAAAGGTCATGCCGGTTTCCTTATGAAACAGCCGCTGGATGGTTTTTTCATCCAGCGCCAGCCGGGCACTCCAGTCGGCCAGGGTCGAGCCGTCGCCAGGGTCACGCTGCAACACGCTGCAAATGCTCTGGATGCGCGAGTCGAGCGGCTGCGGCAGGTGCAGCGGCAGCACCGGTAAAATCGCCAGTTCATCCAGAATCAGCTTCATGATGCGGTCTTCTCGCGAGTCGGCCTCGTAAGGCGCACGGATGTCGACCGAGGCCTTGATCAGTTCACTCAACAGCGCCGAAATACTCACTGCACGGGTCTGCGTCGGCAGTTGCGCCATCACTTCAGGCCGTACATACACGCTGCGCATTTTCAGTGGGCCAACGCATCGCACCGAGTGCACCTGACCACTGGGCATCCAGATGCCGCGACTGGGCGGCACCGTCCACTGGCTCAACGCCGAGTGCACCACCATCACCCCTTCAATGGCATACAGCAGTTGATGCTTGGCGTGGGAATGCGGCGCGATAACCCAGTCGGCCGGGTAATCGGTAGCGCTGCAGCTCACTGTCCAGTGCGCTTCATCGACCTCAAGCAGAAATTCTTTCAGCGGTTTGATCATGATTCCCTTTTTGCGACAGTGAGCGCCCGAATTGCGCGAGACAGGCAATTTCGCGAAACCTAGGATAGCCGCTGGTTTGCCTGCGTGCATCCAGTGTCCTTACTCCCTGCCCGGATGATCTTCGATGTCTATAACAAGTACGAACCCGGCGGCTACCAGCAGCCCCAGCAGCAGTCCCAGTGCCTCAGTCAGCAGCCAGTCCAGCCCGTTGGTCATGCGCGTGATCGCCGCGTGCGCGCTAGCCCACCTGATCAACGACCTGATTCAAGCCGTGCTGCCGTCGATTTACCCGATGCTCAAGGCCAACTATGACCTGAGCTTTACCCAAATCGGCCTGATTACCCTGACCTTCCAGCTCACCGCTTCGCTGCTGCAACCGGGCGTCGGCTATTACACCGACCGCCACCCCAAGCCGTGGCTGCTGCCCGCGGGCATGGTGTGCACCTTGATCGGCATTTTGATGCTGGCGTTTGTCGGCTCGTTCACCGCCATTCTGGTGGCATCGGCGCTGATCGGTGTTGGCTCATCGACCTTTCACCCCGAGACTTCGCGGGTTGCGCGGCTGGCTTCGGGCGGGCGTTATGGCCTGGCACAATCCACCTTCCAGGTCGGCGGTAATGCGGGCAGCGCCTTCGGCCCGTTGCTGGCAGCGGCCATCGTCATCCCTTACGGTCAGGGCAACGTAGCGTGGTTCGGCCTGTTCGCGGCCTTTGCCATCTTGATCCTGTTCGGCTTGAGCCGCTGGTACCGCCACCACCTCAACCTGTTCAAGCTCAAGCAAGGCAGCGTGGCCACCCACGGTCTGTCTAAAAAACACGTGACCGGTGCCCTGGTGGTACTGGCGTTGCTGGTGTTCTCCAAGTACTTCTACATGTCCAGTTTCACCAGCTACTTCACTTTTTTCCTGATCAAAAAGTTTGACCTGTCGGTGGCCAGTTCCCAGTTGTATCTGTTCCTGTTCCTCGGCGCAGTGGCAGCGGGCACCTTCTTTGGCGGCCCGATTGGCGACAAGATCGGGCGTAAAGCGGTGATCTGGTTCTCGATACTCGGCGCAGCGCCATTCAGCCTCGCGTTGCCCTATGTCGACCTGTTCTGGACCGGCATCCTGAGCATGATCATCGGCTTTATTCTGGCCTCTGCGTTCTCGGCCATCGTGGTGTATGCGCAAGAACTGGTGCCGGGCAATGTCGGCATGATCGCCGGGGTATTCTTCGGTTTGATGTTCGGTTTTGGTGGCATCGGCGCGGCCTTGCTCGGGCACTTGGCGGACATTCACGGCATTGAGTACGTGTATTCGCTGTGTTCGTACCTGCCGTTGCTGGGCATTTTGACCATCTTGTTGCCATCGACAAAAAAGGTTTAAGGCTTATATAAACCTCTGAAGGAGCGAGCTTGCCTCGCGATCTTTTGATCTTTAAAAGATCGCGAGACAAGCTCGCTCCTTCAGTTTGATTTCGCCAATTCCCGGTGCGAGTCATGGGGATTCCCACTCATCCAGCAGGCTGTCGAACAGTGCTTGCGCGGCAGCTGACAGCTCATGCCCCGGCTTGGTCAGCACACCCATCGCCCGCTCGACGATCGGCTCATGCAAGGTGATGCAGCGCGCGCCCAACTCGCGCATTTGCTCGACGCACAGGGCCGGGACAGCGCTCACGCCCAACCCGCTGGCGACCATGCGCCCGACGGTAGCCAGTTGATGACTTTCGAACTCCACCGGCAATTTCATCTGCCGCGCCTGCAAATGTTCCTCCAGCAGCACCCGCACCGCCGACGGCCGTTGCAGGGTGATAAATGGCTGCTCCAGCAAGGTTTTCCAGTCGATCACCGTGGCATTCGCCAGCGGACTGTCACTGGGCACCACCGCCACAAAACGGTCGATGTACAGCGGGGTAAATGTCAGTGATGAACCCGGCGCTGGCTCAAACGCGACCCCCAGTTCAACCTGGCGATCACGGACCATTTCCAACACCTGCTCGTTGATGACGTCGTTGACCGTGACATTGAGCTTGGGATAGCGCAGGCGAAAATGCTTGAGAATCGGCGGCAGCAGGTTGCAGGCAAACGACGGAATCGCCGCCAACGTCACCCGCCCGCGTTGCAACGTGAACAGTTGGCGCATTTCGTCTTCAGCATTGTCCCAGTCCGCCACCAACTTACGCGCCCGCGGCAACAGCGCCTGGCCTTCAGGGGTCAGCGCCACGTTGCGCGTGGTGCGGCTGAACAAACGCCCGCCCAGCCCTTCTTCCAGCGCCTTGATGGTCAGGCTCAAGGCCGATTGCGATAAATGCAGGCGCTCGCAGGCCACGGCAAAGCTCAGGCTTTGCGCCACGGCAAGGAAGGCGCGGATCTGTTTCACCGTCATGGGCGTGCTCTCGTGTTTAATTGTTTCGATTTATCTATCAATCAACCGCAAAAATCAATTTAACAAATCAATCCAGTGGAGTAACACTCGTACCATTCGACACACCATCACCCATCAATAATAAAAGAGGTGCATATGGCAGGTTTTGATAAGCGCGTAGCGTCCTACGAGGAAGCGCTGGCCGGGCTCGAAGATGGCATGACCGTGATTTCAGGCGGCTTTGGCCTGTGCGGCATCCCCGAGAACCTGATCAACGAGATCAAACGCAAAGGCACCCGTGATCTGACCGTGGTGTCCAACAACTGTGGCGTCGACGGTTTTGGCCTCGGGATCCTCCTGGAAGACCGCCAGATCAGCAAAGTGATCGCCTCTTACGTGGGTGAAAACGCGCTGTTCGAGAAGCAACTGCTCAGCGGCGAAATCGAAGTCGAACTCACCCCCCAAGGCACCCTCGCAGAAAAAATGCGCGCAGGCGGTGCGGGCATCCCGGCGTTTTTCACGGCGACCGGCGTCGGTACTCCCGTGGCCGAAGGCAAGGAAACCCGCACATTCAAAGGCCGCGAGTACCTGATGGAAGAATCCATCACCGGCGACTTTGCCATTGTCAAAGGCTGGAAAGCCGACCATTTCGGCAACGTGATCTACCGCCACACCGCGCAAAACTTCAACCCGCTGGCCGCTACCGCGGGCAAGATCACCGTGGTCGAAGTCGAAGAAATTGTTGAACCCGGCGAGCTGGACCCGGCGCAGATCCACACCCCTGGCATCTACGTCGACCGGATCATTTGCGGCACGTTTGAAAAACGTATCGAACAGCTCACTGAGCGCTCTTGATCCCCTGCCCCCAGCCTTAAGCTCTGGATTCAGAGCACGGAGAATAATAATGGCCCTTACCCGCGAACAAATGGCTCAGCGCGTCGCCCGCGAAATGCAGGACGGCTTCTACGTGAACCTCGGCATCGGTATCCCGACCCTGGTCGCCAACTACATCCCCGACGGCATGGAAGTCATGCTGCAATCGGAAAACGGCCTGCTCGGCATGGGCGCCTTCCCGCGCAAAGGTGAAGCCGATGCCGACATGATCAACGCCGGCAAACAAACCGTCACCGCCCGCACCGGCGCATCGATTTTCTCGTCTGCCGAGTCGTTCGCGATGATTCGCGGCGGCCACATTGACCTCACGGTGCTGGGCGCCTTTGAGGTCGACGTACACGGCAACATCGCCTCGTGGATGATCCCAGGCAAGCTGGTCAAGGGCATGGGCGGCGCGATGGACCTGGTGGCCGGTGCCGACAACATCATCGTCACCATGACCCACGCCTCCAAAGACGGCGAATCCAAACTGCTGTCGCGCTGCAGCCTGCCGCTGACCGGTGCCGGGTGCATCAAGCGGGTGCTGACCGACCTGGCCTACCTGGAAATCGAAGACGGCGCCTTCATCCTCAAAGAGCGGGCGCCCGGCGTCAGCGTTGAAGAAATCGTCAGCAAAACAGCCGGTAAATTGATCGTCCCGGACCATGTCCCGGAAATGCAGTTCGCCTGATCCGCCACAATTTAAGGAGAGAAGTCATGCAAGAAGTCGTCATTGTTGCCGCCACCCGCACGGCCATTGGCAGTTTTCAGGGCGCGCTGGCCAACATTCCGGCTGCCGAACTCGGCGCTGCCGTCATTCGTCAACTGCTGCAAACCACCGGCATCAAAGGCGAGCAGGTTGACGAAGTGATCCTTGGCCAGGTGCTCACCGCGGGCTGCGGCCAGAACCCGGCGCGTCAGGCGTCGATCCTCGCCGGTCTGCCCCACGCTGTACCGGCGCTGACCCTGAACAAACTCTGCGGCTCTGGCCTGAAGGCGCTGCACCTGGCCACCCAGGCGATTCGCTGCGGCGATGCCGAGGTCATCATCGCCGGCGGCATGGAAAGCATGAGCCTGGCGCCGTACGTGCTGCCGGCCGCACGCACCGGCCTGCGCATGGGCCACGCGAAAATGCTCGACAGCATGCTGCAAGACGGCCTGATGGACGCGTTCAACGACTACCACATGGGCATCACCGCCGAGAATCTGGTGGACAAATACCAACTGACCCGCGAGCAACAGGACGCCTTCGCCGCAGCATCGCAACAAAAAGCCATTGCGGCCATCGAGTCCGGGCGCTTTGCCGACGAGATCACCCCCATCCAGATTCCTCAGCGCAAAGGCGAGCCGATTTCGTTCAAGGTCGATGAGCAACCGCGCGACGGCATCACCGCCGAGGCCTTGAGCAAACTCAAGCCTGCGTTCAAAAAAGACGGCAGCGTCACCGCTGGCAACTCCTCAACCATCAACGACGGCGCTGCCGCCGTGGTGCTGATGAGCGCCGACAAGGCCAAAGCCCTGGGCCTGCCCGTGCTGGCCCGGATCGCCGGTTACGCCAACGCCGGTGTCGACCCGGCCATCATGGGCATCGGCCCGGTTTCGGCAACCCGCACCTGCCTGAAAAAAGCCGGCTGGAGCCTCGACCAACTGGACCTGATCGAAGCCAACGAAGCCTTCGCCGCGCAAGCCCTGGCGGTGAGCAAAGAGCTGGAATGGGACATGGACAAGGTCAACGTCAATGGCGGCGCCATTGCCCTGGGCCACCCGATTGGCGCGTCAGGCTGCCGCGTGCTGGTGTCGTTGCTGCACGAAATGATCAAGCGTGACGCCAAAAAAGGCCTCGCGACCTTGTGCATCGGCGGCGGTCAGGGCGTGGCCCTGGCCATCGAGCGCAGCTAACCGCAGGAGCGAGTTTGCCTCGCGATCTTTTGATGTTTAAAAGATCGCGAGCAAGCTCGCTCCTACGCCGTCATTAGTCGCTGATTACACCGACAATCAATTCACTGCCAATCCAGCCAGCCAGCAGTTCACCGGCCCGGCCTATACCCTCGTCTTCGCCCAGACGCTCGACTAAAAACTCGCACAACCCGGCAAAGCTGCCGTCGTGTTGCAGGTGCTGCAGCGCGTGCAGTTCCAGCGCGTCGACCTGGCGCAGGCGCGAGGTGTATTGGCGACGCCACACCAGCAACCCGCCCGCCTCGGCCAGCATCGTGGCTTCGGGCGGCGGGGTTTGCTGCCACAAGGCCGACCAGATGGCTTCGGCATTGGTGGTCAAGGCATGGCTGCGCAGCGACGGCGCCAGTTGCAGGCGCGCGGTGTCCCAGTCCACCGAGGCCAGCGCCTCCATGCGCAGGGGCGCAGCATCGGCGGCGACAAACGCCTCGCTCAGTGACCATTCGATCCACGCCAGTTCGTGTACGTCCGGGTTATTGGGGAAGACGTCATACAAGGTTTTTTGCAAGCCTTCGGGGTACACATCAAGAGTCCAGGCATGCGGCGGATGGCGGTCTATATGGGTGATGCACGCGGCCAAAAAGGCTTCATCCCCCAGCCATTTGCGCAGGTTGGGAAACGCCCCTTCCAGGCAACCTACCAATTGCGCCCGGTAGTTGTTCTGGTACACCGCCAGACCGGCAACATGATTGCCCAGGAGCGCGGCGGATTCATCCGAAGCGTTCACCAGCCAGTTCTGGAATTCTTCCTGCAAACGGGCCAGATTCATGCGCGCACCTCCTCACGCTGTTTGGCCGCGCTGGCGCCCAAAGCCCTGGCGATGGCGAGTTCATCGAGCAGTTCGGACAAAGGCGGAATATCATCATCACGCTCGATCATGGTGGCCACCGGGCCCAGCCGCTCAATGGCCCTGGCGTACAAGTGCCAGACGCCGCTGCACACCGGGCTGTCATGGCTGTCAATCAACAGGCTGGGGCCCTGGCTGTGGCCCGCGAGGTGCACCTGACGCACGCGCTCGGCGGGTATCCCGTCGAGAAACGCCAGCGCATCAAAGCCGTGGTTGCTGGCGCTGACAAACACATTATTGACGTCCAGCAGCAGCTCGCAGCCGGTACGCCGGGACATCTCGGCAATAAATTCCCACTCGCTCATGGACGCGCCTGCAAAGGCCAGATAGCTCGACGGATTTTCAAACAGCATAGTGCGGCCCAAGGCCTCTTGTGCCTGATGAATATTGGCGCAGACCAGGTTCAGTGCCTCTTCGGTGTAAGGCAGCGGCAGCAAATCGTGGGAGTTGAAGCCCCCGGTGCGTGACCAACTCAAATGGTCGGACACAAACAGCGGCTCAATGGCATCCACCAGCGACTTGAGGCGCTTGAGGTAATCAGGGTCCAGCCCTTCGGCGGTGCCGATGGACATGGACACGCCGTGCAGCGCCACCGGGTGCCGCTCACGGATCTGGCGCAGGATGTGCAGTGGTTGGCCGCCTGCAACCATAAAATTCTCGGAGATCACTTCGACGAAATCCACGGCGACCGAGGTTTCAAGAAAGTCGCTGTAATGCTCCTTGCGCAACCCCAGGCCAAAGCCCGAGAAACGTGGATTGGATGTCGCCATGTGATGTGCTCCAGTGCATCGATAGGTCGTTGTATGCAAAGACTGCAGGAGCCAACTGTCTCACGATCTTTTGATCGTTTAAAAGATCGCAAGACAAGCTCTCTCCTACACCGGGGGGTTACTTGGCTTCGGTGGTGGTGCCGCCCAGTTTCATGCACTCGGACGGGGTTTTCACCACAACGCCCTGGCCTTTGCAGCTATTGAGGCCTTTGCAGTCGTTTTTCGACGTGGCGCACTGGCTTTCGCCTTTACAGCTGTTGACGCCGTAGCAGCGGCCAGGTTTCTCCTGCTGGTCGGCAGCGCTGGCGGCCGTAGCAAAAGACGCGGATGCCATAGCGATCAGGGCAGCAGCAGTGGCAAGGCTGACGCGGGATTTCAAAGAAGTGCTCATGGGATGTCTCCAGGGTGTTTTTGTGGGGGTTTGGGATTAGTTAATAACTGATGCAGCGTCTTCGATCACTTTGGCCACCGCTTCCGGCTGGGAAATGTACACGGAGTGGCTGCCTTTTAGTTCAGTGACTTTGGAACCGGCGCGCTTGTACATCCAGCGCTGTAAATCGGGGCTCAAGGCCCGGTCTTCGGTAGAGAGCACCGCATAGGTCGGCTTCTTGTGCCAGGCGGCGTCCCACACGGTGCCGCCGAACAATGCGGTGGTGGCCGGAACTTGCGAGGCCGCCATAAAGTCGGTGCGGTTAGTAGTCAGGTCAGCGGCAAAATCATCATGGAACTTGCTGCGGTCCACAAACAGATGGCCGTCGCGGCTCTGCTTGATGTCATTGCTTGGCGCAGGCATGGAGTTCAACAACTGGGACATGTTCTCGCCCACTTCCGGCTGCAGGGCTGAAACATAGACCAGCGCCCTGACCTTGCCCCGGTCACCGGCAATCGAGATCACCCCGCCGCCGGAACTGTGACCCACCAGCACCACCGGGCCGACCTGCTGTTCCAGCACTTCACGGGCTTCGGCTACGTCTGCAGCAAGGCTTTCATGCCCCTGATGCACCACGGTGACCTTGTAGCCCTGGTGGGACAGGATGTCGTGCACCACTCGCCAGCCGGAGCCGTCAACAAACGAGCCAGGCACAATCACCACGTTTTTGCCGGTGCCGGGCAACGCCTGCGGCTTTTCAGCCGCTGAAGCCAGCATGGGAGCGGTCAGCGCCATGGCGATGACCAGAGAAGACAGAACACGCATAAAGACACTCCACAGCATTATTGTTAAAGGGTTCACACACGCCGACGGCGCAACACGTTGTCCAGCGACCAGGCCCCGCCACCGTAGGCCAACAGCGGTAACAACAACCCCGCCCAGGTCAGGTGCGTCGGCCAGGCGTCGGGGTAGACAAACACCTCGATCACCAGGGTCATGCCCAACAGTGCAGCAGCAGACAGGCGGGTCATCAGGCCCAGCACCAGCAACAGCGGGAACGCATGCTCGGCGTAAGCCGCCAGATGCGCCGCCCATTCCGGGGGGATCACAGGCAAGGCGTATTCCGAGCGAAACAAGGTGTAAGTCGACTGTTTGAGTTCCAGAAAACCGGTGACTTTGGTACGGCCCGAGAGGAAGAACACCGAGGCGATACCGACACGGGCCACCAACAACAGCAGTGCCTCAGGCAATAACCGCTTGAGCACCACCGGGGCCGAGGCAATCACGGTTTTTCCGTCAGGCTGCCGTAGCCTTTAGGGGTTTTGATCTGGGTGCAGGTGCCTTTGTCCACCAGGATCCAGGCATTGCCCTGGTAGTCAGCGGTGGCGGTACCGGCGCATGAGGTGCCTTTACCCGCGGCACAATCATTGGCACCGGCCAGCGACACGCCAAAGCATTTCTCTTGAGGCTTGGCATCATCAGCGTGGGCAGCACCGGCAAAGGCACCGAGGGACAGAGCGAGGGTGGCGGCGAGAGCGGCGTAATGGCGCTTCATTGTTATATCTCCTGGCTTGACTGAATGTGTCCGTAGCGCAAGTTCAGGTGAGTGATCACTTGCGCTATCGGGTAGACAGATTTAAAGCCAGGCGTGTATCTGGTCTGTGTCGCGTTCGACCGTTAACAACCTGCGGGTGTATCAGCGTGGGGTTGGTACACAGTGTGATACACAGCGAGTGCGTTACTCCCTGAATCAGCTGCCTTCGCCAGCACATCCGCTGTTGCGTTCACCGGCATAAGTCCAGGTAGACGTGTGGCTGAACGTCTCACCCGACATCGAGTCGGTGCAGGGTTTAGGCTCGATCACCAGGCTGAACGCCTTGCCCTGATCGATGCCGGTGTAGGTCGTGCGATCCCCTGACACCACTTTGTCGGCGTGCAATTGCCGACCCTCTAAGTGATCCGGAGTAATCCAGGCCAGGGTGTCGCCATTGACCTTGAGGGTCCAGAACGGCTCGTTGCCACGGGCGACAAACTGCCGGGCCGCACCCGTTGCTTCAGAGCCCGTGCTGCTGACCGAGGGCGCATGCTGGCTGCATGCGCTCAAGAGCAACGGCAACACAAACGCCGCGAGGGGCGCCATCACTTCCTTTTTCATCACGTCATTCCTTAAATGAGTCCGTGGGTCACCCTAGCAAATCAGCATGCAAGACGCATTGCGGCAACTCAAAAAACCCTGTTACATACGCGCATCCCTCGCCATGGACTGCCCGGATGTTTAACTCGACCTCGTCATTCAAAACCTTGAGCGTCAGCTTTTTATTGATGGCCAGTGCCGCACACGCCGACCCGCATGTCGCGCCGGGTGCTGACTGGGCCAAGGTGGTGCAGGCCGTGCTGTCGGTGAGTAGCTGCCAGAACCGGCTGGTAGAGGCCGACCGCGCCAAATGCTACAAAAACAACAGCGCGCAGGCTTGCCGCGACATACCCGAGGGCGTCCAGAAAGAAAACTGCATCATCGAGTACTCATACAATCGCGTGCCGCAAAAAACCGGCATGCCTTCCCACCCGCCTCTCGTCATCTCACCCTTCAAATCAGACGGCCAGGCGCTGAACAACACCGCCTCAGTGAAAGCGACGCCGCTGCCGGCAGAAAGCGCGCCGGACGAGCTCGACTCAAAAATAAAGTTCTTGTTGCATGACCAAGGGCAAGCGCCTGTTACTCGCTAGTCACTCCCCGAATAACGCTACTTGGCATCGTGAAAAATAATCCCCAGGGTGCGCCGCTCGCCTTGATACACCTTGCTGACCCCGTGCCGCAGGCTGACCCGATAGAACCCTCGGGCTGAGCGCACGGGGCGGCTGTTGACGGCAAACACCAGCGCCTGGCCCTGGCGCAAATTAATCACCTCGGCCCGCCCCGGCTTTTTAGGGTCGCTTTCAGTCAGCACCAACTCCCCGCCCTGAAAATCCTGACCGGGCTCGTCCAGCAAAATCACCACTTGAAAAGGAAAGACCTGCTCGCCGTACAAATCTTGGTGAAGGCAGGTGTAATCGTTGGCTCGATAACGCAGCAGCAATGGCGTGGGCCTGAGCTGGCCAGCAGCATGGCAGATGTCCTTGAAGGCTTGATGAGTTGGCGCAAATCGCTGGCTGATTTTCAGCGCTGCATGCCAGCCGTTTGCGATAGGTGCGAGGTGCTGATACAAGGCCGTGCGCAGGTGCTCCACGAGGTCCGGCAGCGGGTACTTGAAATACTGATATTCACCACGCCCGAAGGCGTAGCGCTCCATCACGATGCGGCTGCGAAAGTGCTGTTCTTCGGCATAAAGGCTGGCCAGTCGCTGGCATTGTTCACGCGTGAGCAACTGCCCCAGCAGGGCAAAGCCGTCTGCGTTTAATGACGTGTGCACAGCTCGCCAGTCCAGCGAATCAAGGCTTGGAAAAGTCTGAAGGTTCATGGGCGTCCAGATAAATTGCGGCAAGGGTGTGAGGTATCGATGTGGCTTCAGGGCGACAAATGAAAGGTCAGTTCAAAGCCCAGACGCTCGCCGCTTCTTACCCGGCTAATCGCATGCTTGGTGTTGACGCGGTAGTAGCCTTTGCTGCCTTTGAAGGGCCGCTGCGCGGTACAGATGATCGCCAGATCCCCTGCACGCAACGGCACCACCATGGGCCGTGATTGCATCCTCGGCCGTTGCTCGGTCAGCACACACTCACCGCCGCTAAACTCGTCGCCCGGCGATGAGAGCAGGCCAATCAGTTGCAACGGGAACACCTGCTCGCCCTGGGCGTGTTGCTGCAAGCCCAGGTAGTCTTGCTCCGCCAGGCGCAGCAGGCATGACCTGTCGTGCCGTTGCTCCGCGGCCTGGCAGAGTGCGTGCAACCGGGCAAGCTGCGGCGGGTAACGATCGGTGACGCCAAGTGTCTCGTTCCATAGGTTGGCAATCCGTACCAACGGCGGATAAAAATCAGCCCTCAGTGCCTCAAACACACCCGCAGCGCCTGCCTGCCAGTGGACAAGCTCGCCCTGCCCCAACAACTGCTCACTCAGTTGCGAGCGCCGCTGATCCGGCCCGGGGTTAAGCAACTGAAGGCATTCTAGCCGTTGCCCCGGGCTTAAAAACCCCGACAGCACGGCATAGCCTTCTTCATTGAGTTGTGCAGCAATAAGCGGCCAGTCAAGCCGCTCGACAGCAGTCGCTATGGTGTTCATGTTGATCTCGTCGATTCAGACCGCAGACTCGCGCTTGAGCAGTTCGCATTTGCGCTCGACACCCCAGCGGTAGCCAGAAATATCGCCATTGCGACGCACCACACGATGGCAAGGAATCGCCACCGCAATAGCGTTTGCAGCACAAGCCTGAGCCACGGCCCGCACCGCTTTCGGTGAACCGATGCGCTCGGCAATCTGGCCGTAACTGACAGTCGTCCCCGGTGGTATCTCGCGCAGCGCTTGCCACACGCGCTCTTGAAACGCCGTGCCTTGCACATCCAGCGGCAGGTTCAAGCCCAGCGAAGGCACCTCGATAAAGCCCACCACCTGGGCCACCAACTGTTCGAATTCGCTATCGCAGCCAATCAATTGAGCCTTGGGAAACTGCTTCTGCAGATCGATAAGCAGCGCGTCAGGGTCTTCGCCCAAAAGAATCGCGCAAATCCCGCGCTGACTTTGCGCGACCAAAATGGCGCCGAGTGAGCATTCGCCCACCGCGAAGCGAATCGTTGCCCCGGCGCCGCCGTCCTTGTAGTCACGGGCATGCATCCCCAGGCGCTGATGGGCGGTTTCGTAAAAACGGCTGTTGGAATTGAAGCCAGCGCCATAAATGGCATCGGTTACCGAGGTCGAGGTGTGCCCCAGCTCGTCACGCAAGCGCTTCGCCCGGGCGGCCGAAGCATAGGCCTTGGGCGTCAGGCCGGTCTGAGCTTTGAAAACCCGATGAAAATGAAACGAACTCATGCCCAGTTGGGCCGCCAGATCATCGAGGCTCGGCGCGGTCTCGCAGGCTTCGATCAAACGGCAGGCCTTAGCCACCAACTGCGCCCGTTGCTCGCTGGCACAGGTTTGATCACCGGCAGCACGACGGCTGGGCCGATAACCCGCCGCTTCAGCCTGTTCGGCGCTGTCGAAGAACAGCACGTTCTCACGCTTGGGCTGGCGCGCCGAAGAACTGGGGCGGCAATAAACCCCGGTTGTGCGCACGGCGTAGACAAACTGCCCGTCCGCGCCGGGGTCACGTGTTTGCACGGCGGCCCAGCGCTGCTCGTCCGTACTGTAGAGGGCCGATGAGAGAGGAGTCCGGGGCATCGCGATATACCTGATAAACGATTAGGACGTCAGATTAGGACACCCAACCCGCCCAGGAACTCCGATTCTTGCGATTGAATTTTGTTTGCCCAAGACATTTTAAAAAAACGCAGCCTGCGGCAGCGACTACAGGGGTATGAGATACGCCGCATAGGGGCGCAGCGGTTGTGACGGGTAAACGCTATATAACGATGTAGTCGTTGTGCTGAATCACACCCCGATGCTCGCCCTCAACCAGATGAATGTAACGCCCGCTCACCTGATCAATCGGCAAGCAATCATCCACATCCAGCAGCGCGTCGGTGTGGGCCTGATGCCAATGCTTGAGCATGTGCTGTCTGGCCCTGGATTTGGCCTGGTTCTTGTCCTGGGCAACCACCAGCAGGTAATGATGGGCTTCACCAAAGGTATTCGGCTCGTAGCCACCCAGGTTGATGAAATACAAACGTGGCGAACCTGGCAGCGGTGCCAGCGGGCTCAGCTCAACCTTCCAGCCATCTACGCCGTCAACACGCATCCAGGCATCGATGTGCAAACCTGCCGGGGCGCCAAACCAGCCCTGACGCAGCTGCGGGTAGGTTGCTTCCAGGCTGTCGGCGATGGCAAAAACCACGTCATGGACTTCGATTTTGGCTCGGGGATGCTTGCCTCCGAGCATGACAACAAACAGCATTTAAGCCCTCCAGCAGATCACGACCGGCAGGGAACACCGTACGGAAAAACCCTTTATTTTTTGCCCGCTGTCCTGAACAGCGGCAGTGCCAGAAACAGCAGCCCGCCGCCCAGAAGCGTGGTGCCGAAACTGGCATGACCGGCCACTATCATTCCCAGCCCCGCGACGATCCCTGCCAGGCCGACAATTCGAATATTTTTGTCCGGTGATTTCAGTTCCATTCTGTCTGTACTCCCTTTGCGATTACCACACAGACTAGCAAAACTTGAGGCGAGCTTGCCAGACTGCGGTTTTACGCCTGTTTTATGAGGCAACCGACGATTGGTATGACGTTTGTCATGGCAAGGGAACTTGAGTTCTAAACTGAGTCCAATGAGGTTCTTATCGACTCAGGATTGCCAAGATGAACGCCACTTCCTCACACGGCTGGGTCTGGGCTTACCGAAAAGTCCGCAGTTTACAATGCTCACGCCTGTCATCTGCCTACAGGGCCACTTTGTACGTTTTACGGGGAGATACTGGCACGTTTCACAGTGACTTCAGCTGGCAGAAGAATCGTATCCGGCGATGAAGTTTTGAATCCCCCCATTTCAACTGTAGGAGCGAGCTTGCTCGCGATCTTTTGATCTTGATCTAAAAGGCCCCATTAAACCACGCTGGTCGAACGCAGGTTTTGCGCAGTGGGTAACCCGGCAGGACGCCGGGTTAGCCGCGACACGGCCATGGATGGCCGATCGCGGCGGGCCCACCGAGCAAGGCCTGTGGTGAGGGCATGCCGAGCCAAAGCGAGGCACCGAGGGGTAGGGGCAAAAGCGTTTTGGTTACTTTGCCGCTTTTGCAAAGTGACGCGGCGTAAGGCCGGAACCCTAAGTGGCCGTTGCCGCAGCAACGGATATGTACTCAAGTCAAGAGCCCCCTCACCCTAGCCCTCTCCCGAAGGAGAGGGAACCGATTGGGGGATGCTGAAGAAACTCGCTGTCCTGTTTGCTGCGCGACAGCGCGGCGTCGAAGACGGGGCGGCCCCTCCTACGAGAACTGCTGCGGTTTAAAACGGGTAGTGCCGTGGTGTGTGTTGCACGCTGATCCAGTGATCACGGGTGAATTCGTCAATCGCCCAGTCACCATTGAAACGGCCAAGCCCTGAGTTCTTTTCACCGCCAAAAGGTGCGTTGGCTTCGTCGTTGACCGGGATGTCGTTGACGTGGGTCATGCCTGCTCTCACTTTGCGGGCAAAGGTGACGGCGCGTTCCAGGTTGGTGCTGAAGACGGCGCTGGAAAGGCCGAATTCGGTGGCGTTGGCTAATTCCAGGGCATGGGCTTCGTCGCGGGCACGGATCAGCCCCACCAGCGGGCCGAAAATTTCATTACGGGCCAGGTCCATGTCGACGGTGACTTCGCCGTAGACGTGGGGCGCCATCAAGTTCCCATTACTGCCGCCCTCAAACAACGGCCGGGCACCCTCAGCGCGGGCCAGTTCGATCTTTTCATGCAGGCCCTGCAACTGCTTGGCGTTGATGACCGGGCCGATCACGGTGTCTTGCAGGTTCGGGTCGCCCACCTTGAGCCCTTTGACCCGCGCCACAAAACGCTCAGCAAAGGCCGAATACAAACGGTCATCGATGATGATGCGGTTGATCGCCATGCAGATCTGCCCCTGGTGCAGGAATTTACCAAACACCGCAGCATTCACCGCCTGCTCCAGGTCAGCGTCTTCCAGCACGACAAACGGGCTGTTGCCGCCCAATTCCAGCGCGACGTGCTTGAGGTGTTCGCCGCCGCTGGCGATTGCGCCAATACCGCGACCGACCGGGGTTGAACCCGTGAAGGTGATGAGCGACGGCACCGGATGCTCAACAAACGCGTCGCCAATTTCACTGCCCGCACCCACCACCACGCTCAATACACCAGCCGGTAACCCGGCCTCCTCAAAGATGCGCGCCAGCAGCAAACCACCGCACACCGGGGTGTCGCTGGCCGGCTTGATGACCACGGCGTTGCCCAGCGCCAGCGCCGGGGCAATGGAACGCTGGGTCAAATGCAGCGGGAAGTTCCACGGGCTGATCACGCCGACCACGCCAAGCGCGCTGCGATACACCCGGCTCTCTTTACCCGGTACGTTGGACTCGACGATGCGCCCGTGAACCCGCGCCGGGAACGATGCCGACTCCAGCGCAATGGCCCGTGCCGCGCCCCACTCCAGTTGCGCCTTGAGCCGGGTGCTGCCGGACTCGCGGATGAGCCAGTCGATGATTTCGTCGCGGCGCCGGTCAAACACCGCCACCACCTCATGCAACACCGCCGCTCGCGCCGAAGGCCCAAGCGCAGCCCATTGCGGCTGCACCTCGGCGGCCTTGCGATAGGCAGCGTCGAGGTCGGCCCGGTTAGCCTGAGGGATTTCCAGCAGCAGCGAGTCGTCAAACGGATTAGTCACCCGCAGGTGTTTACCGCCCGTGCCTTTACGCCACTCTCCGGCAATCGGTTGCAGATGAAAATCGCTGTAATGGGTCATGTCATGCTCCTTTTAAACAGATTCAGAGGCTTGGGTAACGGAAGACGTGGGGCGTACGTGAATGCACACGATGGCCAAAGCACCTATTACTCCGGGCAACGCGAACGCCAAAAAGTTCTGCTGGAAGGGCAAGTCCAGCGCCAACAGGCTGCCGCCGAGCATCGGCCCGGCAATGGCCCCGAGGCGGCCAATCCCGGCGGCCCAGCCCACGCCGGTCGAACGGATGTGCGCCGGGTAAGAAATCGAAGCATAGGCATGAATCACCGCCAGAGTGCCTATGGTGGTTGCACCCGCAATCAGCAACAGCAGGTTAAGCAGGATCGGGCCGGGCTTGAAGCCGAGGGCGGCCAGTGACAGCGCCGCCAGAACGAAAAACAACGCCAGAGTGCGCTGCACACCCAGACGGTCCGCCAGCCAGCCGCCGAACAGTGCACCCACCGTGGCGCCCACGTTGAGCGTCACCAGAAACGCGAGGCTCGAACCCAGGGGGTAACCGCCGTGTGCCATAAGCTTGGGCAACCAGGTATTGAGCCCGTAGCTCATCAGCATGCACATGGCGAATGCCACCCACAGCAACACGGTGGCCAGTGCCTGACCTTTGCTGAATAGCTGCGGCAGGCGGGCAGCGCGGGTTTGTTTGTCATTGACCGGCAGGCTCAACGCAGTGCCGGGGCGATACGCCGGGTCGACCTTGACCAACAGTTGGTCCAGTTCACCACGGCGCCCCTTGAGGGCCAGAAACGCCGCCGATTCAGGCAGGTAACGCAGCATAAACGGCACCGCCAACACCGGCAGGACGGCCACATAAAATACCGCCTGCCAGCCCCACTGCGGGATCACTGCAATCGCCAGCAAGGCCGACAGCACCGCGCCCACCGAGTAGAAACTCGACATCACGGTGATCATGGTGCTGCGCCGCCCTTCGGGAGCGAACTCGCTGATCAGGTTGATTGCACTCGGCACCAATGCGCCCAAGGCCAGGCCCGTGACCAGACGGCAGGCGCCCAGCTCGAAAGGCGTGGTGGCGTGCCCGGTGAGAAAAGCCGCCAGGCTGGCCAGCAAGGTGGTGAGGATGATCAGCTTGCGCCGCCCAAAACGGTCGGCCAAGGGCGCAATCAAGGTGCCGCCGAACAGCATGCCGAACAACGCGCAACTGCCCAGGGTGCCGGCTTCGATCGCAGACAATTGCCAGTCCTGCATCAACTGCGGCACCACCGAGCCGTAGATCACCATGTCGTAGCCATCGAACAGCATGATGAAGCAGCCCCACATCAGTATCAGCAGGTGCGTGCGATTAAACGGTGCGGCGTCGATCACTTCACTGACGGAAGTTTTGTTCATAACCACCTCTTTTTTTATTGTTGTTGTCGTGCGGTATCAGGCCCGTTCCCCCAGACAAGGCTCGGGCCTGACCTGGGGTTTTAAGGCTCGATGGTGAGCGTCGGCACCTCAATCAAGACCGGGCGCTGGCCCGCCAGCGCCTCAGCAAATGCCGCGGCAAACTGCTCGGCAGTGTCGGTGCGCACGGCGTGTACGCCGTACCCCTGAGCAATCGCGCAAAAGTCCAGGCCTGGCACATCCAGCCCTGGCGCATCGCTGACGTTCAATACATCGGCAAACCAGCGCAAGGCGCCGTACGTACCGTTTTTAAGGATGATGAACACCACGGGGATGCCATATTGCGCCGCCGTCCACAGCGCCGTAATGCCGTAGTTGGCCGAGCCGTCACCAATAATGCCGACCACCCGCCGCTCTGGCGTGGCCAGTTGCACGCCGACCGCTGCAGGCAAGCCAAAGCCCAGGCCACCGGCGGCCGGAAAGAAGTAACTGCCCGGTTCGCGCATTTCGACGCGCTGCCAGAACGCGCCCACGGTTGAGGTGGACTCCTTGACGTAGATGGTGTCTTTGGGCGCCAGTTGGTCGATCAGATCAAAAACGGTTTCCGGGCGCAGCAAACCACCCTCCTCGACCACCGCTGGCGGGCGCGGCAAAGCCTCGGGCATTGCCCGCGTACTGGTTGAAACCTCGGCCACCAGGGCTTCAAGGGTCAGGGCAATATCCGCCACCAGCGCATCGCCCATCGGCGCCCGCGCCGCCTCGCCCGGATCACAGGTGATGTGCAGCAGTTGCGTGCCCGCTGGCAAGTAGTCACCGGGGGCGAACTGGTGATAACGAAACACCGGCGCGCCCACCACCAGAATCACGTCATGGTCCGCCAGCAGGCGGCTGATCCCGGCAATCGCCGCCGGTAGCACACCGCGAAAACATGGATGGCGCGTCGGGAACGGGCAACGCGATGCCGAAGGGGCCACCCAGGCCGGCATGCGCAGCTTTTCCGCCAGGTGCACGGCCAGCGCGTTGCTGCCACTGCCATCCACGTCCGGGCCAAGTACAAGCACCGGGTTGCGCGCGTTCGACAGGCGCTGCCCCCAGTCGTGCAACTGCGCGGGCGACGGCACACCGGCACTTGCCACTTGGCGCCGGGCCAAATGCTCAACTCCGGCCGGTGCTTCGCAGGCCCAATCGTCATACGGGATGGACACATACACCGGGCCACGGGGCGCCAGGCTGGCCATGTGGATGGCCTGGCTCAGGGTGCGCGGTACGTCCTGCGCCGAGGCTGGTTCGTGGCTCCATTTCACCAGAGGCTTGGGCAACTGCGCGGCATCGACGTTGGCCAGCATCGCTTCGACACCGATCATCGAACGCACTTGCTGCCCGGCGGTAATCACCAGCGGGCTGTGGGAGTACCAGGCATTGGTCAGCGCGCCCATGCCGTTCCCGGTGCCTGCTGCGGCGTGCAGGTTGACGAAGGTCGGTTTGCCGGTGGCCAGGGCAAAGCCGTCGGCCATGCCCACCACAGCGCCTTCGTGCAGGCCGAGGATGTAGCTGAAATCTTCGGGGAACCCTTTCAGAAACGGCAGCTCATTGGAGCCGGGGTTGCCAAAAATGGTGGTCAGGCCTTGCTCGCGCAGAATGTCGTAAGTGGCAGAGTGGACGGTTTTCATAGGGACCCTTGCAGCTGTTTTTAGACTTTGGGTTACTCTTGCAGCTGCCACTTGATTGATCAAATCGATACTATCTCTATCAAAAATAAGCCCCATCTATATCGCTGTAGCCACCTGAGGCGCCATGAGCCACATCGACCTGAACCTGATCCGCACCTTCATCACCCTGTATGAAGCCCGCAGCGTGACTTTGGCCGCAGAACGCCTGTTCGTCACCCAGCCTTCCGTGAGCTATGGCCTGGCCCGCCTGCGCGAGCTGTTCGATGACAAGTTGTTCAGTCGCACCCGTGACGGCATTCAGCCGACGTTTGTCGCGCAGCAGCTCTACCCCACGCTGCGTGATTGCCTGACGCGCATTGAGGGCGCCGTGCAAAGCACCCGTCAGTTTGACCCGGCGACCACAGAACGACGGTTTCGCATTGCGCTCTCAGACCTGGGTGAGATGGGCTTTTTATCGTTGATTCTGGCGCGCCTGAACCGCGAGGCGCCACAGGCGGAGGTCGAAGTCATACCGCTGCAGGTCGACCAGGTGGGCGAATGGCTGGCCAGCGCCAAGATCGACGCCGCGATTTGCCGCCATCCGGTGCCCGGCACCCACAACCGGGTGCTGATGCATGAGCGCTATACCTGCCTGCTCAGCGCCAGCCATCCGCGCATCCGCGAGCGCATCAATCTGCAACAGTTTCTCGCCGAACGGCACGTCACCGTGACCCGCACCTCCGGCCACGGCAGCATTGAAGACGTATTGAAGAGCATGAATGTCGAGCGGCGGATCAACCTGCACGTGCCGCATTTTTCCGTGCTGCCAAAAATTCTTCCGGGCACCGACCTGCTGGCCGTGCTGCCTGAGCAGATCGCCAGATTATTTGTGCATGACGGGGGGTTGCAGATGCTGGACTTGCCGTTCCAGGTGCCCGAGTTCGATGTCTCGTTGCACTGGAACCCCAACAGTGAGAGTTCGGCGGCGCTGCGCTGGTTTTGCGCAACCATTGCCGATGCGATTATCAGCGGCCAGGTTTAAAGGCCACCCACCATGGTCAGCGTGTTCGCTGACCATGGGTCAAGCCGTGGATCAAGTTATGGACGAACCGCCGTCACTTCGATTTCTACCAGGTAGTTGGGGTTGGCCAAACCTGCCACCTGGAACGCTGAGCGGGTTGGCAGCTTGGGCTGGGCAGCCGTGCCAAAGAACTGGGTGTAGCCCTTCATAAAGCCGGCGAAATCCATCTTGCCGGTTTCAGGCGTGCCCACCAGATAGACCTGCATTTTCACCACATCGCCCATGGTCAGATTGAGACTTTTCAACGTGCCTTCAATGTTCTTCAGCACATTGACGGTCTGCACTTCGGTGTCGCCATAAGCGGCCAGTGTCTTGGGGTCGGCCTTGCTGTCGGCAATCGGCGGCACTACGCCACTGAGGTTGACCACGGTGGCCCCAGGCGGAATTTCCACGGCCAGGGAGATAGGGAAATCGGAGTTTGGCAACTTGTGGCGGATAACCTCTGCGGCGTTGGCTTGGGTGGCCATCAAGCCGCCCAACAAAGAGGTCAGCAGGAAGGTGGTGATGATGGTCTTCGACATTGTTTATTCCTTTAGGGATGAAAAAACGTAATCCATGGAGACTTTCAGCGCTGGGTGAGAACCCTAACCTCTTCGGCCGTGACCGTATCAGGATATTGATTACCAAAATGTGTGCGGACATAGTTGACCACCGCAGCAATCTGCTGGTCATCCATGTACTTTTTGAAGCCCGGCATCCCGCCTTGCCCGGAGGCCACCATGTACACCGGGTACACCTTGGCGCCGAGCTTGGGGTTGGTCGACAGCGCCGGGTAAGCGCCTGCACCATGAGCCCCTTGGCCTTCGGCCATGTGGCAGCCCTGGCAGACTTGATTGAACAGCGCTTCACCGGTCTGTTCTTCGAACTTGCCGGAGGTGGACAGGATCGGGGCGTCAGCGGCAAACGCCGTCGCGCTGCCCATCAGGCCCCACAACACAGCGGTGGACATAATCGTACGCATGGCTAACTCCCTGTCAGGCGGTTTTAGTGCTGGCGATGATGTGGGTGTGCAGGCGCTTGATCGCATCGTGCGACGACAAAATCGCGCCCTCCATCCAGGCCGGGATGTACGAAGCATGCTCACCCGCCAGCACAATGCGGCCGTCGATCTGGCACAGGTTTTTGTAGTGCTGCTGGCGCGTCTCGGGCGTCCATAAGCCGTAGCAGCCGTTAGTCCAGGGCACACGATGCCAGCCAACGGCGATGCCGTTTTCGAATTCGCTCGGGTATTGCGGGTGAATCTGCGCGCCAAACTCCACAGCCTTCTGCACGCGCATTTGCGGGCTCATGGCGGTAAATTCGTAGGCATTCGGGCCCCAGATATACGCCCCCAGCAGCACGCCCTTGCCTTGCTTGCCATAGTCGGTGCTCGGGTAGCTGATCTTGCTGACGGGCGTGTCGGTGTAGGTGATGCCGCCGTAAATATGCTCGTCCTGCTCCCAGAAACGCCGCTTGAACTGCAAGCCGACCTTCACCGAAGACTCATAAGGCACGGCGCGAATGGCGCTCATCATTGGCGCGCTTACATCGATGGGCAGTTGCCCAAGAATTGACAGCGGCAAGGTGCACACGCACCAGTCAGCCTGCTCCTGCTGCGCCCCGCCGCTGCCATCACTGTTTTGATAGGTCACGGTAACGCCGTTGGCATCTTGCTGAATGCGCGTGATCTTGGCGTTGTAATGAATCAGGTCATTCACCTGTTTCTGAAAGGCCTGGGCAATCATGTCCATGCCGCCCACTGGCTGGAAAATGCTGCTCTGGAATTCGTACTCCTGGCCGCTGGCAATGCTTTGCCAAAGGTTGGAATCGAGCAGCGCCTTGCAGTCAATGGGCTCGGACGGCACTGCCTCGGGCATCAGACCGCCGCCATCATCCACAGCAAAACCACGGCGCAGGCTGGTTTCCAGGGATTTCTTGTACGCGTTGTTGGCATCCAGCGCGCCCCACTTGCGCATCACTTCCAGCAAGCGTTCGCGGTCTTCGCGGGTCAGCGCCTGGTCCAGGCCGTGCTGGTTGACGGCCTTGCTCAGCAGTTCGGCAACATGTCCCTGAAAGTCGGCCTGCACCTCGCGATAACGCTGCGGCTTGCCACCAAACGCCTTGGTGGAATGCACCATAGCGTTGTAATTGACCTGAATAAAGGGCTCCAGCGCGACACCGAACTTGTGGCAGTAATCGAGCACTGCATGGTGATGGTAAGGGATGCGCCACGGCCCGGGATTGAGGTACAAGCCCTTATCAAACTCGCACTGCTGGGTCGCACCGCCCAACTCGGTAAAGCGGTCGCCGCCGCGCAATGTCCAGCAACGCCCGCCCGGTTTGGCGTTGAACTCCAGCACCTTGACCTGATACCCGGCTTTACGCAGTTCGTAAGCGGCAGTCATGCCCGCCAGCCCTGCCCCGAGAATCAATACACGGGTGCCCTTGGGCGCGCCGCTCAAGGCAAAATTGCGCTCGTAGGTGGATTCCGCGGCAAAGCTCAACGCACTCATTGCCTGATACATCGCAGCGGCACCCGCTGTCACACCGATCCAGTTCAGCACCTTGCGGCGGCTCACAACCATTGCTTGCTCTTGCATGATCAGTCCTTTGAAGCGAAAGAAAATATCTGTGCCTGCAAGGGCCTGGAGCAAGGGCTGTGCCAGCCTGTCAAAACCACTAAAAATGAATAAAATTTCATAAAAATACGCATGCGGATGCATCAGCATCGATCATGCGCGGTTGCTTTTGGTGCGCGGGAGGGTGCGTCATCAATGGGCACAACAGAGGGCCTCGCGATCTTTTGATCTGGCTCTTTTTACGGCCGCAGCGCGCCCGAACGTAGCCACGCAAAGCTCGTCAACTGCTACGGGTGTACGCGATAAAACTGTAGGAGCGAGCTTGCTCGCGATCTTTTGATCGGGCTCTTTTACGGCCGCTGCTCGCCCGGACGTAGCCTCGCAGAGCTCGTCAACTGCTACGGGTATGCGCGATAAAACTGTAGGAGCGAGCTTGCCTCGCGATCTTTTGATCTTGATCTGGCTTTTGATCTTGATCTAAAAGGCCCCGTTAAACCACGCTGGCCGAACGCAGGTTTTGCGCAGTGGGTAACCCGGCAGGACGCCGGGTTAGCCGCGACACGGCCAGGGATGGCCGATCGCGGCGGGCCCACGGAGTAAGGCCTGTGGTGAGGGCATGCCGAGCCACAGCGAGGCACCGAGGGGTTGGGGCAAAAAGCGTTTGGCCACTTTGCGCTTTTCAAAGTGGCACGGCGTAAGGCCGGAACCCTAAGTGGCCGTTGCCGCAGCAATGGATATGTACCCAAGAATCCCGAGATGGATGGTTTTTACGGCTGCACGCAGCCGATCGCAGCCTTCGTACCTCGTCAGCGACTACTGTGGACTGTTTGCTGCGCGACAGCGCGGCGTCGGAGACGGGGCAGCCACTCCTACAGATATCCAAGAGATTTATAGAACACAACACCCGCTCTATGAGAATCTTGCAGCCCCTGCTGTGTGGGTCTTGCGGAGAGTTCCCCTTTGGTTTCATTAAATGATTGGCTGAGCTTTACCTTTATCGCCATGCTCGTGACGCTCACCCCCGGGCCAGCGGTGATCATGGCGTTGTCCAACTCCATCAGCCATGGTCCGTGGCGGGCGATGATCGGGTCGCTTGGCAATGCCATCGGGCTGCTGCTGATTGCCTCGGCCACCAGTGCCGGACTCGGCGCGCTATTGATCGCATCTGCCACAGCATTCTTGGTGCTGAAGGTCGCGGGGGCCAGTTACCTCATTTATCTGGGCATCAAACAATGGCGCAGCCGCAATCGCGCGTTTGATAACGTACAGGCCAATCCTTCGGAAAACCTGTCGGGCTGGAAGCTGTTCACCAAGGGCTTCTCGGTCGCGATTACCAACCCCAAAGCCATCCTGTTCTTTGCCGCTTTCTTGCCGCAGTTCATTCAGGGCGGTGACTCCAGCTTGTCTTATCTGGCCGTGCTGATCATCACATTTGCCGGCTGCTCGATTGTCGCTCACCTGTTTTATGCCCTGCTTGCACAGACGCTAAAAGGCTATTTGGCGACGCCAGCGCGGGCCAAAGCCCTTAACCGCTTGTTTGGCGCCTCGTTTATGGGCCTGGGCATCAGCCTGTTGACCATCCGCGGCAAAGTCGCCTGACCCCCGCAACACAGGAGCTGGACGCCATGTTCAGCTCCACCCCTCCAGGCGCATCGTCGCCCGCACCAGCCGCTGTTCTTCGTTTTCGATCTCTTTAAGACTTTCACTGATGCTCTGGATATGAGCGATGGCTGCCTTGCGCGCCTGCTCCGGCAAGCGACCGGTCACAGCGTTGTACAGCCGCGCGTGCTGGCGGTCGATTTGGCGCTTTTGCGGCTCGCGGTGGTAGAGGTTATTGACCGACGCAAACACCGTGTTCAACAACAGATCGGTGAGTGAACGCAGGGTCTGCACCAGCACCGGATTATGCGACGCCTCACAAATAGCCAAGTGAAAGGCATGGTCCAGACGTGCATGGGCAGACGCATCGAGGGAGCGGTCGTGCGCATCGAGCAACGCATGATAGCTACGGGTGATCAGCACAAAATCGGCGTCGGTACCGCGCAAGGCGGCCAGCCGTGCAGATTCGCCCTCCAGCAAGCTGCGCACTTCAAACAGGTCATACAGCGTGCGCGGTTGCGAGCTGAACAAGTGCATCAGCGGCGACGCACTCGCCTCGCCGGAAAGTTCAGCAACGAAAGAACCCTTGCCCTGCTCGGTCTTGATGATGCCGCGAGCGCGCAGCAGTTTCAGGCCTTCCCGCAGGGCGGTGCGGGACACGCCGAGTTTTTCGGTCAGGCGCCGTTCCGAGGGCAGTAATTGCCCGGTCTTGAGCACGCCGTCAACGATCAGGCGCTCGATGCGCTCACACACCACATCGGCCACTTGCGGGTTACGCGGTGATTCCATTCTGTCCATGAACACTCCAACTGGTACGACCAGTTCGGTCGGCACAATCCTGTCGGTTTGCGCACACACCTAACGCATTGTTTTTGAATTTATTTTTATTTGAAACAAACAAGCGGCGCTGCAAAAACTGGTTCGACCAGTTCAACAACGTATGGACAGTAAATCGCCTCGGGCCAATGATGCAAGCCAGCACTCTCCGGCAACGGACCTCTAATAAAAATAAACAGGTGTCGCCCACCGACCATGAATATTCTTTACGACGAAGCCGTCGACGGGGTTTTGCCCGACGTCGACAAAAACGCCCTGCTGCTGGCCCTGCAAACGCAGGTGCCCGACCTGAAAATCCTGCATGAGCCTGAGGAACTGAAGCCCTACGAGTGCGACGGTCTGTCGGCCTATCGCACCACGCCGATGCTGGTGGTCCTGCCCCATCACCTTGAGCAGGTACAGACCGTGCTGCGGCTCTGCCATGCGCACAAGGTGCCGGTGGTCGCACGCGGCGCGGGCACGGGACTGTCGGGTGGCGCCTTGCCACTGGAAAAAGGTTTGCTGCTAGTGATGGCGCGCTTCAACAACATCCTCCACATCGACCCCGCCGCCCGCACCGCGCGGGTTCAGCCGGGGGTGCGTAACCTGGCGATTTCCCAGGCTGCCGCGCCCTATGGCTTGTACTACGCGCCGGACCCTTCGTCACAAATCGCCTGTTCGATTGGCGGCAATGTGGCCGAAAACGCCGGTGGCGTGCATTGCCTGAAGTACGGCCTGACCGTGCACAACGTGTTGCAGGTCGAGATCCTCACGGTAGACGGCGAACACCTGACCCTCGGCTCGCAAGCGCTCGACTCGCCGGGGCTGGACCTGTTGGCGCTGTTCACGGGTTCCGAGGGCATGCTCGGGGTGATCACCGAGGTCACCGTCAAGCTGCTGCCCAAGCCGCAAACCGCCAAGGTGCTGCTGGCCGCGTTCGATTCGGTCGGGAAAGCCGGGCGCGCAGTCGGCGACATCATTGCGGCGGGGATTATTCCGGGCGGTCTGGAAATGATGGACAACCTTGCGATTCGCGCCGCCGAAGACTTTATCCACGCCGGTTACCCGATCGACGCCGAAGCCATCCTGTTGTGCGAACTCGATGGCGTAGAGGCCGACGTACACGATGACTGCGAACGCGTGCGTCAGGTGCTGGAACTCGCGGGTGCCACCGAGGTGCGTCAGGCCCAGGATGAGGCCGAGCGCGTGCGGTTCTGGGCCGGACGCAAAAATGCGTTCCCGGCGGTGGGCCGCCTTTCGCCAGACTATTACTGCATGGACGGGACCATTCCACGCCGCGAGCTGCCCGGCGTGTTGCAAGCGATCGCCGCACTGTCAGCCGAATACGACTTGCGCGTGGCCAACGTGTTTCACGCCGGTGACGGCAATATGCACCCGCTGATCCTGTTTGATGCCAACCAGCCCGGCGAGCTGGATCGCGCCGAAGCGCTGGGCGGCAAGATCCTCGAATTGTGCGTGAAAGTCGGCGGCAGCATTACCGGCGAACATGGCGTAGGCCGCGAAAAAATCAATCAGATGTGCGCGCAGTTCAACAGTGATGAGCTGACCCTGTTCCATGCCGTCAAAGCCGCGTTCGACCCCGGCGGGCTGCTCAACCCCGGCAAGAACATCCCCACCCTGCACCGCTGCGCCGAATTTGGCGCGATGCACGTGCACATGGGCCAGTTGCCCTTCCCTGAACTGGAGCGTTTTTGATGCGCAGTGAACATGATGTCGACAACAGCGCCGCGTTGCTGCAGCAGGTCAACCAGGCCCTGCACAGCGCCACGCCCTTGCGCATTCAGGGCGCTGACAGCAAGGCGTTTCTGGGCCGTCCGATGACCGGCGAAGTGCTCGACACCCGCAGCCACCGGGGCATCGTCAGCTACGACCCGACCGAATTGGTGATCACCGCCCGCTGCGGCACGCCATTGAGTGAACTGGCCGCTGCCCTGGACGCGGCACAACAGATGCTGCCGTGCGAACCGCCGTCATTCGGTAGCCACGCGACCGTGGGCGGCATGGTCGCCAGCGGGCTGTCCGGGCCACGTCGCCCATGGGCCGGCTCGGTGCGTGACTACGTGCTGGGCACCCGCGTGATCACCGGCCACGGCAAGCACTTGCGCTTTGGTGGCGAGGTGATGAAAAACGTCGCCGGTTATGACCTGTCGCGCTTGATGGCCGCCAGTTATGGCGCATTGGGGGTGATCACCGAGGTGTCGCTCAAGGTCCTGCCCAAACCGCGTCAGGCCTTGAGCATCAGCCTGGAAATCGACCCTGACCGGGCCTTGCAACGGCTGGCGCAATGGGGCCAGGAGCCGCTGCCGATCAGCGCCGCGTGCCACGACGGGCAGCGCCTGCACCTGCGCCTTGAAGGCGGCGAAGGGTCGGTGGCGGCTGCCCATGACAGGCTGGGCGGCGAGTTGCTGGACGCCGCCTATTGGGCGGATTTGAACGAACAACGCCTGGGTTTCTTTGCTCAAGAGCAGCCGCTGTGGCGCTTGTCCTTGCCCAACAACACCGCACCACTGGCCCTGCCCGGCCAGCAGTTGATCGACTGGGGCGGCGCCCAGCGCTGGCTCAAAACGGATGCCGATGCGGCCTTTATCCGCCGTGTGGTTGAAGCAGTGGGCGGGCATGCGACCTGCTACACACCCGGCCGGACTGACAGCCCGTTCCAACCGTTGCCGGCAGCCCTGATGCGCTACCACCGCACCCTCAAGCAACAACTCGACCCCAAGGGTATTTTCAATCCCGGGCGCCTGTACGCGGAGCTTTGAGCCATGCAAACCACTTTGAGCCAAGAGGCCCGGCAACTGCCCCGCGCCGAAGAAGCCGAACGCATACTGCGGTCCTGCGTGCATTGCGGTTTTTGCAATGCCACCTGCCCGACGTACCAATTGCTCGGCGACGAACTGGACGGCCCGCGCGGACGAATTTACCTGATCAAGCAAGTGCTGGAAGGCAACGACGTCACCCGCAAAACCCAAGCGCATCTGGACCGCTGCCTGTCGTGCCGCAATTGCGAAACCACCTGCCCTTCCGGGGTCGATTACCACAACCTGCTGGACATCGGCCGGGCGGTGGTGGACTCGGCGGTGCAGCGGCCGCTTGGCCAGCGCCTGTTGCGCGAGGGGTTACGCGCCGTGGTGCCAAAACCGGGCCTGTTTAAAGGATTGCTGGGCAGCGGTCAGGTGTTTCGCGCCGTGTTGCCCGCGACCTTGCAAAGCAAGCTGCCACACAACGTAGAGCCTGCCAAAGCACGCCCGACCCGCCGTCATGCCCGTCAGGTATTGATGCTCGAAGGCTGCGTGCAACCCGGCTTGTCGCCCAACACCAACGCGGCCACCGCCCGCGTGCTGGACCGGCTGGGCATCAGCATTACGCCAACCCGAGAGGCCGGTTGTTGTGGCGCCGTGGATTACCACCTCGATGCACAAGCCGCGGGCCTGAACCGGGCCCGGCGTAACATCGACGCCTGGTGGCCAAGTATTGAACAAGGCGCCGAAGCCATCGTGCAAACCGCCAGCGGCTGCGGGGCCTTTATCAAGGAATACGGGCACTTGCTGAGCACCGATCCGGCATATGCCGACAAGGCCAAAAGGGTCAGCGCCCTGGCCAAGGACCTGGTTGAAGTACTGCGCGACGAGCCTCTGGAAACCCTTGCCATTAGCTCTAGCCAGCGAGTGGCCTTCCATTGCCCGTGCACCTTGCAGCACGCACAAAAGCTCGGCGGCGCGGTGGAGTCCGTCCTCACCCGCTTGGGTTTCAACCTCACTACGGTGCCTGACAGCCATGTGTGCTGCGGCTCGGCAGGCACTTATTCGCTGACCCAACCCGAATTGTCCCGGCAACTGCGCGATAACAAGTTGAACGCCCTGGAAAGCGGCAAGCCCGAGCTCATCATCACCGCCAATATCGGCTGCCAGACCCACCTTAACGGTGCCGGACGCACCCCGGTGCGGCACTGGATCGAGCTGGTCGAAGCGGCATTGCCTTAACCCCTAACTCACTTGAGACCTGTCATGAAAAGCAAAGCCGTATTGAGCCAGACCGAAGTCCAGCAGATTCTCAAGGCTGCCCGCCTCGAGGCGCAGAACAACCAGTGGGCCGTGAGCATCGCGATTGTCGATGACGGCGGCCACCCGCTGGCCCTGGAGCGGCTCGATGAGTGCGCACCGATCAGCGCCTACATCGCTACCGAAAAAGCCCGCACCTCCGCCCTGGGCCGCCGCGAGTCCAAAGGCTACGAAGACATGGTCAATGGCGGCCGCCATGCGTTTTTGTCCGCGCCGTTGCTGACCTCCCTTGAAGGCGGCGTGCCGATCATCGTCGACGGCCAGGTCATCGGAGCCATTGGCGTGTCCGGGGTCACCTCCGCGCAAGACGCGCAAGTCGCCAAAGCCGGCGCACACAGCCTCAAATAAACCGAACTGAAGGAGAGATAACAGTGAGCGATTTTGTTAACTGCCACGGCCTCAAGGTTGCACCCGTGCTGCACCACTTCATTGAACACGACGTGCTGCCGGGCACCGGGCTGGATGCGCAAGCGTTCTGGAGCGGTTTCGCCGGGCTGGTGCACGAACTGGCGCCGATCAACCGTGCCCTGTTGGCCGAGCGTGATCGTCTGCAAGGCGAACTCGACACCTGGCACCGCGCGCATCCTGGCCCGATCACCGACATGGCGGCGTACCGCAGCTTCCTCAGCGGCATTGGCTACCTGCAGGCGCCACCCGATCAGGTCAAGGTCAACACGGCCAACGTCGACAGCGAAATCAGCACACAGGCCGGGCCACAGTTGGTGGTGCCTGCCGCCAATGCGCGCTACGCCCTGAATGCGGCTAACGCCCGCTGGGGTTCGCTGTACGACGCGCTGTATGGCACCGACGTGATCGCCAATGACGGCGGCGCTGAAGCGGGCCGCGCCTACAACCCGCTGCGCGGGGCCAAAGTAATTGCGTTTGCCCGGACGTTTCTGGATCAGGCGTTCCCGCTGCAAAAGGGCTCGCACGTGGATGCCACGCGCTACCAGATTGAAGGCAGAACCCTGCTGGTCAGCCTCAAAGATGGCAGCCAGAGCGGTTTGGCCAACACGGCCCAATACCTTGGCTATCAGGGCGACCCCGCCGAGCCGACGGCCATTGTGCTCAAGCACAATGACCTGCACGTTGAAATCCAGATCGACCGCCACAGCGTCATCGGCCAGTCGGACGCCGCAGGGGTCAAAGACCTGCTGATGGAGGCCGCACTCTCGACCATCATCGACTGCGAAGACTCGGTGGCGGCGGTCGACGCAGACGACAAGGTGCAGGTCTATCGCAACTGGCTGGGCTTGATGAAGGGCGACCTTAAAGAAGACCTGGTCAAAAACGGCAAAACCATCACCCGACGCCTCAACCCCGACCGCGAATACACCGGCGCCGACGGCTCGTCGCTGACACTGCCGGGGCGCTCGTTATTGTTTATTCGCAATGTCGGGCACCTGATGACCAACCCGGCGATCCTCGATAACCAGGGACTGGAAATTCCCGAAGGGATTCTCGACGGCGTCATCACCAGCCTGATCGCCGTGCATGACCTGCAACGCCGGGGCAACTCCCGCGCTGGCAGCGTGTACATCGTCAAACCGAAAATGCATGGCCCGGCCGAAGTGGCCTTCGCCGAGCAGTTATTCAGCCGGATCGAAGACCTTCTGCAGCTCCAACGCCACACCCTGAAAATGGGCATCATGGACGAAGAGCGGCGCACCAGCGTCAACCTCAAGGCCTGCATTGGCGCCGCCGCGTCACGGGTGGCGTTCATCAACACCGGCTTTCTCGACCGCACCGGCGACGAAATCCACAGCGCCATGCAAGCCGGGGCGATGCTGCGCAAGGGCGACATGAAAGGCACGCCGTGGATTGCCGCCTACGAGCGCAACAACGTGCTGGTGGGGCTTGACTGCAACTTGCGCGGCCGCGCACAGATCGGCAAAGGCATGTGGGCCATGCCGGACAGGATGGCCGACATGCTGCAACAGAAAATCGCCCACCCCCAAGCCGGTGCTACCACCGCCTGGGTGCCCTCACCGACGGCGGCGACCCTGCATGCGCTGCATTACCACCAGCTGTCGGTACACGACGTGCAAACCACCCTCGAACAGACCCGCTACGCCGACGTCAGCGAATCCCTGCTTGAAGGGCTGCTGACCGTGCCGGTGGTGAGCAAGGCCGAATGGTCAGCGGATGCCATCCGCGAAGAAGTCGAAAACAATGCCCAAGGCTTGCTGGGCTACGTGGTGCGCTGGGTTGAACAAGGCATTGGTTGCTCCAAAGTGCCCGACATTCACGACGTGGGCCTGATGGAAGACCGCGCGACATTGCGTATTTCCAGCCAGCACATCGCCAACTGGCTGCTGCATGGCGTGATCAGCCGCGAGCAAACCCTCGAAATCTTGCAGCGCATGGCCCGGGTGGTTGACCAGCAAAACGCCGACGACCCGCAGTACACGCCCATGGCGGCAAATTTTGATCAATCGGTCGCGTTTCAAGCGGCGTGCGCGTTGGTGTTTGAAGGGTGCGCGCAACCCAATGGCTACACCGAGCCGCTGCTGCACACGTTCCGGCTGGCGTATAAACAACCTTAACGCAGCCTCGCGCTGCTCGGCAGCGACTACAGGGATGACAAACGTGTAGTCGCTGCCGAGCAGCGCGAGGCTGCGATCTTTAAATCGATCGCAACATGCCAAAACGTAGTACCCCTCTATTACCTGCCCTCCTGCAATTGGTCTCATGATCCATTGGAATGTGCTTATAACAAGAACCAGAATTCCAAGGCAGGATGAGGCAATGGCAAAGTTTATTCATTCCATGATTCGCGTAGGCGATCTCGAAAAATCCATGCATTTCTATCAGCAGGCGTTTGGGCTTATCGAGTCGCATCGCCTGGAGTTTGACGATTTCTCGTTGGTGTATCTGCGCGACATCGAGAGTGGCGCAGAAATAGAACTCACCTGGAACAAGGGCCAAACCGAGTACACCCACGGCACGGGCTACGGGCACGCCGCCTTCGTGGTCGATGATCTCGATGAGCAGTTCAAGCGCCTTAGCGACTTGCAGTGGTCGCCCGCCCCCATCAAAGAATTTAAAAGAGACGGCGAACTGCTCGCGCGGTTCTTTTTTATCCAGGACCCCGATGGCTACAAGATCGAGGTGCTGCAACGTGGAGGCCACTATCAATAGAAACACCTGATTGCTTTTAACCAGCGTCCGGCTGGACGGGCTTACCGCTGTCACCCGCTCCTGCCAACCCGCGACCTGTGATTTGCCTGTGACACTGTTACTCCTATAAAAATAACAAGGAGACATTTCATGCAAGACCTAAAGGTCAATCGTCGTCGCTTCCTGCAAGGAAGTGGCGGGCTGCTGTTAGGCACCCTCATGTTCAGCTCCGGCCCTATTGCGCTGCTGGCTCCCAGTCAGTCCTGGGCCATGGAAATGAACACACTCCCCAGTGATGCGGCGTCGCAATTGTTGCTTGTGGTGCGGCGCATTTATCCCCATGACCGTATGGAAGACGCTGTCTACGCCTTTGCTGTGAAGGCGCTGGATGAGCGCGCATCGGCCGACCCTTCAATTCTGCCGCAGCTGGAGAAAGGCCTCGCCGAACTGGACACGCTGGCGGGCGGCAAGTGGGCGAGCCTGGATGAACACCAGCAAGTGGCCCTGCTCGAAAAAATCCAGAACAGCGACTTTTTCAAGTTGGTGCGCGGCACGTCGGTCAATTCGCTCTACAGCAATGAACTGGCCTACGAGCACTTCGGCTACGAAGGTGCCTCCTTCCCTAAAGGCGGCTACCTGATGCGCGGCTTCAATGACCTGAAGTGGCTACCCGCCGCGCCAGCCGATGCCAGTCCCAGTGCGTTTTGAGGAGCAGCGAACATGACGACTTACAGTTTTGACGACGATTCGGTAGTGATCATCATCGGCTCCGGCGCAGGCGGCGGCACGCTGGCCAACGAGTTGTGCCAAAAAGGCATCCCGGTGGTGTTGCTGGAGGCCGGTGCACGGCAATCCCCGGCAACGTTTATCAACGACGAATGGCCTTCGTTTGCGCAATTGTCCTGGGGCGACACCCGCACCACGTCGGGCTCGTGGCAGATCGCCAAAGACTTCCCCAACCTGCCCGCCTGGATCTGCAAAACCGTGGGCGGCACCACCACCCACTGGGCCGGTGCCAGTATTCGCCTGCAAGAACACGAATTTCGCGCACGCCAGATGTACGGCGAGGTCAAAGACGCCAACCTGCTGGACTGGCCCTTGACCCTGGCTGAACTGGAGCCTTATTACGAACGCGCCGAAAACAAAATGGGCGTGACCCGCACCCACGACATCCCCGGCTTACCGGGCAACAACAATTTCCAGGTGATGTACAACGGCGCCAAAAAGCTCGGTTACAAGGAGTGCTCAACCGGGCACATGGCAATCAACAGCCGTGGCCGCGACGGGCGAGCACAATGTATGCAGCTGGGGTTCTGTTTCCAGGGCTGCAAGATGGGCGCGAAGTGGTCCACGCTGTATACCGAAATCCCCGCCGCCGAAGCCACCGGCAAGCTCGACTTGCGCACCCAGGCCCATGCTGTGCGCATCGAACACGACGCCAAGGGCCGCGCCAATGCCGTGGTCTATGCCGATGCCCAAGGCCAGTTGCACCGGCAAAAAGGCCGTATCGTGGCGATTGCCGGCAATGCGATTGAAACCCCGCGGTTGTTGCTCAACTCGTCCAGCGCGATGTTTCCCCACGGTCTGGGCAACGGCTCGGGGATGGTCGGCAAGCACTACATGCGCCACACCACCGGCTCGGTATTCGCCGAGTTCAACGACCCGGTGCATTTCTATCGGGGCACGATCATGGCGGGGCTGATCAGTGACGAGTCGCGCTTCAACCCGGATCGCGGGTTTGTCGGCGGCTATGAAATGGAGACCATTTCCCTCGGCCCATCGTTTATGGCAGCGTTTTTTAATCCGGGCGCCTGGGGCCGGGATTTCACCCGCGTGATGGACAACTACACGCATCTGGCGGGCATGTGGCTGGTGGGTGAAGACATGCCCCGCGAGACCAACCGCATCACCTTGAGTGACACCAAGGATCACTTGGGCATCCCCGTGGCCAACGTGCACTACGACGATCACCCCAATGATCTGGCCATGCGCGAGCACGCCTTCAAACAAGGCAGCGCGGTGTACGAAGCGGTGGGCGCGCTGAAAACCCACCGCGTGCCGCCCTACCCTTCAACCCACAACCTGGGCACGTGCCGCATGAGCCTGAAAGAGGCTGACGGGGTGTGCAACAAACACGGCCAGAGCCACGAGGTGCCTAACCTGTTTATCTCGGACGGAAGCCAGTTCACCACCAGCGCGGCCGAAAACCCCACGCTGACGATTGTCAGCCTGGCCATCCGGCAAGCGGATTACATTGCCGAGGCCCTTAAAACCAAGGCCGCATAACGTTGACATCAAAAGATCGCGGGCCTCGCGATCTTTTGATCTTGATATCGCCCCGCGCTTTCCGTATTGCGGAACAAATTCCGCATCTGTGATACTGGCCGCCCTTCTGACTGGCCAGGAACTCTTCTCCATGACCCATCGCTTGCGTGCCGATGCCGTGACGCTGCGTTACGAGCAACGGACGATTTCGACCGACCTTTCGGTCAGCATTATCGATGGCTCGTTCACCGTGATCGTCGGCCCCAACGCCTGTGGCAAGTCGACCTTGTTACGCGCCTTGTCCCGTTTGCTGACCCCGGCCAGCGGCCAGGTGTTGCTCGATCAGCAGGTCATCACGCAGTTGCCGGCCAAAGAAGTTGCCCGCACCCTCGGTTTGTTGCCGCAAACAGCGGTGGCCCCCGATGGCATCACCGTGGCCGATCTGGTCGCCCGTGGGCGTTATCCGCATCAGTCTTTTTTGCGCCAGTGGTCGCAGGCCGATGAGCAAGCCGTCAGCGCGGCGATGGCGGCAGCGCAGGTCACGGAACTGGCCGGCCGCTTGCTGGACGAACTGTCCGGCGGCCAGCGCCAGCGTGTGTGGATCGCCATGGTGCTGGCGCAGGAAACACCGATCCTGCTGCTGGATGAACCCACCACGTTTCTTGATATTGCCCATCAGATCGAGCTGCTCGAACTGCTCGCCCGCCTCAACCGCGAGGGCCGCACGATAGTCGCCGTGTTGCACGATCTGAATCAGGCCTGCCGTTACGCTTCACACATCATTGCGATGAAAGATGGTGCGATTGTCGACCAGGGCGCTCCCAGTGAAATATTCACCGAAGCGCTGGTCGAGCAAGTGTTCGGCCTGGCGTCGGTGATCATTTCTGACCCGGTCACCGGCACCCCGTTGGTGGTGCCCAAGGCCCGAGCCATCGACTAAGGCTTACTCGCCACCCTGCCAGGGCAAACCGCCGGTGGACTGATTGACCCGATTGGCCGCATGGAACAGCGCCCGGCGATCTTCGGGCGATTTCAACTGGCCCAGATCGGCCACGGTGGTCATCACGCAGACCAGCTCACCCTGGGCGTCAAACACCGGGGCGGCCTGCCCGGTCACGTTCGACAGCAGGTGGCTGGTGAGCTCGGACCAGCAGGCACTGCGCACATCTTCAAGCACCGCTTTGGTCGGCGGCGTACCGCGAAAATGCGCGGGCTGTTGCTTGCGCGCTGCATCAATCGTGGTCTTCGGCAAAAACGCCTGAAACACCAGCCCGCAGGCGGTGTTGTCCAACGGCAGGATATCGCCCAGGGCCAACGGGCTGATGGAGAAGTAGGCGCTGCGATACCAGCGCACCAGCGTCGGCCCGCGGTCGGTCCAGATCGCCACCCCGCCACTGGCGGCATGCTGGTAGGCCAGGGCTTTCATTTGCGCGGCGGCGATTTCTACCGCATCCACACGTTTGAGGGCGCCAATGCCAATGCTCAGTGCCGCCGGGCCCAGGTCATACAGGCCGGTGGCCGGGTCCTGTTTGGCCAGGCCTTCCTTGACCAGGCTTTGCAGGTAGCGATGGGTCGTGGAACCGCCGGTACTGGTGCGCCGGGCGACTTCACCCAAGGCCAGTTCGCGCTCAGCGCTGGCCAGCACATTCAAAAACCGTGCAGCAATGGCCACCGACTGAATCGTACCCGAGCGCTTTTCGTTCGGGGTCTCGGGGACCTCGTCGTCCACGCTGGCCTTCAACTTCTTCAAATAACCTCTCCTCGCCACTGTCTCGCAGCAGTCTCTCAATAGGCATCCATCGACGACGCGATGACGCAACGGCGATGCGCATGATACCGACTTTAGCGTCCCTTACCGCGGACAAAAAAAGCAGCGTAGTTCACACCGACAAATACCGCATAGAGGAATCAATTCTTTATTGAGGAACGTAATAGCTACATGCTAGGATCGCCATTAACGAGGATCATTCTCATTTGGAGCATCTCTTGAAGGCCTATCCATCCCGCAAGCTGAGCCGTGGATTCAGCGTTTTAACCTTGTCTACCCTGCTTGGCGCGTCCTGTGCGCTGGCAGAAGAGAGCGTGGTCAGCGAGAAAAAAACATCGCTGGTGTTCGAGCCGATTACCGTCACCGGTGAGAAACTTGAGCGTGACTTGAAGAACACCGCCTCCTCGGTCACGGTCATCAGCGGTCGCGAAATCGATCAGCAAAAAACCGGCGACTCAACGGTTCACGAAGTGCTCCAGGGCGTGCCCAACGTGATCTACACCGACACCGTGGGCGCTCCGGTCATTCGCGGGATGGACAGCCAGGGGCCGAACAACGGGCAAAACGTGTTCTGGGGCGGCACCGTGCCCCGCGCGACGATCAACCTGGACGGCCATTACCTGAATTACAACGAGATGTTCTTTGGCGCGACGTCGGTCTGGGACCTGGACAGCATCGAAGTGTTCCGCGGGCCGCAAACCACCTCGCAAGGGGCCAACGCGATTGCCGGGGCGATCATCGTCAACACCAAAAACCCGACCTTCACCCCCGAAGCGCTGTACCAGGCCGAAATCGGCAACTACAACCATAAACGCACCTCGATTGCCCTCTCCGGCCCGTTGATGGGCGAAGACCTGGCGGGCCGTCTGGCGGTGGATTACTCGGCCCGCGACACGTTCATTGACTACACCAGCCCCAACTTCCAGAAGGGCAAGACCGATCAGGACTTCAGCGCGTTGAACGCCCGCGCCAAATTGCTCTGGCTACCCAGCTCGATCACCGGGCTGGAAGCCAAGCTGACACTGGTCCATAACGACAGCAACCGCCCCAGCCAGGAAGCAGCCTCCGAGCCTTTCCACAAGCTCGACCACACCACCACGACCATGCCGTCATGGGAGCAGACCACCAACACCGGGATCCTCGATGTCAGCTATGACTTCGACAACGGCCTCAAACTGTTCAACCAGGCGCAGTACTCGCACTCCAGCGTTAAACGCTACACCGGCATTCGCGGCCAGGGCGACGCCGACGTCAAGCAGAACAACCTGTCCAACGAAACGCGCCTGACCTTTGGTGACCAGCACAGCGAATTCAGCGGCGTCGGCGGCGTGTATGTGGCCCGCACCAAATCCGATGAATCCCTGTTGCTGTCAGGGCTGTCGAGCTTTGATGACACCAAGGAAAACTACGGCGTCTTCGGTGAATTGAATTACCGCCTGAACGATCGCTGGACCCTCAGCAGCGGCTTGCGTTATCAGGAAGACCGCATTGACCGCCAGGGCACCTCGGTGCTCGCCCCCGGCCCGCTGGACTACCAGAAAACCTTCTCGGCGTTTCTGCCCAAAGTGTCGCTGGCCTTTGCCGCCACCCCGGACTGGACCGTCGGCGCGATGGTCAGCCGTGGCTACAACCCGGGCGGCATGTCGCTTAACCTGAGCACCCGCCAGTGGCAGGACTTCAAGGAAGAATCGGTGTGGAACTATGAACTGTTCACCCGCGCCAACCTGCTCAATGACCGGCTGATCCTCAGCGCCAACCTGTTCTACATGGACTTCAAGGACGCGCAGTACAACATCCCGGTGGTGATCTCGCCCGGCGTCGCCCAGTCGTACACCATCAATGCCGAAAAAGCCCACGGCTATGGGCTTGAGCTGGGCGCGGACTACCAAGTGCTGGACAACCTCAAACTGCGCGGCAGCGTCGGCACCTTGCGCACCCGCATCGACAAGATCTCCAGCAACGAATCGTATGAGGCCAATGAATTTGCCCGCTCACCCGGTTACAGCCTGAGCTTTGGCCCGAGCTGGGACATCACCGATAAAGCCAACCTGTCGGTGCAAGTGCGGCACTTCGACGGCTACTACTCCGACACCGCCAACACCAAGAGCCTGAGCATCGACTCGTACACCCTGACCGATGCGCGCATGAGTTATCGCTTCAGTGAAGCGGTCGAGCTGTATGGCTACGTGAAGAACGTCTTCGACGACCGCTCCGCCATTTACATGCAGCAAAACCGTGGCATCGGCGGCCTTGAAGCGAGCATGACCACACCCCGGATGTTCGGCGTCGGGGTCAAGGGCGCGTTCTGACCCCCCGCCCCTCTGTAGGAGCGAGCTTGTCTCGCGATCTTTTTGTTTAGGTCACAAAGGTTTGATCATGAGTCGCAAAAAACACCTGCACATCGGTCTGTCCCTGGCGCCCACCTGGTTGAGCGGCGACGGCTGGAGACGCGAAAACAGCAACATCGAAGGGATTTTCACCGCTGATTACGCCATTGACCTGGCCCGCCGCGCCGAAGCCGCACACCTGGACTTTGTGTTCCGTCCGGACGTCAGCAGCATGCCCACCGAAATGCTTGCCAGCGGCTCGGGCTTTGCCAGCCTCGACCCCACCGTGCTGCTGGCGGCCGTCGCCCGGGAAACCACGCATATCGGCCTGGTTTCAACCGTCTCGACCACCTTTTTTCCGCCGTACGTGGTTGCCCGCCAGCTGCAATCGCTGAACTGGGTGAGCCGTGGCCGCGCGGGCTGGAACATCGTCACAGCCCTGCAAGGCCATGAAAATTTTGGTCTGGAACACATGCCCAGCGCCGAAGAGCGCTATGAGCGCGCCGCCGAATTTACCCAGGTGGTGCAGGCGCTGTGGGCGAGTTTCCCCAGCGAAGCTTTGCAGATTGACCGCGCCAGCGGCCGTTATGCGGACGTGGCCCAAGTCAACCCGATCAACCATGACGGCAAGCACCTCAAGGTCAAAGGCCCGCTCAATTTGCCCGCCTTCCCCGACACCCGCATCCCGCTGATTCAAGCCGGCGCGTCAGACTCGGGGCGCGATTTTGCGGCCTCGGTGGCTGACCTGGTGTTCGCCCCGACGCCCGATATAGAGGCCGCCCAAGATCTGCGCCGCGACCTGTCTGAACGTGCCCAGCGCCACGGTCGCAACCCGGCGGATATTCGTTTGTTGCCCGGCCTCAGCCTGTACCTGGCCGCCACCCGCGAAGAAGCCCGCGCCCTGTTTATGCAAACCCATGCCCGCCTCGACCGCACGCGCAAACTGGCGTCGATCAAAGACATGATCGGCCTCGACCTGAGTCACTGGGCAGCCGATCGCCTGGTGACCAGGGCCGACCTGCCTGAAGTACCGCCCAGTGCCGGGAGCCGTACCCATAACAGCCTGCTGCGACGCCTGATCGAACGCGAATCACTGACCATTGACCAACTGCTGCTACGCCCGGAAGTGATTTCGGCGGCGCACTGGCAAGTGGTGGGCACTGTCGACGATGCCGTGGAGCAGATCCTAGAATGGGCCGACTCGGGTGCCATCGACGGCTTTATCGCGGCGCCGGGAGGGGCTGTCGAGTCCGTGCATTTATTTCTGCAGCAGGTGATGCCGCGTCTGGTACAAGCCGGGCGTTTCCGCGAGCAATACAGCGGCTCGACCTTTAACCATCACCTGAACGAGCCATGCACCGATGATTAAACTGCGCGCCCTGCCCCTGTTGTCGCTGGCGGCATTGCTGCTGGCCAGCGTCGCCCACGCCGCCGACACACCCCGGCGCATCGTCTCGACCACCCCCAGCGTGACCGGCATCTTGCTGGCCATGAACGCGCCCTTGATCGCCACCGCCGCGACCACTCCCAGCCGGCTGTCTGACGACAAGGGCTTTTTCACGCAATGGGCTGAGGTGGCCGACCAGCGCGGGGTGCAAGTGCTGTACAGCAATTTGCTGTTCGACATCGAAGCGGTGATCGGCCAGGACCCGGACCTGCTGGTGCTGTCTGCCACCGGGGCCGACAGCGTGATTCAGCACCAAGGCGAGCTGCAAGCCCAGGGCATCAACACCACCGTGGTCAACTACTCGAACCAGAGTTGGCAGCAAATGGCGGTTGAGTTGGGCAAGGTGACGGGCCTGGAACAGCAGGCACAGGACGCGATCAAGCGCTTCGACGACTACACCGCGCAAGTTGCCGCGACCCTGACGCCGCCGGCCGAACCGGTAAGCGTGGTCGGCTACAACATTGCCGGGAGTTACTCGGTCGGCCTGCCGAGCAGCCCGCAGGCGCGCCTGTTGTCGGCGCTGGGTTTCAAGGTCGCCGGCTTGCCCGAGGCGCTGGACGCGCAAGTGCGACGCAGCTCGGACGTGGGCTTTATTTCCCGTGAAAACCTGTCCAGGGCGATTGTCGGTGACAGCGTGTTTTTACTCGGCGGCAATGACGCCGACGTGCAAGCGTTTCTCGCGGATCCGGTGCTGGCCAACCTGCCTGCGGTGATCCATAAACGGGTCTACCCGCTGGGAGTCAGCTCGTTTCGCATCGACTATTACTCGGGGCGGCAAATGATCGACACCGTGGCACGGAGTTTTCACTGAGTGAGGCCATTGTCTTTGCAATACACCGCACGCGGTGATGCCCGCCAACGCAAGCGTTACCGGGGGCTGATCGGCGGCGTTGCGCTGCTGTTATTGATGAGCGTGCTGAGCCTGACGCTGGGCTCACGCTCGATTGATCTGGCGCAGGTGCTGGACGCCCTCAGGCACTACGACCGGCATAACGACTTGCACCTGATCGTGCGCGAAATGCGCGTGCCGCGCACGTTGGTGGCGATCCTCGCGGGGCTGGCCCTGGGCGTGGCCGGGGCGATCATGCAAGCCGTGACGCGCAACCCGCTGGCTGAACCGGGCCTGCTGGGGATCAACGCCGGTGCCGCGCTGGCGGTGATCATCGGCGCGGTGGCGTTCCATGTGGTCACGCCACTGGCCTATGTCTGGTTTGCCTTTATCGGCGCCGGGCTGGCCGGGATAGCGGTGTTCATCATCGGCCAGGCCCACTCCAGCGGGAACAACCCGGTGCGGCTGGTACTGGCCGGGGCCGGGTTGTCGATCATGCTGACCTCGATCACCGGGATTTTCATTCTCAATGCCCCCACCGAGGTGTTCGATCAGTTCCGCCATTGGGCTTCCGGTTCACTTGAGCGCAGCGGGCTGGAGGCGGCTGCCGTCTTGGCCGTGGCGGTCAGCCTCGGCTGCGCGGTGGCCCTGCTGATTGTCAGCAACCTGAACATTTTGGCGTTGGGCAAGGACTTGGGCCTGGCACTCGGCGCCAGCCCGCGCTCGACCTGGCTGCTGGCGTGCCTGGCGGTCATGCTGCTGGCCGGGGCAGCCACGGCCGGGGCCGGGCCGATTGCCTTTGTCGGGCTGGTGGCACCGCACATTGCCCGCTTGCTGGTGGGTCCGGATTATCGCTGGATCCTGCCCTACTCCGGGCTCTACGCGGCAATCCTGCTGCTGGGTGCCGACGTGCTGGGCCGGTTGGTGGTCGCCCCGTCTGAAATCGCTGCCGGGATCGTCGCCCTGTTGCTCGGCGGGCCCTTCTTTATTGCTGTGGTGCGCAAGTACCGACTGAGCCAACTATGAAAAACAGCCTGCCCGCCGTGGTTCGTTTCGCCCACTGCTCGTTTGTCTGGCGCCCACGGGCGGCATTGATCGGCGCCGGATTACTGCTCTTGGCACTGCTGCTGGCCGTGCTGTTGCTGGGCATCGGCACCTTGCACCTGAGCCCCGGCGAAGTGCTCGCCAGCCTGTTCGGCCTGGGTGACAATCCGACGGCCGAGCGGATCATTCAGCGGGTGCGTCTGCCCCGCGTGCTCACCGCCGTGTTTGTCGGCGCCGCGTTGGGCATGGCCGGATCGGTGTTTCAGTCAATCTCGCGCAATGCGCTGGGCTCGCCGGACATCATCGGCTTTACCACCGGCGCAGCCAGCGGCGCCATTGTGCAAATCATCCTGTTCAATGCCGGTCCGTTGGGCACCTCGCTAGCGGCCGTGCTCTCAGGCGTCTGCACAGCCGCCGTGGTGTTTGTCCTGTCTCTGAAAGGCCGCACCACGGGAGGCTATCGTCTGGTGTTGGTGGGGATTGGCGTCGGCGCCATGCTCACCGGCCTCAACACTGTCTTGCTGGTGACCGGCGACCTCGACCAAGCCATGACCGCGCAACTGTGGTTGTCGGGCTCGCTGAACACCCGCACCTGGTCCCACGTGGTGCCGGCAGCCCTGGGCTTTGTGCTGATCGTGCCCATTGCGATCTACCATGCGCGGCCGTTGAACATGCTCGAGATGGGTGACGACACCGCCTGCCAACTGGGCGTCCCGGTTGAGCGCTCGCGACTGGTGATGGTCATGGCCGCCGTGGGCTTGACCTCGATTGCCACGGCAGCGGCCGGGCCGATCAGCTTTATCGCCCTGGCAGCACCGCAACTGGCCAGACGCCTGACCGGCTCACCGGACATCCCACTGGTGTCCGGCGCCATCATGGGCGCCCTGCTGTTACTCAGCGCCGACTTGGTGAGCCAGCGCTTCCCGCTGAACCTCAACCTGCCCATCGGCCTCACCACCGGGCTGTTGGGCGGGTTTTACCTGCTGTGGCTACTGACCCGAAGTCGCAAGCCAATCGGCTAACCCTCCCTGTAAGAGCCCCCCTCACCCTAGCCCTCTCCCGAAGGAGAGGGAACCGATTGGGGGATGCTGACGACTGTCGGTGGCTTGTTTGCTGTGCGACAGCACGGAATCGAAGACGGGACGGCCCCTCTTAAAGAACGCATTCCCACGCCAAAAATTAATTCCTCAGCAATCCACAGAAAAGCCGTTGTGTCCGCTCGAAGACTGATGTTATGTTGATAACACCAAGAGTGAAAATGACACTCACATAACACTCACCTGTCGGCGCGCGTTGATCTTTATGGAAAAAAACAATTTTTTTCAGTTGCTGGAAAACGAGTTTTCCAGCATGACGCCGACCGGCAAACGCATTGCCAGTTACTTGCTCGGCAACCCGCAACAGCTCCCTTTCGAGTCCGCTGACAGCATTGCGCTGCAAGCTTCAACCACCGGGATTTCGGTCGGGCGGTTCTTGCGCTCGTTGGGTTATCAGAACCTCGACGACGTCAAACAGAGCTTGCGCGGTGAAGTGCCTGCGTCCTGGTTGATCACCGACCGGATTGCAGCCTTTCGCCTTGAAAGCAACGGCGGCGACGCGCTTGACCGTTCGATGCAGCGTGAAATCGAAGCGATCCAGTACGTCTATGAAGTGGCGCGCAGCGAAGCCTTTGCCCAGATCGTCAAACGCATCCACGAAGCCGATGCCGTGTTCATTATCGGCATCCAGTCCACCCGCGGGATTCTCACGGCCTTTCACAGCCACCTTGAGTACATCCGCCCCAAGGTTTTCTACGTAGACGGCCTGTCCGGCATTTATGCCGAAACGCTGAACTCAGGCTTCGACAACCCCTATGCGATCATTGCTGACTTTCGGGCGTATTCCAGCGTGACCCAGACCTTCTGCCAGGCGGCTCTTGAAAACGCATTGCCGCTGGCCCTGATTACCGACCTGCAATGCCCGTGGGCCCGCGACTACGCGCTGGATCTGTTGCAGATCAAAACCGATGTTGGCCAGTTCTGGGATTCCCCGGCGCCGCTGGCATGCCTGTTGAATCTCATGGTTTCAGCTGTTGCGCAGCAATATGGCGAGCATCTGGACGAACGTTTGGCCAAGAATCGTCAACTGCAAAAAGCCTTCGGCCAGTTCGAAGGTTAAGCGCATTGCCCCAACCGATTTCACCAGGAGTGAGTGTGTGAATCAGAGCGTTACCAGTCCCAGCCCACTGATTGAGATTGATGCCCGGCAGTTTCAGGTGCAGATCAACATGATCTACGCCACTGCCGACAATCTGGCCGGCAAAGTGATCTACCCGACAACCCGTTGCCTGCTGCATCGCGATGCCGCTGCCTGCCTGCGCAAGGCCAGCGAACTGGCGCGACTGGCCGGTTACAGCCTGCTGATTTATGACGCCTACCGGCCGCCTGCTGCGCAGTTCCTGTTGTGGGAAGCCCTGCCCAACGGCGACTACGTGCGCGATCCGCACCTGGGCTCACACCACAGTCGTGGTGTCGCGGTTGACCTGACACTGGTGGACGGCGACGGCGTAGCGCTGGATATGGGCACGGGTTTCGACACCATGGAAGAACCCTCGCACCAGTTCTACCCACACTTGCCCGTGCAGGTGCAACGCAATCGCTTGCTGCTGTTGGGGGTGATGCTCGGAGCCGGATTCCTGCCGATCGCCAGTGAATGGTGGCATTACGAATTACCCAACGCCGACGACTACCCGTTGATCCACGAGTAACACCTGTTTGAGCCGTAAAAGGTCGATGAAACCAAAGAGTTTCAGGGCCAACGCACTGCCCGAAAAGAACAACAAAAACGCTGTAAACATGCTTCAACTGCTACTGCCCGGTTATAGATTCCAAAAAAAAACCTGACCCACTTCCAGACATCGAATGTTGAAGGAAACCGGCAATGACCGTCATGAACCCCGTGAACCGCCACACCCCTCCCCGTGCCCGCAGATTGGCGCTGAGTTTTTTGTGTGCCGCCTTGAGCCTCGGCGCCTGGCAGGCTGCTACCGCTGCCGTGGCACAGGACACGCTGATTATCGGCAAACCCGCCGACCCGCAAACCCTCGACCCCGCCGTGACGTTTGATAACAACGACTGGACCATTACCTACCCGTCCTATCAACGTTTGGTGGGCTACAAGACCGACGGTGACAAGAGCAGCACCGAAGTCGAGGGCGACCTGGCCGAAAGCTGGACCGTGTCCCCCGACAACCTGGTATGGGAATTCAAGCTCAAGCCGGGCAACAAATTCGATGACGGCAGCGCCGTAGACGCCGCAGCAGTGAAATTCTCGTTCGACCGTTTGATGACCCTCAAGCAAGGGCCGTCCGGGGCATTCCCGGAAGACATGGTGGTCACTGTGGTTGACCCGCAGACCATCCGCTTCACCCTGAAAACACCTTTTGCGCCGTTCCTCTACACCCTGGCCCACAACGGCGCCTCGGTGATCAACCCGCTGGTGGCGAACAAAGGCGCAGAAACCAACGCCTGGCTGTCCAGCCACACCGCAGGTTCGGGCCCTTATCGCCTGGCCAACTGGCAAAAAGGCCAGTCGCTGACCCTGGAACCAAACCCTCACTACGCCGGCCCCGCGCCTGCGTTGAAAACCGTGGTGTTGAAAATCATCGCCGAGCCTTCGGTACGTCGCTTGCAACTGGAACGTGGCGACCTCGACATTATTGAGGACATGCCCGAAGACCAGTTGGGGGCGCTGGCCAGCAAGCCAGGCATTGCAGTCAAAGAGTACCCGTCCCTGCGGGTGACCTACCTGTACCTCAACAACAAGAAAGGCCCGCTGACCAACGTTGACGCCCGCCGTGCGATCACCGAAGCGGTGGATTACAAGGGCATCGTCAGCGGCATTCTCAAAGACAAGGCCGAACTGCTGAACGGGCCGATCCCCAAAGGCATGTGGGCGTATGACAGTTCGCTGCCGAACATGAAGCAGGACATGGCGGCAGCAGCCGACAGCCTGGCCAAAGTGCCGAAAAAGATCACCAACCTGAGTTACATGTACTCGGACAAGGACGCCAACTGGGAACCGATTGGCCTGACCTTGCAAGCGGCCCTGATGCCGCTGGGCATTAACCTCAAGATGGAAAAAACCGCCAACGCCACCCTGCGCGAACGTGTTGGCCAGGCCGACTATGACATCGCCGTCGGCACCTGGAGCCCTGACTTCGCCGACCCGTACATGTTCATGAACTTCTGGTTCGACTCCAAAATGCAGGGCCTGCAGGGCAACCGCTCGTTCTACAGCAACCCGCAGGTCGACACGCTGATTCGTGAAGCGGCCACCACCAGCGATCAGGCCAAGCGCGTCGAGTTGTATCAGGACGCGCAAAAGCTGGCGCTCAACGACAGTGCTTACGTGTACCTCTACCAAAAGAGCTACACCTTGCCGATGCGTGATTCGGTCAAAGGCTATGTGTTCAACCCCATGCTCGAACAGGTGTTCAACCTGGGCAGCATGAGCAAGTGAACCGGCGCTTTCGTGCACGCCGCTAAAGGCGTGCACGGTTTTCTGATATCTGTCGTTTGAGTAACAGAGGTGCCTTATGGCCTTCCTGACGTTGTTGCGCAAGCGCCTGCTTGGCCTGTTGCTGGTCGTGTTCGGTGTTTCGCTGATTACTTTTGCCATTTCCCACCTGATTCCTGGCGACCCCGCCCGACTGATTGCCGGTGACCGTGCCAGCGATGAGCTGGTGGCCGGCATCCGCCATCAACTGGGGCTGGATTTACCGCTGTACCAACAATATGGCCGTTACTTGCTGGACCTGGTGCAGGGCGACCTCGGCACGTCGATCCGCACCAATCGCCCGGTGCTCGAAGACCTGCAGGCGTTCTTCCCGGCGACCCTGGAACTGGCGGTGGTCGCATTGTTTCTGGCGATTGTGGTGGGCGTACCGCTGGGTGTGTTGTCAGCCGTCTATCACAACCGCGCCATCGACCAGATTGCACGGACCCTGGCGGTCACCGGGATTTCAACCCCGGCTTTCTGGCTGGGGCTGGGCGCCATCGTGCTGTTTTATGGCCATCTGGGCTGGCTGCCCGGTGGCGGGCGTCTGTCCGAAGGGCTTGCCCCGCCAACCACGATCACCGGGTTCTATCTGATTGACGCCCTGCTGGCCGGAAACTTCAGCCTGTTTATGGATGCGCTCAAACACCTCATCCTGCCCGCCGCCACACTGGGTTTCGTGACCCTGGGGGTGATCGCCCGGCAAATTCGCTCCGCCATGCTCGACCAGCTCGGCGAGGACTATATCCGCACGGCCCGCGCCTATGGCCTGTCGCGCTGGACCGTGATCCTGCGCCACGCCCTGCCCAATGCGTTGATCCCTTCGGTGACGGTGCTCGGCCTGACCCTGGGCGACTTGCTTTACGGCGCAGTGCTCACCGAGACCGTCTTCGCCTGGCCCGGCATGGGCGCCTACGTCGTCAAGTCGATCCAGTCGCTGGATTTCCCTGCGGTGATGGGTTTCGCCATTTTGGTGTCGTTTATCTATGTGTTGCTGAACATGGCCATCGATCTTCTGTATCGCGTGATCGACCCGCGTATCGGCGAGGTGAATTGAAATGTCCGTCCCTCTGACTTCCACCGCCCCCACCCCGCGCTGGCGCGAGCAAACCGCCTACTTGATCCATCAGATCCGCCGCAGCCCGCTGACCATGGCCGGGTTGGCCATCACCCTGATGGTGGTGTTGTGCATGATCTTCGCGCCATGGCTGGCCAGCCATGACCCTAACGCCCTGAACCTCTCGGCGCGTTTGGCTGCGCCCTCTGCCGAGCACTGGTTCGGAACCGATGAAGTAGGCCGTGACCTGTTCAGCCGGGTGCTGTTCGGCAGCCGTCAATCGGTCGGCGTCGGTTTGTTCGTGGCCTTTTCTGCGTGTTTTATCGGCGGGCTGCTGGGCTGTTTTTCCGGGGTGATTGGCGGGCGTTTCGACGCCGTGACCATGCGCATGATGGACATCATGCTGTCGGTGCCGTCACTGGTGCTGATCATGGCCCTGGCGGCCGCTCTGGGCGCCAGCCTGTTCAATGCCATGTTGGCGATTACTCTGGTGCGAATTCCTTCTTATGTGCGATTGGCCCGTGGCCAGTCTTTGAGCATTCGCCAGATGGGCTACGTCAAGGCCGCCGAAACCTTCGGTGCCGAGCGCTGGCACATGGTCCACTGGCACGTTGCGCGCAACGCCATGCCACCGTTGCTGGTGCAACTGAGCCTGGACATCGGCAGCGCCATTCTCATGGCCTCGGCCCTGGGCTTTATCGGTCTGGGTGCGCAACAACCCACCGCTGAGTGGGGGGCAATGGTCGCCACCGGGCGCAATTACATTCTGGATAACTGGTGGTACTCCACCTTCCCGGGGCTGGCCATTCTGATCACGGCGACGGGCTTCAATTTGTTGGGCGATGGCGTACGCGATCTGCTCGATCCACGCCAGCAGGGGAAATAAGCATGTCGACTTGCAATCCAGTGTTGGCCATCGACAACTTGAGCCTTGAGTTCCCGGCCTACAAGAGCAGCGTCAAGGCACTCAATGGCGTGTCGTTGCACGTCAACCCCGGCGAAATTGTGGGCGTGGTCGGCGAGTCCGGGTCGGGTAAATCCGTCACCGCGATGCTCAGCATGCGCTTGCTGCCCGAGCGCAGTTACCGGATCACCTCCGGCAGCCTGAGCATGCTCGATCGCGACATGCTCAACACCCCTGAAAAAGAGCTTTTGAAGATTCGCGGCCGTGATGCGGCGATGATCTTCCAGGAGCCGATGACCGCACTCAACCCGACGCGGCGGATCGGTCGGCAAATGCTCGACGTGATCATCCATCACCAAAAAATCAGTACACAACAGGCCCGGGCCAAGGCCATCGAACTGCTGCGCGACATGCACATCGCCAGCCCCGAGCAGGTTCTGGACAGCTACCCGTTCGAACTGTCGGGCGGCATGCGCCAGCGGGTCATGATTGCCCTGGCGTTCTCATGTGAGCCGCAGTTGCTGATCGCCGACGAACCCACCACCGCACTCGACGTCACGGTGCAACGCCAGGTGCTGCTGTTACTGCAAGAAAAGGCCCGGCAAAAAGGTACCGCCATTCTGCTGATCACCCACGACATGGCCCTGGTGTCGCAGTTCTGTGACCGGGTGTACGTGATGTACACCGGCGCGGTGGTTGAGCAAGGGCTGACCGCGGATGTGATGCGCCATCCGCGCCATCCCTACACCCGGGGATTGCTCAGCGGCTTACCGGAAATGGTCGAGCCGGGGCAGCCCTTGATGACCATTCCCGGGCAAGTGCCGAATCTCTCGCGCCTGCCCGTCGGCTGCACGTTCGCGGAGCGCTGCCAGCATGCGTTGCCGATATGCAGCGAGCGGCCGGTGTTGACCGCCATCAACCACGATGAACAACGTAAAAGCGCTTGCTGGCTACCGCATAAGGAGCTTTCGTGATGAACAGTGCAGTGTCTGAATCGGTGGCCGTGGTACCTCACGAGATCCTTCAATTGACTGATGTGCGCGTGCGCTTCCCCGTCAGCAATGACTGGCTGGGGCGGCCCCGCGGCTATGCCCATGCCCTTAATGGCATCGACCTTCAGGTCAGGGCCGGAGAAACCCTGGGCATCGTCGGAGAGTCCGGCTGTGGCAAAAGTACCCTGGCGCAAGTGCTGATGGGCCTGGTTGCCCCCAGCAGTGGCGCGTTGAGCTGGGCCAACGGCAAAAAAGGCCAGGGCAGCAGCAATGTGCAAATCGTCTTTCAGGACCCGCAATCATCACTGAACCCGAGGTTGCCGATCTGGCGCATCATCACCGAGCCGCTTTATGCGCGCGGCATGCGCTCACGCGAACAGATGCGCGACATTGCCTCGAAAGTGGCAGCCCAGGTCGGTATCCGTCCGGAGTACCTGGACCGTTTTGCCCACCAGTTCTCCGGCGGCCAGCGCCAGCGGATCGCCATTGCCAGAGCCTTGTCGTCGGACCCGGACATCATCGTACTGGACGAGCCCACCTCTGCGCTGGACATCTCGGTGCAGGCGCAGATCCTCAACCTGCTGGCCGAGTTGCAACGGGCGCGCAATCTGACCTACATCCTGATTTCCCATAACGTCTCGGTGGTACGGCACATGTCTGACCGGGTGGCCGTGATGTACTTGGGGCAGATCGTCGAGCTGGGCAGCGCGGAGCAAGTTCTTGACCAGCCGCGCCACCCGTACACCCGCCTGCTCTTCGAAGCCGTTCCCCGCCTGGGCGTGCCATTGCGGGCCGAACAGGTGGCAGCGCCCACCGAATTGCCGGGCAACCGAAACCTTCCCCAGGGGTGTTTCTTCCGCGAACGCTGCAGCCTGAGCACCGACGGCTGCCAACAGCCGCAAGTGCTTGAGGCGGGGGTCCGGTGTCATGTACAGCAGTGAATAAAGCGCTGTAGCCAGCGTGCTCACGGTCTTTTGATCGGGTGTTTTGAAGATCAAAAGATCGCGAGACAAGCTCGCTCCTACAGGCGAGGTGTAAGGTTTATTAGCTGTGCAGTGCCCGCTCGTAGGCGGCCAGCACGGCTTCGTGCATGGCTTCGGACATGGTCGGGTGCGGCAGGATGCTGTCGATCAGCTCAGCTTCGGTGGTCTCCAGCCCACGGGCGATGACGTAGCCCTGGATCATTTCGGTGACTTCTTCACCCACCATGTGTGCGCCCAACAGTTCGCCGCTGTCGGCGTCAAAGATGACTTTGACGAAACCTTCAGTGGCGCCCATGGCGATGGCCTTGCCGTTGGCCACGAAGGGGAATTTACCGACGTTGATCGCCTTGCCGGCCGCGCGTGCCTGGGCTTCGGTGTAGCCCACGCTGGCCACTTGCGGGTGGCTGTAGGTGCACGCGGGGACGCTGAGCGGGTTCAACGGATGCGGGGTTTTCCCGGCGATTTTCTCTACGCAGATCACCGCTTCGTGGCTGGCCTTGTGCGCCAGCCAGGGTGCCCCGGCAAGGTCGCCAATGGCGTACACGCCCGGTTCGTCGGTGCGACAGTAGTCATCGACCTGCACATGGCTGCGCTCGACCTTGACCCGAGTTCCTTCGAGCCCAAGGTCTTCAACGTTGCCCACAATCCCCGCCGCCACCAGAACCACATCGGCCTGTAACGTCTCCTGGCGCTTGCCTTGAAGCTGCACCTGGACGCTGCCCTGCTGGACACGGCTGCTTTTGACTGCGCAGCCGGTGTACAGGTGGATGCCTTCGCGGGTCAGCGACTGGGCCACGTGGGTGCTGATGTCCTGGTCTTCGACCGGCAAGATGCGCTCGGCCATCTCCACCACTCTGACGTGGGCACCCAGGGCGTGATAGAAGCTGGCGAACTCGATGCCGATGGCGCCGCCACCAATGATCACCAAACGCTTGGGTATGCTTTTTGGCACCAGCGCTTCGCGGTAGGTCCAGAAGTGTTGGCCGTCTGGCTCCATGCCCGGCAGCACGCGGGCCCGTGCGCCGGTGGCAAGGATGATGTGCGCCGCACTTAGCTGTTGTTCGCCCTGTTCGCCGGTCACACTCAGACGCTGCGGACCATTAAGCCGCCCATGGCCGTTGAAGACCTGGACACGGTGTTTTTTCATCAGCCCGCTGACGCCGCGCTGCAATTGCGCCGCCACGTCGCGGGAGCGTTTGACGATGGCCTCCAGGTCCGGTTTGGCCTGGCCCACGTCAATGCCAAAGCCTTTGGCATTGCGGATCAGACGCAAGACGTCGGCGCTGCGCAACAAGGCTTTGGTGGGGATGCAGCCCCAGTTCAGGCAGATCCCGCCCAAGTGGGCCTTTTCGACCAGCGCCGTGCGCAGGCCCAACTGGCTGGCACGGATCGCCGCGACGTAACCGCCGGGGCCGCCGCCTACCACGATCACGTCGAAAGTGTTATCGCTCATGGGGACTCCCTCAAATCAGCATGCCCAGCGGGTTTTCCATCAGGCCCTTGAACACGGCCAGCCATTGCGCCGCCAGCGCACCATCCACGGCGCGGTGGTCCACCGACAAGGTGCAGCGCATGACCGCGCCGGCTTTCAGCTCGCCGTCTTCAACCACCGGCTTCTGCTGGGTCGCGCCCACGGCCAGAATCGCTGCGTGAGGGGGGTTGATAATGGCGCTGAATTGCTCGACGCCGAACATGCCCAGGTTGCTGATGGTAAAGCTGCCACCCTGATATTCCTCGGGCCGCAGGCGCCCGTCACGGGCACGCCCGGCCAGTTCTGCGACATCGGCGCTGATCTGCGACAAGGCTTTGCCGCCCGCGTTGCGCACCACCGGAGTAATCAGCCCGGTGTCCGTGGACACTGCGACGCACACATCGGCCTCGTGGTACTGGCGCAGCGCAGTGTCGGTCCAGGTCACGTTCATGGCCGGTACCTGGCGCAAGGCCACGGCCACGGCCTTGACGATAAAGTCGTTGATCGAGATTTTGCGCGGCGCGTTCTGGTTGATTTGCTCACGCAAGGCCAACAAGCGCTCCATGCGAATCTCGACGTCCAGGTAAAAATGCGGAACCGTGGCCTTGCTCTCTACCAAGCGCCGGGCAATGGTTTTACGCATGCCGCTGTGGGGGATTTCATCAAAGGCCGGGCCGCTGATCGCTGCCGCAACCACCGGTGCAGGCGCTACGGGAGCGGCGCTGGCGGCTTCGACGTCGCGCTTGACGATACGGCCGTTGGGGCCGCTGCCTTTAAGGCTCGCCAGGTCCAGCCCTTTGGCCGCCGCCAGACGGCGGGCCAAGGGGCTGGCAAAGACCCGACCCGTTTGCGCGGGCTGCGCAGCGACAGGCACAGGTACGACAGGCGCCTCATCGGCTACCGGCGCGGGTGCAGCCTGTTGCGCGACCGCCTTGGCCAGCAACGCGGCAATGTCGACGTTGCTTTCACCTTTGGCAAACAACACACCGATAGGCGAGCCGACTTCTACTTCGCGGCCCGCCGCGACGAGGATTTTACCCAGCACGCCCTCTTCTTCAGCGGCCAGTTCTACCAGGGCTTTTTCAGTTTCGATCTCGGCAATGCAATCGCCCACGGCGATTGTTTCGCCTTCTTTGATGGCCCAATTCTGGATGGCGGCGTGGGTCGCGTTGGCCGACACCTCGGGCATGTGCAAGAGCTTGGCCATCAGGCACTCCGGTGGTTGAAAAGGTCAGGACGGTAAGCGGCGATGTCGGCGTACTCGACCAACTCCAGCACGTTTCCTTCCGGATCGCGGCAAAACAGCGCTTTCACATCAGGGCGCAGCTGGATCGCCTCGTCACCGGCGAAAAAGCTCGCACCGGCGCGCTTCAGGTCAGCAACCAGGCTGGCGATGTCTTCGACGATAAAGGTCAGGTAACTGGCGTTTTGGCGATCGAGGATCAAACCGTCGACGTGCCGGGTGGGCGTGCGCTCCGGGGCAAGCAATTTGATCCGCTCGCCGTAAGGCGTCTGCAAGCGCACCACGCTGTAACCGCCCTCGCTCAGCCCCACGCGTTGCGCGGCGGCAGCGGGCATTTGCACCTGGGCGACAAAGGTAAAGCCCAGCACGTCCTGATAGAACCGGCTAAGGGCCGGCAGGTCGACGCAGCAAATACCGACTTCCATTGGAACCAGCATGTTGACGCTCATGGACGTGCTCCTTTTTCGCGGATGACCTGTTGCAGGCCTTCAACCACTTCTTCGGTGCGGGCACTGGCGGCACGCTCCAGAACTTTGGAAATACTCGGCGAACCTTCACCGCCGGTAACCCGCTGAATCGGCTGGTCGAGCCAGTCGAAGCAACGGCGTTGCAGTTCGTCTGCCAGCCAGCCGCCGTAGGACGTGCCACGGGCGCCCTGCTCGACAATCAGCACGTTGTTGGTCTTGCGGATACTCGCCTCTACCGTGGCCCAGTCAAAACTGGCGCGGTCGAGAAAGCGCAGGTCGATGACCTCGGCGTCGATGCCGGTCTGCTCGACGGCTTCCAGGGAATGCCCGACCATGCTCAGGTAGGTCAGGATGGTCAGTTCGCGGCCTTCGCGGCGAATGGCGGCGGTGCCAAACGGGATCTGGTAGTCCAGGTCGTCAGTCGGCACTTCACCGGTCTGGCTGTACAAGTCGACATGTTCGATCACCAGCACCGGGTCTTTGCAGGCCAGCGCGGTGTTCATCAGGCCGATGTAGTCAAACGGCGTCGACGCGGCGACGATGCGCCAGCCGGGGCTGGTCACGTAAATGCCCGCCGGGTCCATGGAGTGCTGCGAGCCGTAGCCGGTGCCCATGGCAATTTTGGTGCGCAGTACCAAGGGCACGTCGCTTTGCCCGCCGAACATGTGCCGGGCTTTGCCGATCTGATTGAACACCTGGTCGGCGGCCACCCACATAAAGTCCGGGTACATGAACTCCACCACCGGCTTGAAACGGCCATCGAGGGCCATCCCGCCGCCAAGGCCGCAAAAGGCGTTTTCGCTGATGGGCGTACCGAGAATCCGCTCCGGGAAACGATCTTTCAAGCCACGGGTGGCGCCGTTGGTGCCGCCCTTGAGGCGATGCACGTCCTCGCCCATGACCACGATGCTGTCGTCGGTTTCCATGCGCCGGTTCATCACGTCGGCAATTGCGTCGATGAATTTGCGTTTTTCCAGGGTGCCGCTGTAGCTCGATTGCTCGCACGTGCGAGCATCGGCCAGCTCGCTGAGGTCGCCACGAATGCCCACGTCACGAAAGTCCGCTGCAGGCCATAGCTCAGGGCGAATCCGCCGTTTGCCCGGCTTGCCGGACGGGTCCGCTTCCAGCAACTGCGCCGCTGCTTCGGCCATGGCCGCCTTGATGGTTTCACGCAGCGCGGTCAGACCGGCTTCGTCGATCAGCTCGCGTTTTTTCATTTCAGTGGCCAAGCGGTCCAGCGGGTCACGGGCACGCCAGTGTTGTTCTTCTTCTTTGCTGCGATAGCCGAAGGCGCTGCCGGGGAACGGGCCATTCTGGTGGAAGAAACGGTACACGTCGGCTTCGATCACGGTCGGGCCATTGCCGGCACGCATGTGCGCCAGCGCTTGTTGCATGGCCAGGTACACCGCCAGCGGGTCCATGCCGTCGACTTTCCAGCTCGGGATGTTAAAGCCCAGGCCGCGGGCCGAAAGGCGCGGTTCGGCGGTGGCTTCGTCTACCGTGGTCGACACGGCGTAGAGGTTGTTTTCGATAAAGAAACACAGTGGCAACTTCCAGGCCGCCGCCAGGTTCATGGTTTCCAGCACCGAACCGATGTTGACCGCGCCGTCACCGAAATAGGTGACCGCCACGGTGTCGGTCTGCGCATGCCGGTGGGCCCAGGCCGCGCCCGCCGCCAACGGCACACCGCCGCCAACGATCGCGTTAGTGCCCAGGGCGCCCGCCTCGGCCCATTGCAAGTGCATGGAGCCTCCCCGGCCTTTGCAGAAGCCTTGGGCCAGGCCGAGGATTTCTGCCAGGGTGCGTTGCAGCAAATTCTGGATCGACGGATTGACCGGCGCTTTCGGGTCAATGCCCTCGGGCATCAGGTACACCAGCGCCTTGGCCAGAAACTGGTGGTGGCCACGGTGTGAACCATTGACTTCATCTGCCGCACCCAGCGGCACGATCGAACCGACCGCGCCGCCTTCCTGGCCGATGCTGGAGTGCGCCGGACCGTGCACCAGGCCTTCTCCGGCCAGTTCCAGTACGGTTTCTTCAAAGGCCCGGATCAGGTGCAACTGGCTGAGCATGGTGCCCAGCAGCGCGGGGTCGGCCTGCTTCCAGTCGGCGTCGGTGGTATTCAGCTCGACCCACGGCGATGCCGGCGACAAGGCAACACTATTCGGCATGTTTACTTCTCCACAAAGAACTCAAAGCGACCGGCCCCTGCGGGCCGGCACAACGAAGGAAAGCTAGAAACCGTTAGCGGTCCAGCCGCCGTCCGAGACGTAGATTTGCCCGGTAATGAAGGTCGCGCTGCCAGAGGCCAGAAACAGCGCCAACTCGGCCATTTCGCCCGGTTCACCCAGGCGGTGCAGCGGCGTGCGCTTGCTCAGGGCGTCAACGTCCAGACGGCCTGCGCGTTGCAGTTCATCGACCAGCGGAGTGCGGGTGTAACCAGGCCCGATGGCGTTGACGCGGATACCGTGGCGCGCCCACTCGACGGCCAGGCATTTGGTCATGGACACCACCGCCGCTTTGGTAGAGCAATACGCGGTGCGCTCTGCGGAGTGCGACACGCCCCACATCGACGAGGTGTTGATGATCACGCCCGCTTGCTGCTCGATCATGTGCCGGGCAGCCGCCTGGGCGCAGATGAACACGCTGCTGAAGTTGATCTCTACGGCCCGGCGCCATTCGGCCGGGGTGATGTCGAGGGACGGTTTGTTGATGGAAACACCGGCGTTGTTGAGCAGCACATCAATGCGCCCGAAGCATGCCTTGGCGTGAGCAAAGGCTGCGTCAATGGCCTCTTCGTCAGTCACCGACGCCTCGAAGCATTCAACCCGGGTCTTGGGGAATTCTTGCTGGAGTTCGCCTTTGGCATCGGCCATGGCCTGAGCGTTGATATCGATCAGCAGCAAATGTGCGCCGTTGCGCGCAAAGCCTTTGGCGAGGGCCAGACCAATGCCGCTGCCGCCGCCGGTGACCACCACCACGTTGTCCTGGATGCCGGCATAGGCGCTGTGCTGGAAAACAGGTGCAGAACTATCTGAATGGGACATGAGGTTCTCACTTATTTTTATAGCTGGTCATACATTTAAATTAACTTGTCAGACCAGTGACGAAAAATTAACCCGCAGTAAGGGCTCTGTCAAAGGAAATTGTTACCGGATCAGTCAACTTGCCGATCAAAACAGCGCGAGGCTGTAGCTGACGATCAGGCGGTTATCGTCCACTGACGGGCCGAAACTGGAGCGCACCATGGCGTTTCTCCAGCGCAGGCCCAGGTTTTTCAGGGGGCCGCTCTGGATCACGTACGACACGTCAAAGTCGCGCTCCCATTCCTTGCCGGTGTTGCTGCCCGCCACCAGCACATTGTCGCCACTGACGTAACGCACAAAGGTGGTCAGCCCCGGGATGCCCATGGCGACAAAGTTGTAGTCGTAACGCAGTTGCCAGGCTTTTTCCTGGGCGGAGGCGAAATTGCGCACCTGAATATCGCTTGGCAACACAGTGGTGGTCGGGCTGAGCCAGATGGTTCCGTCGTCGCCATACATGCGCTGCCAGGCAGCCATCACCGTGTGCCCGCCATGGGCGGCGCTGAGGGTGGTGAAGAACGAGCGGTTGTCGATTTTGCCGGCCTTGGCATCGCCCTGCTCTTCTGAGTCGAGCAAGCCGATATTGGTGCCCAGGGTCCAGTCGCCCACGGGTTGTTTGTGGGTGAACTGGATAAAACGCTGCCGGTAAATGTCCTCCAGCTCAGCGCCCCACAGGCCGACCATGGTGCGTTCCTGGTTGAAGCGGTATTCACCGCCCAGGTAGTTGTAGCGGTCAGAGGTGGCGAAGGCGCGGCCATCGATAAACATGTCTTCGCGGTTGCTGGAATTACGCTGGGTGAAGGAGCGCATCTGCCCGGCATTCAGGGTCAGGCCGGTGATTTCCTTGGAGGTCAGCATCGCCCCCTGAAACGTCTGCGGCAGCAGGCGCGCATCGTTGTATTGGAGGATCGGCAGGCTGGGCAGCAGTTCACCCACTTTCAGTTCGGTCTTCGACATCTTTAATTTCAGCGCCGCGCCCAGGCTGGAAAAGTCATCCGCCGAGCCTTTGCCGTCGGCAGGCAGCAACAGCGTGCCCGCACGCCCACCACCACTGTCGAGCTTGACCCCGAGGCGGCCGATCAGGTCTACGCCTACCCCCACAAACCCTTGGGTGTAGCCAGACTGCGCATTGAGCAGAAAGCCCTGCGCCCATTCCTCGCTCTTGGCTTGGCTGGCGTTGCTGTCACGAAAGTCGCGATTGAAGTAGAAGTTGCGCATCAGCACGTTGGCCGTGGCGTCCTCGATAAAGCCATGCTCCTGCGCCAGAACCAGGCCCGGCAAGGTGCTCAGCAACAGCAGGGGTTGTGCGGCGATGTATTTATTCAGGTTCATTTTTATTGTTTTTCCTGTTGGATTTAAGACGCAGAAACCCCTGGCGAACGCGTGTTTCGCCATACCGTCGGGGGAATTGGCAGGCGAACCTGCCGGGTTGAATGTTGCGGCTGGTGCTCTAGACCGCCAGCCACTCCTTCATCAAATCGGGGTCGTCGGTCAGCGCTTGCGGCGTACCTTCAAAAACAATCTGCCCGTGGCCCATCACGCAAACCCGCGAAGACACCTTCAGGGCGATGGTCAGCTTTTGCTCCACCAGCAGGATCGACACCCCGCGGTGGTGGATGTCGCGAATGGCCTCGGCCACCACCGCCACGATCTTCGGCGCCAGCCCCTCGGTGGGCTCATCGATCAGCAGCACTTTCGGGCAACCCAGCAGCGAACGGCACAAGGTAAGCATTTGCTGCTCACCGCCCGAGAGGTTGCCCGCGCCGGTGTTGCGACGCTCACGCAGCCTCGGGAAAAACTCAAACATCTGCTCGACCGTCCAGGCCGTGGCGCCCGGCGTCGGCTCTTGCTGGCCCATGCGCAGGTTTTCTTCGACGCTGAGGTTGGCAAACACTTCGCGCTCTTCCGGGACAAAACCGACCCCGGCCCGACTGACCCGGTACGGCCTGAGCCCGGTCAATTCACGGCCTGCCAGTTGGATGCTGCCCGCGCTGGCAGGCACAAGACCCATCACCGCTTTCATGGTGGTGGAGCGCCCGGCGCCATTGCGCCCCAGCAAGCTGACCACTTCGTTGTGGCCGATGTTGAGGTTGACCCCGTGCAGCACGTGGCTCTTGCCGTAATGCACATGCAGGTCGCTAATCGACAGCAGGTTTTGCGGGGTCGCACTCATGCGCATTGCTCCTCACCCAGATAGGCTTCCTGTACCCGGCGATCTGCACGGATTTCATCCGGCGTACCGGTGGCGATGACCTGGCCGTAGACCAGCACGCTGATGCGGTCGTACAGTGAAAACACCACGTCCATGTCGTGCTCGACAATCAGCAAAGATCGGCCTTGGGTCACCTCACGAATCAACTGCAAGGCGTAGTCGGTTTCTTCGTGAGACATGCCCGCCATGGGCTCGTCGAGCAGGATCACCCGCGGGTCACTGGCCAGGGTCATGCCGATTTCCAGTGCACGCTGCTCGGAGTAAGACAGCTGCGCCGCGCACACGCTTTGTTTGTCTTGCAGGCGCACTTGCTCCAGCAGCTTTTGGGTCTGCTCGCGCACCTCGGGGTAACGCTGGACCGAGCGCCAGAAGTGGTACTGCATGTGGTGCTTGCGCATGACCGCAATGCGCAGGTTTTCGAACACCGTCAGCCCCGGAAAAATGTTGGTGATCTGAAACGAGCGCGACAGCCCCAAATGGTTTATGTGCTCCGGCGAGCGCCCCTGAATCGGCGTATCGCCCAGCACGATCTTGCCGCTGGTGGGCTGCAACTGTCCGGAGATCAAGTGGAACAACGTCGACTTGCCCGCACCGTTGGGGCCAATCACCGCATGCCGTTCGCCGTCACGCAGTTCAAGCTCTGCGCCGCGAATGATGTGGGCCTCGCCAAAGGATTTGTGCACGTCGTGTAACTGCAGAATCGCGCGGCTCATGGGGCATCTCCTTCGGCTTGCAGCGTGAGGGCGGCAGGTTTGGACCCGCGTTCATCGTCCAGCAGGCGCAGCCATTGGCGCCGTGCCAGTTTGAGCATCAACAGCCCGGCCAGGCCCAGTAGCAGCGGCATGGCCCAGGTCAGTGGCGAACCGGGTAACCAGTCGCGGCCAAACAGGCTGATGGCGGGCCACGGCTGACCGGCAATCAGCAGCGCCTGGTAATCCTGGCTGAACACCCGTTGCAAGGTTTCGATGGCAAACACCACGGCCAGGCTCACCAGCGCTGCCGTCAGCAACGCCGTCACGGCAGCCGGGATCACCGCCAGCCAGCCGTTGCGCCGGATCTGCGCGCTCCAGGCCAGCACCAGCCCGGCCAGACCGCTGGGCATAAACATCATCACCAGCACGAACAACAGGCCCTGATAGAGCAACCAGGATTGAGTGAGGTCGGAGGCGGCGTTGCCAAAAAAGGTCATCAAGGCCGCGCCCAGAACCGGCCCGAGAAACACGTTGACCCCGCCGATGTAGGTGTTGAGGACCACCTCTGCGGAATAGTGCATGTCGAACAGCACGTAGTTGGCCGACTCCAGATTCAGGGCCTGCAAGCCGCCGGCGATCCCGGAAAACATCGCTGACAGGGAAAACACCAGCACCCGCAAACGGTGCACGTTGTAGCCGAGAAATTGCAGCCGGTGACCGTTCTCGCGCAGGGCGAAAGTCAGGCGGCCCATGGGCGTCAGGGTGAAGGCGTATAGCAAGGCAATCGACATCACCACCCACACCAGGGTCAGGTAATAGACTTGGGTCGCATCGCCAAAATCCAGGCCCCACGCCGGGCTGCGCATGGACGAAATACCCGCTTCACCGCCAAACAGCGCGCTCAGGTGCGGAGCCAGCGAGTGCAGCAACTCGGCCAGCGCCAGGGTGATCATCGAGAAGTACACACCAGCGCGTTTGGTCGCGAACCAGCCCGCGCACACCCCGCAGATAAAACCACCGAGGGCGCCGATCAGCGGCAGCAAAGGTGTTGGCAGCAGGCCATGACCATTGAGCGCGTTCATCGCGTGCAGCGTGGCAAACGAGCCGACGCCAAAGTACGCCGCGTGGCCAAACGAAAGCATGCCGCCCTGCCCGCACAGCAGGTTAAAAGCACAGGCAAACAAGGCCGCGATCAGCATTTGAATGGCCGCGTTGACCATCGACGCCGGTACAACAGCGGGCACCACAACGAGTGCCAGCAGCAAGACCAGCAGCAGGATTTTTGTGAGTTTCATGGTCTACCCCTTCTCGCCCATTAACCCGGATGGCCGGATCAGCAAAATCAGCAGCATCAGCGCAAATGGAATGGTGGCCGCGACGCTGGACACTTTGAGGGTCATCAAACCACCCATTTGCTGCGCCCATTCACCGGCACCAAACAAGCCGAACACTGACGCCAGGCTGAGGTCCACACCCACCGCGAAGGATGAAATCAGGCCGATCAACAGCGAGGCCACCATCGCCCCGGCCATTGAGCCCAAACCGCCGACCACCACCACGACAAACACAATCACCCCAAGCTCCAGCGCCATGTTCGGGTTGGTGGTGTAGAAGGCGCCCGCCAGTGCACCGGCCAGCCCGGCAAGGGCCGCGCCAATGCCGAACACCGCCATGAACACCAGCGGCACGTTATGCCCCAGGGCCTCGGCCATTTGCGGGCGATGGATTGCTGCGCGCACCACGATGCCGACCCGGGTGCGGGTCAGCAGCAGATAGATGAGGGCAAATACCAGCAGCGAGACAATGCCCATCAGCAGCCGGTAGAACGGGTAGTCGGTGCTGAACACCTGGAACGCGGCGAAGTTGAGGAACTCCGGCACCCGGTATTCCACCGAGAAGTTGCCGTAGAACAACTTGATCAGCTCAACAATGATGAACGTCAAGCCAAAGGTCAGCAGCAGTTCGTGGGCGTGCCCGTACTTGTGTACGCGACGCAGGAAGAAGCGCTCGACAATCACCCCGATCAGTCCCACCAGCACGGTCGAAAGCAGCACCGCGCCGACAAAGCCGACGTATTTTTGCAGGGTGTAGGCCAGGTAGGCGCCCACCATATAAAAGGAGGCATGGGCGAAATTGAGCACGCCCATCATGCCAAAGATCAGCGTCAGGCCAGCTGAAACCATGAACAGCAGCAGGCCGTAGATCACGCCGTTAAGCAGTGAAACTGTGAGGAATTCCATAGGCGACTCCAGCGTTCGCGATGGACAAAAAGGCGTGCCGGGTGGCACGCCAGGCGGCGTCAGTCGGGCCGTTGCATGCGGCAGTCAGCTTGCACCGGCGCTGCGGCTTCATCGGCGCTGAACGACTTGATCGGGACAAAGCCCATGTCAGTGCCGTCAACTTTGTAGCGCGCGTCTTTGGAGACCACCGACACCACGAACGGCATCAACAGTTGGTGGTCTTCGGCGCGCATGCGCACGGCACCCAGCGGGTTGCTGTCGCTGGCTTTTTCCAGGGCCAGGGCGAAGCTGCGGGTGTTGAGGCGGCCGTCTTCAGCCGGCAAGGTTTTCAGCACATTGCCCACCATCTGCAAGGCGAACACGGTTTGCGGCTCGATATAGGCTGGCAGGTGCCCGGTCTTGGCCTGGTACTCGGTGGCGAATTTCTCGCCCTGCTCGCCTGCGGCTTCAATGTTGAACGGGTGCGAAACGTAATGCCCCAACGCAACATCACCGGCGTTGGCCAGGTTGCCTGGCTGATCGAGGAAGGCGGTGCCAAAGCGCAGTTTGAGGCCCGCCGCACGGCTGGCCTTCATCAGCAAGAGCAAGTCGTTGCCCCAGTTACCGGTGAGCACGGTTTCAGCGCCTGAGGCCTGGATACGGGCGATGTAAGGGGCGAAATCCTGGACTTTCTGGGTGTCGTGCAGGCTTTTGCCCACCAACTGGTAACCACCCGCCGCCGCGTTGTCGGTGATGGCTTTTTCCATGTCCTGACCCCAGCTGTAGTTCTGGTTCATGGAATAGACTTTAGTGCCCAGGGTGCCGGCTTCTTTCATGGCTGCCACCAGGGTTTTGACCCGGATGGGCGCATTGCCGTTGAAGCGGAAGTGGTAGAAGTGGCATTTGCTGCCGGTGAGTTCCAGGGCCTCACCGCCGACATTGAGAAACACGACCTCCTTGCCCTTGTTGCGCAGGTTGTATTTGCGTACATCTTCTGTGATTTGCCCGGCTGCCACTGACGAGGCGCCCTGAACGATCATTTGTGCGCCGCTGCCAATCGCGGCCTTGAGTTTTTCGGAAGCGCCGGCCGGGGTGCCTTGGCTATCGAATTCGAGCAGCTGGATGGGTTCGCCATTCCAGCCACCTTCAGCGTTCAGGCGGTCGATCTGGAAGCGCGTGGCGGCCCGGAACATTTGCCCGGTGGCGGCGGAGGGTCCCGACAGGGTCTCGACCAACGCTACTTTCAAAGGATCAGCGCAGGCGATACCGGCGAGCAGGGTCGTGCCGAAGGTGAGCAGACGCAGCGTGGTCTTTGTGTGCATGGAAGCCTCGTTTTTTATTTTTATGTACGATCTGGTCGAACATCATTAACTACATGTCAGACCAGTTGGCGAAAATTACGACAACGCTGCGCCGAAGTCAAAGCACCCACGGGCAAAAAAGTGCATTTATTTCCGATTGATTCACTCAAACACCTTGAAATGTGCAGGCTTGAGCCGAGAAAAAAATTTCTAAACTTGTAAGACCACAGCCCATTCCTTCACTATTCTCAGCCAATCACTTATGCCCGTACCCGCGCTGCCTCGCGGCAGAGGACTCACAATGAAAAGCGTTAACGTACAAAGCAACCAGCCCTTGCCAATGGAAATCGTCAACTGGCTCAGTGGCGAAATCCACTCCGGGCGGCTGGCCACCGGCGATCAACTGCCCAGCGAGCGGCAGTTGTGCGAACAGTTTTCGGTCAGCCGGGCGGTGGTGCGCGAAGCCTTGTCGCAACTCAAGTTCGAAGAACTGATCACCACCCAGCAAGGCAAAGGCGCTTTCGTGGCCAAGCGCGGCGAGCGTCACGCCTTCCGCCTCAACGAAGTGTCGCTCGACGAAGAAGACTCCCTGCTGCACATCCTCGAGTTCCTGATCACCATCGAGGTGGGCGCCACGCGCCTTGCGGCGTTGCGCCATACCCCCGAAGACCTGAAGAAAATTCGCCAGGCGTTGGTCGGCATGGAATACGCCATGGTCAACGACCAACTGGGCGACGAAGAGGACTATGCCTTCCACCAGGCGATTGTCGCGGCCACCCATAACCCGCACTTCAAATCGCTGAATGAATACCTCGATCACAGTGTCCGGCGCCTGATTCGCGAGGCCCGCAGCAACACGGCGGCGATCTACAACGAGCTGATCCAGGCGGTGCAGGACGAACACCAGGCCATCTTCCAGGCCATTCAGGCGCGCGATCCGGTGCGGGCGGGCGAAGCCGCCGAGCGTCATTTGCGCAATGCCGCCAAGCGCATGGACATGTACCTGCAGGACTGATCCTCCTGCAGCACCCTTGACACTGAAAAGGGAAGCCTCCTACCATCCTGTCAGACAACAAAAACAAATGTCAGACAGGTTAATCCTCATGATCACTGGCCAAACGCGTTTGATCGGCATCGTTGCTGATCCGATCGCCCATGTAAAAACCCCGCAAGTCATCAATCAAAGTACGGCCAATCAAGGTCTGGATGTGGTCTGCGTACCCCTGCACGTGCACGCCGAAAACCTGCAAAAGGTGCTGGGTGGCGTAGGCGGCTTCGCCAACCTGCAAGGCCTGGTCGTTACCATCCCGTACAAGGAGAGCATCCTTGAATACTGCGACGACCTGACCGACATCGCCCGCCAGGTCGGTTCGGTGAATGCCATCCGCATCGACCCTGAAACCGGGCGCCTCACGGGCGGCAATTTTGATGGCGAAGGCATGCTTGCCGGCCTGCACCTACAGGGGCATACGGTTGCTGGCAAACGTGTGTTGCTGGTGGGCACGGGAGGCGCGGGCAAGTCTATTGCCTGGTCCCTCGCCCAGCAGAAACCTGCACGACTGGCCCTCTACAACCGTTCACCGGCCCGTGCGCAAGCGTTGCTGGAGCGTCTGCAAAAACACTTTCCTGCGCTCGATCTGGTCATCAGTGACGGCAATGCGCAGGACTACGACGTGGTCATCAACGCCACCTCGCTGGGCCTCAAGGACGATGATCCCCTGCCCCTCGATCCGAACACCTTGCGAGCAGGCGCTTTGGTCTGCGAAGCCGTGATGCGCGCCGACGGCACCGCGCTGCTGGCGGCGGCACGCGAACGCGGCTGCGGCACTCACCCCGGTCAGCACATGATTTACGGGCAGGTGGTGCAAATCTGCCGCTTCCTCGGTGTTGACCTGCAGCCTGAACACGTTGCGCGCATTCTCGGCCATTGACCCCTGCCCTCTCTGGAGACACTGCTCATGTATGACTTCAACAACCGCGTCTTGCTGCTGACCGGCGCCAACGGCGGTATCGGCCGCGAAGTGGCGAAGCTGTTTTATCAATACGGCGCGTCGATGGTGCTGACGGATCTGGACGGTGAAGGGCTGGCGGACTTCGCCCGGACGCTGGACCCTCAGGGTGAGCGTGTGGCCACCTTGCGCATGAACGCTGGCGACCCGGAGGATTCGGCAAAAGCGGTGCAACTGGCGGTCGATCGCTTTGGCGGGATTGATTTTCTGGTGCCATCCGCCGGGCTGTACCAATCACAACCGATTCGCGAAATGACCGACGAGCAATGGCGCCAGACCTTGGGCATCAACCTCGACGGCGTGTTTTACCTGTGCAGCCGCGCCATCCCTGCCCTGCGCGCCAACAGCGCTATTGTTAACCTGACCTCCGTGGCTGCGCACCGAGGCGCGTATTCCAACGCCCACTACGGCAGCTCCAAAGGCGGCCTGCTGAGCCTGACTCGCGCGCTGGCCCGTGAACTGGGGCCGCAGACGCGGGTGAATGCGGTGTCGCCGGGCATCATCGAAACCCCGATGACACAAAGCCTGATCGCCACCCGTGGCAGCGATTCGGTGGAACAAACCCCGCTCAAACGCCTCGGCCAGCCGAGTGAAATCGCCTCTGTCATCGCCTTTTTGTGCAGTGACGGATCGAGCTTCATGACCGGGGAAGTGCTGCATGTGAATGGCGGGTTGTATATCGCGGGGTGAGGCAATTCTGTTGAACCACAACCCGGTAGGAGCGAGCTTGCCTCGCGATCTTTTCAAGATCAAAAGATCGCGAGGCAAGCTCGCTCCTACAGGGATTTGGGTTTATGTGGGGGTGTGGTGGGTCAGCCACTGCAATAAACGCTCATCTTCACCCGCCGCTGCAATCACTTGCAGGCCCACGGGCAGGCCTCTCACCTGCCCTGCTGGCAGGCTGATGGCGGGCAGGCCGGTGAGATTCCAGGGGCTGGTGTAGCTGAGCACTGCAGCGCGGACGTCGATGAGTTGCTCGTCCACAAGTGTTTCCCGTGCGTTCACTGCCGGGGCGATGATCGGTACGCTGGGCGAAACCAGCAGGTCATAGTCTTCGAATAACCGCGCCATCTGCGCTTGATACTGCTGCTGGCCCCGCTGCGCGCGAATGTATTGCCAGCCGCGAGCGTCTTGCGACAGTTCAAGGCGCTCGCGCACTTCCTGGTCGAACAATTGCGGCGCCTCTTGCATGCGCTCGGCATGCACGTCGTAGGCCTCGGCGCGTTGCAGCATCAGCAGGGTTTCTTTCATGCCAGCAGCCATGGCGGCCAATTCCGTCACTTCGTGCAAGGTATCGCCAAACACCTGCTTGGCCGCCTGGTAAACCTGTTGATCCACTTCGGCGTCGACCGGGCCGAAGCTGCCCGAGCGGATCCAGCCAACCCGTACTGCACGTGGTTCAGTAGCCGTCGCCGCGCATGCCTTGCCCGATAACACTTCGAACAGCAGACGCGCGTCTTCAACCGAGTTGGCAATCGGCCCGGCGTGGTCGAGGCTGGACGACAGCGGGAATACGCCTTCCAGTGGCACGGCAGCATAGGACGGCTTGAAGCCGACCACACCGCACAACGCCGCCGGAATCCGGATCGAGCCGCCAGTGTCCGTGCCCAAGGCCAACGGCACCATGCCGCTGGCCACGGCCGCCGCGCTGCCCGCGCTGGAGCCACCCGTAATGCAATCCGGGTCCCACGGGTTGCGGGCCGCGCCCTGTAGCGAGCGGTCGCCCGTCGGGCCGTAGGCGAATTCATGGGTCAAGGTTTTGCCGACAATTACCGCACCCGCCTCGCGCAAGCGCTGCACACACACGGCATCACGACGCGGCCTGAAGCCTTCGAAATGCGCCGAGCCATAAGTGCTGACGTAATCCAACGTATCGATGTTGTCTTTGACCGCTACGGGTATGCCGTGCAGCGGCCCCAAGTCCTGGCCTTGGGCCAACAGGTCATCGGCCTTGCGCGCCTGGGCCAGAGCAACCGGTGCATCCACTTGAACGAAGGCGTTCAGGGTCGGGTTCAGCCGCTCGATGCTGTCGAGAGCGGCTTGGGTCAGTTCAACGCTGGTCAAGCTGCCGTCGCGCAGGCGTTCAGCCAGCTCGACGACCGATCGACCGAAAAAATAGCCAGCATGGGCAGGTAGTACCGGGCTCATACAAACACCTCAATCAAACAGCAGCAGGAAGGGGGGAAGCAGCCGGACGGCCGCCTGGGCGCACCATCAACATGGCGCTCATGCCCAACGCGGTCGCCACGGCGGCGGCCACGAACATCGACGAATAGCCATAGCGGACGGTCAGGTAGCCGGTCAGCATCGGGGCAATGAACGAAGCGGTGTTGGCAATAAAGTGGGTCATGCCGCTGTAGGCGCCGACGCGGTTGGACGGCGCAGTGTCGATGACCACGGCCCAGTACACCGAGTTAGGCAGCGCATTGAGGGCGTTGGCCAGGGTCATCAGGGCAATCACGCCCCACACGGTCTGGGCCTGTGAAACCATGATGAAGCACAGCGTGGTCAACAGCAGGCAAGTCGCGGCCAGCCAGCTGCGGGCGACTTTCAGGTTGCCGGTACGGCGCAGCAGCAGGTCGGAGATTTTGCCGCCCAGCAGCACGGTAAAGCAGGCACCGGTCCACGGGATCATGCCCATGTACCACAGCGAGGACAGGTTGTAGTGGAACTCGTCCTGCAGGTATTTGGGGGTCCAGGTCAGCAGCAAGAAGGTCACGTAGACGAACGAGAAGTAGCCGACCGCGTTGAGCAACAGGTCCTTGTTTTTGAAGAAGTGCCAGACCGGTGTCAGTGTGGTGGTTGGCGTCGAGGCATTGACCGCTTCGGCGCGCTCTTTGCGCAGGTAGTCCAGCTCCGCCTTGGACACTCGCGGGTTTTCATCGGGGGTGTTGGTGAAGCGCGTCATGAAGAAAATCAACAGCGCCAGGCTGATCACACCCAGGATCACGAACATGCTGCGCCAGTCGCCGGTCAGGGTTTGCAGGCCTACCGCAATCGGCGCGGTCAACAGCGCACCCAGCGGCGTGCTGAGCAAACCCACCGACACCACAAAACCGCGCTCTTTGGGGGTCGCCCAGTTCGCCACGCTCTTGTTGATGACCGAGTACGCCGGGCCTTCAGCGAAACCGAACATCACCCGGATGGTGGCGAAACCGGCCATCGCCGAACCGCCCAGAAACGCCAGACCAAAGTCACCGGCAAAAGCGGTCGCAATTTCAAAGATCGACCAGGTGGCACCGGCGATCAGCCAGATACGTTTGGCGCCAAAACGGTCGGCCAGAATGCCGCCGATCAACGCACCCAAAATGTAACCGTAACCGAAGTAACCCAGCACCTTGCCCCAGTCGGCTTTGTCGAAACCGTACTCGGGAAGGATGCTCGCCGATGCGTAGGCAATGGCACCGCGGTCAATGTAATTGAGCAGCGCCATCAGCATAATCAAGAAGAAAATCTGATAGCGGAAGGAAGGGATAGCTGGGTTGTTCATAGGTATCTGACTCTTCAAATGATGGCAGAAGTCAAAAAGTCGGCCGCTTCCGGCGTATTTTTATTTTTTTACCCAAACGTTTGGGTTGACGAAATGTAGAGCGAGTGAAAATTTTAGTCAAACGTTTGGGTAAAAATTTTGCCCGGCTGAAAATCGCTCGTTCAGGTAGAATCCGCGCGCTCATAACAGACAGCAGGAAACCCCTCGAACATGCCGAACCCAGCCCGCCCCGCCACCCTCAAGTCCATGGCGACTGCACTTGGCGTGCATGTGTCCACCGTGTCCAGGGTGCTCAACGGCGACCCGGCGGGTGTCGAACGGGCGGCATCAGCCGAGGTGATTGAGCGTATTCGTGCATTGGCGAAAGAGCTGGATTATCGACCGAACACGCAGGCATCTAACCTGAAACTGCGAAAAAGTGAGGAAATCTGCGTGCTGATGCCGCGCATCACCGACCTGGTAATGGCGACCATTTACGACAGCATCGACAGCAGCGCTGAACAGGCGGGCTACCTCACATTCGTGTCCAACACCGACGACCAGCCCGTGCGCCAGATGCAACGTGCCGAACACGCCCTGCGCCGCTCGGTGGCCGGGCTGATCGTGGCCGACTCCCACGTGGGAGAAACCCAGCCACTGTTCGAGTTATTGACCCGCAAACACATCCCCTACGTGCTGGTCAGCCGCCAGATAGCCGGGCAAGTCGCGTCGTGCAGTAACGATGAGCTGGGCGGCTGGTTGGCGGCGGAGCATTTGTACAACCTGGGCTGGCGCGACGTCGCGATTCTGGCAGGCGAACGCCACGCCTCAACCGGCGCCGATCGCACACGCGGCTTCACCCGCTACTTTCGCGAACAGGGCATCACCTTGCGCCCGGAATGGACCCTCAACGGCCCCTTTGACAGCCTCACCGGGCACCAGCAAGGTGAGCGCCTGCTGGGGCTAAGCCCGCGCCCGCAAGCGTTTTTCGCGGTCAACGACTTCCTCGCCATCGGCCTGATGGGCGCCGCACGGGACAAAGGCCTGCTGCCGGGCAAAGACATCGCCGTGGTCGGCTTCAACGACATCGCCCTCGCCCACGAACTCACCGTGCCACTGACCAGCGTGCGCTTGCCACTGGCCGAAATGGGCCAGCAGGCGGTGGAGTTATTGCTGAAACGGATCAAGGGCGAGGCTGTTGAATCGATTGTGCTGACCCCGCAGTTGCAAGTGCGGGCCAGTTCTACAGTGTCGCCCAAGCCGCTGTAACTGCTGAGGGCATGTCTCAGCCCTTCATATCGTTTCCCCTTGAGGTGCAGCTTCGAGGCTCAGTCAATTCATGTAGCCGCTGAGCAGCGTAGCGAGGCTGCGAACGAGGACGCAGTCCTCGCAAAGACTGACTGCCCGTGGTGATGCAACCAACCAGTCACAGCCTCGCTAAGCCCCTCGACAACTACGTAGAAACCATCTCTATCCTTGCTTTCATAACCAGAAAAATCAGTGCATCAGGTGCACGATGTCGTAAATATCTACCACCCGCGATCCATCGCTGACTCGCAATGTGCGCACTCCACCGCTGAACACCATACGGAGCGCAAAACTGTGACGATTGGATCAACCTATGACTATCCGGCATTCATCGCCAAGCATTTGCCCACGCATGAAGCGTCTTCATGGCGGGGGCGATTTCCAGGCCCTCCCGATTTATGTTTTAACTACCGCAAATTAGTTGAGCAACAGTTCGGTATTGCCAGCGCAACGAAACCCGACCACAAAATTTGCATCATTGGCGCTGGCGTTACCGGTCTCACCGCAGCTCGGGAACTTCTGCGATGCGGTTTCACTCACGTCACTCTGATTGAACAGTCTCATCGTATTGGCGGTCGCCACTTGTCTGTAGTTAAAAACGGACAATCACCCTTAATGGGAAGCACGCCGTTTGAAATGGGGGCAATGCGCATGCCGCTATTTAACACAACAGGCGAAATTCCTACAGAAGGCCAGTCACTCATGGCCTATTACTGCAAACTGTTTGATTTGCAGTTATCAGACTTCCCTAATCCTGGTACCGCACAGGTCCGCAGTACAGGCATATACCTGCGCGAAGGCTTACTGGATGGCCAACCAGAACCACAAATGCTGATCTGGAAAAATCCGCAGGGTCACACGCCACCGCCCACTGAGAAACTTCAACAGGTTTACGGGAAGTGGCGACATTTTGCCGAACTAATGACACGAGAAGTCGCACGCATCTATGGCTCACCGCAATGGGAAAATCAGTGGGCATCTATCGTCGCACGCTATCAAGCGCTGTCCTTTCGCGACTTGGTAACACTGCAAGCACTCACTCATTGGGCAGCAGAGAACCCGGGGGATTTCGGCGGGCTTGGCATGAACCAAGAAGAATCCGCTATTTTCTACTCCATCGGCATAGGTGATGGCAGTTGGGGCGCCTTTTATGATGTTTGCTGCCTGTATCCCTTACGTACTGCAATTTTCGGCTTCAGCAGCCAATTGCAGTTAGTGCATGGTCGCGTAGACACAGATGGCAATCCTATACCTTCGCCATATCTAGGTGTTCCTTCGCTGAAGGACTGTAAAGATCTGGACTTTGAGCCACCCCGTTATCTAGGTCTGGCAGCACTTGATGAATGCTTGATGTTCACGCAGACCTCGGTCAATGGACTGTCTTTCTACGATCATTGCCGGAATCGAGGTGCAGGCTTCCTGACAGACACCTCAGTGACTCGACTGACCAAGCTGGACTCAGGACAACTTCGCGTAACCTACGACTGGAAAGTCAGTAGTTCGGAGGAAAAATCTGAACGCCATGAAGATTTCGATTCAGTCATCTTGACCCTTCCTTCCTGGATCATTGAAACCCATATCCAGCTGGAAAACTTCAGCCAAAACATGTTGCCTTATTCAATCATCAATGCATACAAAACTGCTCACTGGGAAACCAGTTGTAAAGTCTACGCACCACTGAAAAAAAGCTTCTTATCTAAAAACAAAAAAATCCCGCAAGTTATCGTCACTGATAGCTTTGTCCACGATGTATATGCCTACCGCTATCACGATGCTTATCCCTACGATTGCATCTTGCTTAGTTACACTTGGGAAGATGATGCAACTAAACTTGCCTCTTTTGATGACAAGACCCTGGTCGCAAAATGCATCACTGAACTCGATCGCATCCTGCTGCGAGCCTCAAACATAAAGAGCCCAATTTCACCTTACATCGACGCTCAGAATGCTGTTGTTCAACGCTGGATCACGGACAAGAACGCGCTCGGCTGCGCCAAACTGTATCGCGCAGGTACTTATTACGAAGCAGTCAGCCTAATGAAATACAACCGCGACTATGCGCATGTATCAGGTCTCTACCTTGCCGGTGAATCATTCTCTGTCGATGCCGGCTGGACTGAACCCTGCCTGCGAGGTGCAATTGATGCAGTCATCAACTTGTGCAACACCACGCAGGCCGAGTTCAACGGAGGCTTCTGTATGGATGACTATCCCGAGTACCAAACGCGCCCTTAGCGAACCGTTTAAATTCCCTTCTGACGTAGTCCAATTGGATATATAGCACCGCAGGCAAGGCAACGGACTACACACCAAGGGGACACAACCGACATACACTCGCACTGATAAATCCTCTTACTAAAGACCCGCAACCCAGCGGGTCATAACAATAAAAAAGAGGTGTCAGCCATGAACGAAGCGGTCAGTGCAGTGCGCGTTGCGGTTGTGCAATTCGATCCGCAGGTGGGCATTCAACATAGCCAGGCCAATCTGGAGCACAGCCTTGAATTGGCCCGCGAGGCGGCCATTAACGGGGCAAATCTTATTGTGCTGCCGGAGTTGGCCAATACCGGGTATTTGTTCGGCACTCGCCAGGAAGCCTTCCTGCATGCCGAGTTGATTCCCGAGGGTCCGAGCATGCAGGCCTGGCTCGATTTTGCCCGAAAGCATCAGGTGTATCTGGCCGCAGGGCTGGCGGAGCGAGACGGTGTGCAGTTGTTTGACAGCGCGGTGCTGGTGGGCCCTGGCGGATTTATTGGCAAGTACCGCAAGGCCCATTTATGGAACCGCGAGAAGCTCTGGTTTACTCCCGGCAATCTGGGTTTTCCGGTGTTTGACACACCCATTGGCCGCATCGGCCTGCTGATTTGCTGGGACATCTGGTTTCCCGAAGTACCGCGCCTGTTGAGCCTGCAAGGCGCTGACATTATCTGCAGTTTGAACAACTGGATCTGGACGCCACCGCCTCTGTTCGATGACAGCGGAAAATGCATGGCCTCGTACCTGACGATGACCGCTGCTCACGCTAACAACGTGTTTATTGCCGCCGCCAACCGCATCGGTGAGGAACAAGGCGAACGCTATCTGGGCTGCTCGCTGATTACCGGGACCAATGGCTGGCCCATCGGCAAGGTGGCCTCAGCGGATGAGCAGACCATTCTCTATGCCGATATTGATCTGACCAGCGCACGCAGTGCGCCGATCTGGAACAGTTTGAACGACCTGCATCGCGACCGCCGCGTCGACGTGTATGACGCCATGCTCGGTTATACCGACCACCCTCTCCTTCCACGCTGATGAGGACGCCATCATGTCGTCTTTATCACCAAGAGTGTCTTCCACTGCGTCAGTGCGCTACCTGGTTTTGCTTGTAGCCAGCGCGCTGCTAATCATGACTTTGATGGGCGGTTTATCGTGGTTCTACTCAGCATCGGCAGCCGGTTACTGGCCCGGATATGCCGACATGCTGGGCGACTGGCCTTCACCGCTGGCCTGGCTGCGCTGGGTGATCGGCGATATCAGCGAGGTCGCTTTTTACAAGCACGAGTTCGCCTCGTTGGGGTTATTGCTTGGGGGCGCCCTGGGGTATTGGGCCAGTCGGTACGCCAAAACGTGGCAAGGGTTCAGCATCAGCTACGGCACGGGGCTGTGGCCCTGGCTTGTCACCAGTTCACTGTTGGGATTGGCGCTGAGCAATGCACTGTGGGGCTGGACGTTGACTGCCGACACCTGGCAGCCAACGTTTGCCGCCTTTGTGTCCTTGCCCGCCGCGATGGTGTTGCTGTTTGGTGGCGGCTGGAAAGTCACCCTCAACGGAGCGGTTCTCGGGGCCCTGCTGGTCACACCTTGTTGCCTGCTGATCGTTAACTTCGTCTGCCTGCCGTTGGGGTTGCCCGTTGTGATTGGCAATGTACTGGGCATGGCTTTGGGCAGTGCGCTGGCTTTTGGCTTGTGCCGGTGTGTGCCCGTACTGGTCAAAAGTCAGGTCGAAACCGTCGTTGAGAAGCCCGCCGCCAGGCCCAAGCCTGACTACGGTGTGATCTGGACGTTACGCCGGGTGTTAGCAGACTTTTCCGAAGCGCCTTTTTTTGGCAATGAGTGGGCCAGCCTGGGAATGTTGGCCGGTGTTTTACTGGCCTATGCGTTGAACCCGTTGAGCCCCGCTTATGGCTCCGGCTTACTGCTGCACTTGGTCGCAGCACAGGCATTCACCTCGTTGCTGGGCGTGATTGTTTGGCGCAGCCAATGGCAGAAACTCGGCTGGTACCCCACGTATGTGCCGCTGGTGTCAGTGGTTCCGGCGGCGGTGTTGACCTACGGCGCCAGCGCGACGGTGATGATCGCCAGCGCTGTGCTGGGGGCTCTGGTCGCCCCGCCTTTGGCCAACGCCATTGCCCGGCGATTGCCCCAGTACATGCACCCTTACATTGGCAATGTGTTGTCGATGGCGATCAGCACGCTGCTGATTGTGCCGGTGATTGGTTATTTCATCCCGTAGGAGAGGCCGCGATCTTTTAGATCAAGCGCCAGATCAAGATCAAAAGATCGCGAGCAAGCTCGCTCCTACAGGGTGAACAGCCCCCCTCTGCGCCCATTCGGGCGCTTCCTCATATAACTAAAAGATATTTCATATTCGATACATATATTGGATTGTTCCTAGGGAAATGCTTTTAATCGCGGCCCCAACGTCTTGTGTTTGCTGATGTTTCAGCGACTTCTGTTTCGGTGCTTTTTATGAACGCGTCTGCCGCTGTGGCGCCTGATCCGCTGATTCGTGTGCGCGGTTTGAGTAAATCGTTCGGGGCCAACCGTGCCCTGGATCGTGTGGATTTGCAGATTTACCCCGCCGAAGTCGTGGCGTTGTTGGGTGCCAATGGCGCGGGCAAATCGACGCTGGTGAAGATTCTCGCCGGCAGCCAGTCCCATGATGCGGGCGAGCTGTTGGTTGACGGGCAGTTGCAGCGTTTCAATTCGCCGCTGGCGGCGCGTGAGGTCGGGATTGTGGCGGTGCATCAGCACGTCAATGACGCGATTGCGCCGGGTTTGAGCGTGGCGCAAAACCTGCTGCTGGATGAGTTGTGCCAACCCGGTGCCGGGTTTTGGCTGGGGCGCAAACGCGTGTTGCAACGTGCCTCGGTAATCGCTGCCGGGCTGGGGCTGGATCTGCCGCTGGAGCAGCCGATTGAGCACCTTGGTCAGGCGGAACGCCAATTGGTGGTGTTGGCCCGGGCTTTTGCCTTGCAGCCCCGTTTGCTGATTCTGGATGAGCCGACCGCCGCTCTCTCGGATACCGAAGCGCAGCGTTTATTTGCCCTGGTCGATACCTTGCGCGAGCGCGGGGTGGCGATTGTTTATATCTCCCATCGCTTGTCCGATTTGCAGCGTCTGGCGGATCGCGCCGTGGTGTTGCGTGACGGCAGGCTGGCCGGTGAGTTTGCTGCCGATCAACTCACCGAGGCGGTGTACGCCATGCTCGGTGAAGCGCCGGACACCCGGCCTTTTGAGCCGCGTGCGGCGGGCCGCGAGGTGCTGAGTTTGCGTGCAGCGAAGGTTACGGCGAACTCAGCTGAGTTTGATTTGAACCTGCACGAAGGCCAGGTGGTGGCGCTCACCGGTTTGTTGGGCGCGGGCAAAAGTGAAATTGCCGAGGTGCTGTTCGGTTTGCGTCGCCCGGCTGCCGGAACGCTGCACGTGGAGGGTGTTGCCGGGCTGTTCAATTCGCCGGAACACGCAGTTAAAGCCGGGGTGTTTTACGCCGCCGAAGACCGCGCCAGTCACTCGTTGATTCCCGGCTTTTCGTTGCGCAAAACTCTGACCCTGCCCTTTTTGCAGCGTTTTACCCGCTACGGTTTTATCAACACCCGGTTGGAGGCGCAGGCGGTAGAAGACGCCGTGTCCGCGCTGGGGGTGAAGACTGCGGGTATCGAGTTACCCATGGAGACGCTGTCTGGCGGTAACCAGCAGAAAGTCGTGCTGGGCCGCTGGCTGCTGGGCAACGGCCATGTGCTGATGCTCGATGAACCGTTCCAGGGCGTTGATGTGCGCGCCCGTCGCGAGATTGGCCATTTGCTGCGTAACAGCTGCGAAGGCCGGGCCACGCTGGTGATTTGCACTGACGTGGACGAGGCCCTGGAGATCGCCGACAGAATTTTGGTGGTGCGTGATTTTGCCCTGGTCGCTGACTACGCCCGGGCCGGGCTGAACCGCGCCACGCTGGTGGCGCAGTTGGTGGGCAGTGACGCTCCACCCCCTACCCCTTGCTCTTCCCCTTTAAACCGTACCGCAACGCCCGGGAGTAGTGCGCGTGGCTGATTTGATTTCCTCTTTGCCGGGCAGTGCCCCCAAGCCCAAGCGCGTGCTGGACGCGTTGATCCGTTATGGCCTGCTGCTGGTGCTGGCCGCCGTGGTGGTGTTTTTCAGCATTGCCGAACCGGCCTTTTTGCGGGTCAACAACCTGTTCATCATTTTGCAGTCGGTGTCCATCGTCGCCTTGCTGGCCCTTGGCGTGACCTTGACCATGGCCGTGGGCGGCCTTGATTTGTCCATCGGCGCGGTGGCGGCGATGAGCCTGATGATCGCCAGCTACGTGATGGTGGTGCTGGGCTGGGGCGCCGTGCCGGCGGTGTTGATCAGCCTGGCGGGCGGGGCTTTGGTCGGTCTTTTTAACGGCTGGCTGATCGTCAAAATGCGCGTGCCGGACATTCTCGCCACCTTGGGCAGCATGTTTTTGGTGATCGGTGTGCAACTGATTCCCACCGGCGGACGCTCGATTGCGGTAGGCATGACGCTACCCAACGGCGAAGAAACCGAAGGCGTGTTCAGCGCGGCATTTCTGGCGCTGGGGCGCGGGCGGTTGTGGGACACGGTGCCGGTGCCGGTGCTGGTTACCGCTGTCGCGGCGCTGGCCGTGTGGCTGTTTCTGGAGCGGGCGCGCATCGGCCGGCTGTTTTATGCCATCGGCGGCAACGAGCAAGCGGCGCACCTGGCGGGCGCTCCAGTGCATCGCTACAAACTGCTGGCGTACGTGCTGTCGTCCTTGTTGGCCTCCGTGGGCGGTTTGCTGCTGGCGGCACGACTGGGGCGCGGCGATGTCAGCTCCGGCAACGGGCTGGTGCTGGATGCACTGGGCGCAGCGCTGATTGGTTTTGCCGTGCTGGGCGCGAAGAAACCCAACGCGTTTGGCACGTTGATAGGCGCGTTACTGGTGGCCACCTTGCTCAATGGATTGACGATGCTCAACGCACCCTATTACGCCCAGGATTTCGTCAAAGGACTGGTGTTGGTGCTGGCGCTGATTTTCACCTTTGGTGTCGGACAGCGCGTGCGCTGATCTGGACGCCCTTACTTGCAAGGATCACCTATGTACACATCCATCAAAAGCGCCATCCGCCATGCTCTGGCCGGTGCGCTGCTGTCAGGCGCGGCTTTGGGCGTGCAGGCAGCCGGCTTGCCGGGCGCCCCCGCGCCCTTCGACAAAGGCAATGTGCAGATTGCTATGGTCGGTTATCTGTTTTCCGGCGACTTCCCCGAGGCGTATCTGCAAGGCGTCGAGAAACAGACCAAAGCCCTGGGTGCGACGCTGCGGATTTTCGATGCGCGGCAACAGGCGGCCAGTCAGCGCGAGATGATCGAGCAGGCGATTGACCTGGGGGTCGACGGCATCATCGTGCAACTGGGCCTGGCCGAAACCCTCAAGGACTCGATCGATAAAGCCGTGGCCAAAGGCATCAAGGTGGTGACCTTTGACGTCGACCTGAACAATCCGAAAGTGACTCAGGTCGAGCAGGACCACCACGCACTGGCGCGCCTGGCGCTGGAGCAGGCAGTTAAAGACAACGGCACGAAGTTCGATGCCGGGTATGTGTACATCAGCGGCTTTACCCCGATGGAGTTGCGCAACGAGATCTGGACCCAAGTCAAGGCGGCAAATCCGGGCATTGTCGAGAAGGCCCGTTTTGGCACGCTCAACCCGCCGATTGCCAACTCGGTCGCCGACCAGGCCAGTGCCGTGTTGCGCGCCAACCCGGGCATCAGCGTGATTTTCGCGCCGTTTGACGAGTTCGCCAAAGGCGCAAAAATTGCCGTTGATGAGGCGGGCCTGAGTTCCATAGTGAAAATCTACAGCGCCGACATTTCCACGGCCGACATACAGATCATGAAAGAACCTGACAGCGCCTGGGTGGCGACCGCAGCGGTCAACCCGCAAGTGGCCGGGGCAATCAGTGTTCGCAGCCTGGCAATGCTGATTGCCGGCGAGAATCCGGGGCAAAAAGTATTGGTTCCACCCACGCTGATTACCCGTCAGCAGTTGCTGGACCTTGATGTGAAGAACGTTCGCGATCTGGCGCAGAAACTACCTGCGTTTGGGGACACATCAGGGATTGCCACCGCGTCCTGGATACCGCTGGCCAAGTAACACGTTTCGCACTCAACCAACACTCAACAACAACGACAGAGCAGTACTGCCGCGACGCTAATGCCGAAAACGCAAGTTCTCGGCAACGGGCGAGTATTAGCTGCAGTTCAGGAGTTGCATATGCATAACCGTTCACTTTCTTTACTGGCTGCAGTGATCTCAACCTTTACTTTGCTGCCCGCCTACGCCGACGATCCGGCACCCGGCGCCGACAGCAGCGAGCGTCTGGACACGGTGCTGGTCACCGGTACACGGGGCAAGGCCCGCACTGTGCTGGACTCACCGGTCCCGGTGGATGTGCTGACCGCTGCTGACCTCAAGTCTGCCGGTGCCAACAGCGGCGAGCTGGGCCAGGCATTACAGACCTTGCTGCCCTCGTTCAACTTTCCGCGCCAGTCCAACTCCGGCGGCGCTGACCACGTGCGGGCCGCGCAATTGCGTGGCATGAGCCCGGATCAGGTGCTGGTGCTGGTCAACGGCAAGCGTCGACACACTTCGGCGGTGGTCAACGACTCGTCGAAAATCGGTCGCGGTACGGCGCCAGTGGACTTCAACTCAATCCCGATCAGCGCCATCAAACGCATTGAAGTGCTGCGCGACGGCGCGGGCGCCCAATACGGTTCCGACGCGATTGCCGGGGTGATCAACATCATTCTCGATGACGCTCCGGAAGGCGGCGAAGTGTCCACCACGTATGGCGCGTATCACACCCGTGAAAACGCCATCGACAAGCGCATCACAGACGGCCAGAGCAGCCAGACTTCAGCCAAGATCGGCACCCGCCTGGGTGAAGACGGCGGGTTTATCCGCGTGGGCACCGAATACAAGGACCGCAACCCGACCAACCGCGCCGGTTATGACGGTTTCGCTGACACTCCAGGGCAACGCAACTTCGCCATGGGCGATGGTCTCGCGCGGGATGTGAACGTGTGGTTCAACTCTGAGCTGCCTGTTGGCGACAGCAAAGCTTACTCGTTCGGCACCTACAACGAGCGCCATACCACCGGCTCGGATTTTTACCGCGAAGCTTCCGAGCACCCGGAGTTTTACCCCAACGGCTACCTCCCCCAGTCCCTTGGCGACAACAAAGACTTGTCTTTGACCGCAGGCTTTAAAGGCATGCTCGATGATGACTGGGACTACGACAGCAGCCTCACCCACGGGCGCAACCGCTTCGATGGCTCAACCCAGCGCACCTTCAACCCCAGCCTCGGAGCTGATTCGCCAACCCGCTTTAACACCGGCGACTATGAGTTCCGCCAGACCACCGCCAACCTGGACTTGAGCCGCGAAGTACGTTTTGCCGATCGCTCGTTCGTGCTGGCCGTGGGCGGTGAATACCGTTACGAAAACTACCTGACGTTTGCCGGTGATCAGGCCTCTTACTTCGGCAACGGTGCCGACGGCGCCAACGGCCTGCGCCCTAGCGAAGAGGTGAACCTGGACCGCAATGTGTTCGGTACGTACGCCGAGTTGTCCGGCGACCTCACCGACCGTTTGTTTGTCGACGTGGCCACACGCTTTGAGCATTACGACGACGCGGGCAGCAAACTCACCGGCAAGCTCAGCGGGCGCTACCGCCTGACTGAGCAACTGGCCTTGCGAGGTGCGGTGTCGAACAACTTCCGCGCGCCGTCGCTGGCACAGGTCGGGTTCCAGAACACCACCACCAACTACGGTGACAACGGCGTGCTGACCGACATCCGCACTTTGCCGGTCAACAGCCCGATCGCCCGCGCCCTCGGGGCCCAGAAGCTCGACCCGGAAACCTCAAAAAACTTCAGCCTCGGCCTGACCGCTCAGCTCAACGACCGCTTTGATGCGTCGCTGGACGTGTTCCATATCGCCGTCAAAGACCGCATCACCCTGTCTCAGCGGATTGGCAGCGACGCACTGGAGCAGTACATCAACGACAACTTTGGTGTGCCGGGCGTGCATGACGTGAGCTTCTTCACCAACGCCGCCGACACCAGCACCAACGGTGCCGAGTTGGTGCTCAACTACCACCAGCCGCTGTTCGACGGCGTGTGGGGCGTGACCGGTGCCTACACCTACAACCACACCAAAGTCACCAAGACCCGTGGCACACCTTCGCAATTGTCGGGCCTGGGCATCGGCAGCGATGCGCTGGTGGGTGTCGAGGAACGCAACACCTTGACCGACGCGGCGCCCAAGGACCGCATCGTGCTCTCGACCAACTGGTCCAACCAGCACTGGGGGCTGATGAGCCGCCTGACGCGTCAGGGCAAAACCACCCGCGTGTTCGATTTTGGCGATTCCTGGCCGACGCAAACCTACGGCGCGGTCTGGCAACTGGATGCTGAAGCGCAATACAAATTCACCCCGGCGTTCGACATCGCGGTGGGTGGCACCAACCTGACCGACAAATACCCGGACCGCTCCAACTCGCAGATCAACTACGGGGGCAACCTGCCGTATGACGTGCTGTCGCCGATCGGCACCAATGGCGCGTACTACTACACCCGTCTTACTTACGCGTTTTAAATTTCGGGGGCGCCTATAAACGACTGTAGGAGCGAGCTTTTAAAAAATCAAAAGATCGCGAGCAAGTTGGCTCCTACAGGGGATTCGGGCTTTTGGGGAACACTTTATGAGCGAAGACGTATCTGCCATTGCCGGTGTTCAGCGCCATTTGCCGGTTTTCCAGGCATTACTGGTCACCCTCGGCATGGTGATTACCACCGATATTTTGAAAACCGCACCCACGGTCGCGCTCAATGTGGGCAGCGACCATTTTTATTGGGTGTGGATCGTCGGCGGGCTGCTGTCGATGGCGGGCGCCTTGTGCTTTGCAGAGATGGCTACGGCGTTTCCGCACCCCGGCGGTGACTACCATTTTTTGCGTCTGGCCTATGGCGAGCGCGTGGGGATGCTGTTTGCCTGGTCGCGCTTTTCGGTGATGCACACCGGCTGGATCGCGCTTTCAGCCTTTATGTTTGCCGATTACGTCAACGCGGTTCTGCCGCTCGGGCCTTATGGTTCCGGGCTGTTTGCCGCCGGGGTGATCATCGCCCTGGTGCTGTTGAATCTGCTCGGCCGTGAGATCGGCTTTCTGACCCAGACAGCCTTGGTGGTGTTGCTCGCCCTGGGGTTTCTGAGCATTGCGGCAGCAGGTGGCTGGTTGGCCTGGCAGGACTTTGTACCCGAGGTGCCGAAAGTGCTGGCGGTGCCTGAGCAAACCGGCTTTGCCGGTTTTTCAGCGGCGATGATTTTTGTTTTTCTGGCCTTTGGTGGCTGGAGCGATGCGGCCACGTTGTCGGCTGAGGTGCGTGATGGGCGGCGTGGTATGTTCATCGCCATGCTCGGCGCGCTGAGCCTGCTGTTGGCTATTTATCTGGCCTTGAACTGGGCCTTTATTCAGGGGCTGGGCTACGAGGGGCTGGCGGCCAGCGAGGCGCCGGGTGTCGAACTGCTGAACCGGGCATTTGGTGCCCCCGGTGTCGGCCTGATTCTGCTGGTGGTGGGTATTTCAGCGATTGCCAGCATTAACTCAACCCTGCTGGTGGGTGCCCGCACCACCTTTGCGGCGGCGAGGCAAGTGCCGCAACTGAGCGGCCTCGCGGTGTGGGACAAACGCCATGGGGTGCCACGTCGGGCGTTGCTGGCGATTGGTGCCGTATCGCTGATGTTGGTGCTGTTTGGCAGTTTTTCGCAAAGCGGCTTTAACACCATGGTGGAATACCTGACCCCGGTGTACTGGCTGTTTCTGAGCCTGAGCACCCTGGCCCTGTTGATCTTGCGGCACAAGTTTCCCGATGCGCCAAGACCGGTCAAAGTGCCTTTGTACCCGGTGCTGCCGCTGCTGTTTTTCTCGCTATGCCTGTACATGCTGTATTCCAGCGTGGTGTTCGTTGGTTACGGCGCGCTGCTGGGGATTGCCGTACTGGTGCTGGGCGCGATTTTGCTGGCGTTGCTGGGCAACACCAGCATCAAGCCGTCATCGACTGAGGAGCTGTTATGAAAAAATGGGGCGTGTTTGCGCTGCTGCTGGTGGTTGCCGCCGTGGTCGCCGTGGGCGTCACGCGAGACAAAAAACCGCTGGCGGGCGACCTTGATGGCCGCGCCATGGTGCGCAGTGAGCTGTACTTTGCTGCGGTGGACCCGCAGGCGTGGGATGAGTTTTTATCTGCCGAGGTAACGCCACGCTTCCCGGATGGCCTGAGCTGGTACAAGGTCAACGGGCAATGGCGCGGGCCGTCCGGCAAGCCAGAAAAGCTGGCGTCGCGCATCATGATCCTGATCCATGCCGACAACAGCGCCAACCGTGAAGCGCTGGCCACCATCGGCCGGTTGTTCCAGGAACGCTTCGGCTATGCCGTGCTGCAAGTGGTCAATCCGGTCCGGGCCAGCGACCCGGACTGGACAGCCGAACGTCTGGACGACAATCAGCAACTCTCACACTAGAACGACACCTGCGCCGGTTGTGACAGGCGCAATACAGACAGATCGCCGGTGATGCGCTTCCAGGCCAGGCGAATGGCTTCGATGTCCTGCTCATGCTGCGCGGTGCCTTCGTGCAGGATGACGATCACCTTGGTGCTCAGCCGCTCCGGCTCGGGGGCGCCATGGTCGCGCCATTGGCCGTAGGCTTCAAGCACGCTGAAGCCGTCCGGAAAGCGTGGCGTGACCTCCTTGTCCAAAAACTCTGTCCAGCGCTGCGGGCTGATGACGTCAGCGCCGCTGCCGCCCAGCGTCCCCAATGAGAAATACAGCTCCGTGCGCAGCCATTGCGCCTGGGCAGGTCGCGTGGGGTCGCCGTGCAGTGATGAACTGGCCGGGTCTTTGGTGTGGACGGCAACGGGAGGTGCACTGGCACAACCGGCAAGCGCCAGAAACAGTGCAGCGAACAGAAAACGTGACGGCATGAAACGACCTGCAATCTTGGTGGGTGGGGGTGGAAAGGCCGACACTATAGAGGGCGTTTTGATGGCTCATCCAAGACTAAAAAAAGCTTTTTAAATAGCTTAAAGGCATAAGAATCGCCCCCTGCTCGCGTAGGAGGGGCCGCCCCGTCTTCGACGCCGCGCTGTCGCGCAGCAAACAGGACAGCGAGTATCTTCAGCATCCCCCAATCGGTTCCCTCTCCTTCGGGAGAGGCGTGGTGAGAGGCCTTGATTTTTTGTACATATCCGTTGCTGCGGCAACGGCCACTTAGGGTTCCGGCCTTACGCCGTGCCACTTTGAAAAGCGCAAAGTGGCCAAACGCTTTTTGCCCCAACCCCTCGGTGCCTCGCTTAGGCTCGGCATGCCCTCGCCACAGGCCTTGCTTAGAGGGCCGCCGCGATCGGCCATCCCTGGCCGTGTCGCGGCTAACCCGGCGTCCTGCCGGGTTACCCTCTGCGCAAAACCTGCGTTCGGCCAGCGTGGTTTAACGGGGCCTCTTAGATCAAGATCAAAAGCCAGATCAAGATCAACAGATCGCGAGCAAGCTCGCTCCTACAGAGTCTTTAGAATCAATCACTTATTTCATGTTTGATAAGAGCGAGCTTGCCTCGCGATCTTTTGACCCTGACATTTCAAGACACCATCAGATCAAAAGCCCCTCACCCTAGCCCTCTCCCGAAGGAGAGGGAACCGATTGGGGGATGCTGAAGGTTTTTAGCAATCTGACACTATGGCGCAGCTACACAGTGGCTCCTACGGGCATGGATCAGGTCTCTGTATCTGATATTTATGCTCACATCCCAGCTTAATAATATTTTATTTAAAACAGCCCTCCCCCTAGCCTTGAAGTCATGCACGAACTGAATCCAACTGCATTACGCAAGGACAGAGACATGACGTTAGCGACAACAACAATAGACACCTTGGTAGTGGGGGCTGGCCAGGCGGGTGTGGCCATGAGTGAGCACCTGAGCAAGCAAGGTGTGCCTCATCTGGTGCTGGAGCGCAGTCGTATCGCTGAACGCTGGCGCACCGGTCGCTGGGATTCGCTGGTCGCCAACGGCCCGGCCTGGCATGACCGTTTCCCCGGCCTGGAATTCGATGACGTGGCCGCCGATGGCTTCGCCCCCAAAGAACGCGTCGCCGATTACTTTGAAGCCTATGCACGCAAGTTCAATGCGCCGATCCGCACCGGTGTGGATGTTCTCTCGGTGGTGCGCAATGTCGGCCGTCCGGGCTTTACCGTGCACACCAGCGAAGGCGTGATCGACGCCAAGCGTGTGGTTGCAGCCACCGGCCCGTTCCAGAAGCCGGTGATCCCGGCCATTGCCCCGCAAGACAGCGCGCTGCATCAGATCCACTCAGCGGATTACCGCAACCCGGCGCAACTGCCTGGGGGCGCCGTGCTGGTGGTGGGCGCCGGTTCGTCCGGGGTGCAGATCGCTGATGAACTGCAACGCTCCGGGCGCCAGGTGTACTTGTCGGTGGGAGCTCACGACCGCCCTCCCCGCGCCTACCGTAACCGCGATTTCTGCTGGTGGCTGGGGGTGCTGGGCGAATGGGATCAGGCGGCGATGAAGCCGGGCCGCGAGCACGTGACGATTGCCGTCAGCGGCGCCCACGGTGGCAAAACCATCGATTTTCGTGAGCTGGCCCAGCAAGGCATGATCCTGGTGGGGCTGACCCAGGCGTTCAACAACGGCGTCGCCAGCTTCCAGCCCAACCTGCTGGAAAACCTCAAGCGCGGCGATGAAAACTACCTGGCACTGCTGGATGCGGCAGACGCCTACATCGAGCGCAATGGCCTCGACTTGCCGCTGGAGCCAGAGGCCCGCCGGGTGTTCCCGGACGCCGACTGCGTGAAAAACCCGATTCTGCAACTGGACCTGGCCGCCGCCGGGATCACTTCGATTATCTGGGCCACCGGCTTTGCCGTGGACTACAGCTGGTTGCAAGTCGATGCCTTTGACGCTGCTGGCAAGCCGCAGCACCAGCGCGGTGTGTCGAGTGAATCGGGGATCTACTTTCTCGGTTTGCCATGGCAATCACGCCGTGGCTCGTCGTTTATCTGGGGCGTTTGGCACGACGCCAAATACGTGGCCGATCACATCAGCATCCAGCGCCAATACCTTGAATACCGCGACGCCGCACCGGTTGTTCGGCAATCACCTGTCAGCGCCTGATTAACTATTACTGGAGTTTTTTTGATGCCTACTCACACTCGCATCCGCATGTTCAACACCAAAGAAACCTACCCGAACCAGAGCCTGGACAACGACCTGTGCCAGACCGTGCGTGCCGGTAACACGGTGTATGTCCGTGGCCAGGTGGGCACCGATTTCGAGGGCAACCTGATCGGCCTCGGCGACCCGCGTGCCCAGGCCGAGCAAGCCATGCGCAACGTCAAGCAACTGCTGGAAGAAGCCGGCAGCGACCTGAGCCACATTGTTAAAACCACCACTTACCTGACCGATCCGCGCTACCGCGAGCCGGTGTACCAGGAAGTCGGCAAATGGCTCAAGGGCGTGTTCCCGATTTCCACCGGGCTGGTGGTGTCGGCGCTGGGTCAGCCGCAGTGGCTGATGGAAATTGACGTGATCGCGGTTATCCCGGAGTAAGGAGGCTCGCCATGACCTTTTCAATCGTCGCCCGCTGCGCAGAAACCGGCCAATTGGGCATCGCCATCAGCTCATCGAGCATCGCCGTGGGCGCCCGTTGCCCCTGGCTGCGCCCCGGCGTGGGGGCGGTGTCGACCCAGAACATCACGCTGCCGGCATTGGGCCCGGATGTGCTCGACCTGCTGGAGCAAGGCCTCGCGCCCGGCGCGGCCATCGACACGGCGCTGACCCGCAACGGCTACAGCCAGTACCGGCAACTGACGGCGATTGATCATCAGGGCCGAAGCGTGCACTTCAGCGGCAGCGAAACCCTGGGCACGCACAATGCGCTGTCGGGCGAACAGTGTGTGGCGGCGGGCAACATGCTCGCTGACCGCACAGTGATTGCCGCGATGGTGCAGGCCTTTGAGCAAGGCGAAGGTCAGTTGGCCGACCGCCTGCTGGCCGCAATGCACGCGGCTATTGCCGCCGGCGGTGAAGCGGGCCCGGTGCATTCTGCCGCGTTGGTGGTGGTGGGCGAATTGACCTGGCCGATCATCAACCTGCGGGTGGATTGGGCCGATGAAAACCCCATCGGTGAGCTGCAAAAACTCTGGGACGCCTACCGCCCGCAGGTCCAGGATTACATCGACCGCGCCCTCGCGCCTGATCGTTCCCCTGGTTACGGCGTGGCGGGAGATGATCGATGAGCCGCAGCCGCGAACTGCTGCACACGCTGGTGGGGTTTGACACTACAAGCCGCGAGTCCAACCTGCATTTGATCGAGTTTGTACGCGATTACCTGGCAGGTTTTGGCGTGAGCTGCGAGCTGGTTCACAACGAAGAACGCAGCAAGGCCAATCTGTTTGCCAGCATTGGCCCGAGTGAGCGCCCCGGCATTGTGCTGTCGGGGCATACCGACGTGGTGCCGGTGGATGGCCAGCCCTGGACAACGCCGCCGTTCGAGCTGACCGAACACGACGGCAAGCTGTTTGGCCGGGGCACGGCAGACATGAAGGGCTATATCGCCTGCGTGTTGGCACTGGTGCCGACGCTGGTGCAGACGCCGTTGCGTATACCGGTGCACATTGCCCTCTCGTATGACGAAGAAGTCGGCTGCCTGGGCGTGCGCTCGTTGCTCAGCGTGCTGGAGCAGCGCCCGGTCAAGCCGATGCTGTGCATTATTGGCGAGCCGACAGAACTCAAGCCGGTGCTCGGGCATAAAGGCAAGTTGGCGATGCGCTGTGATGTACACGGCGAAGCCTGCCATTCGGCCTATGCCCCCTATGGCGTGAATGCCATCGAGCATGCTGCCGAGTTGATTGGCGAGTTGGGCCGCCTCGGTCGCCAGTTGCGCGAGCGCCAGGATCCGCGCTTTGACCCGCCCTTCAGCACCGTGCAGACCGGGGTGATTGCCGGAGGCAAGGCGCTGAATATCGTGCCCGCCGATTGCCGCTTTGACTTTGAGATTCGCGCCTTGCCATCACAGGATCCGGGTGAAGTGGCCGAGGCATTGCAAACCTATGCCATGCAGCACGTGCTGCCACGCATGAAGGCGGTGAGTGCGCAGAGTGCGATCCGTTTTACCGAGTTGTCAGCGTACCCGGGGCTGGTCACCGATGAGCGCAGCCAGGCGGCCGAGTTGATTGCGGCGTTTTCCGGGTCTCGGGAATTCGGCACGGTGGCGTTTGGCACTGAGGGCGGGTTATTCGATGCCGTGGGCATCCCCACGGTGGTCTGCGGTCCGGGCAGCATGGACCAAGGGCATAAGCCCGATGAGTTTGTGAGCGTGACTCAACTGGCCGGGTGTGATGCGATGCTGCTGCGGATGCTGGATTCTATTCGGGTTTAAGTTTTGCCCTTGCCTCGCGATCTTTTTAAAGATCAAAAGATCGCGAGGCACGCTCGCTCCTACTGGGCCGTGAGGTTAGCTGAGGACTCTGGCCAGTTCTTCGCGGCAGTAATCGACAAACAATTGCACCGGTTTGGTCAGCGGCGCCCGGCGCAGCCAGACGGCTGACAGCCCGGAGCCGGTGACGGTTTCGGCCAAGGGAATGCACACCAGTTTCTGCCCGTCGTAGGTGTATTCGGTAAAGGGTTTGGTGACCAGAATCGAGAACCCGAATCCCCTGCCGACCATGCCCCGCACCATCTCGATCGACGGCGAGCTGAAGACGATGTTCGGGGTTAATCCGCGCTCTTCGAAGATGCTCACGAAGTAGGTCCGGCTCGGCAGCACGTCGAGCAAAATCATCGGTTCCAGTACCAGGTCGGCCAACGACACTTTGGCTTGCTGCGCAAAGCGGTGGTCCGCCGGTAACAGCGCGTACGGCTGCTGCGGCGGCATCAATGGCGTGGTTTCGATACTGCCGCCCAGGTCGTGTTCGAAAAGCATGGCCATGTCGATGCTGCCCGCCGTCAGCGCCTGCACCAGCTCTTGCTGTTCGCCGTCGCGAATGCGTATTTCCACTCCCGGCCAGCGCTTTTTGAACCCCGCAATCAGGCGCGGCAAGTACAGCGGCGCGACAGTCTCAAAGCAGCCGATGTCGATCTGGCCCGACACCACATCATTGTCCGCCAAGGCGTTTTGCTCAAATTCATGGGCCACGCGAAGCAGTTCCTGCGCCTTGCGATAAAAACGCGCGCCGCTGGGCGTCAGCGAAACGCCTTGGGCGTGGTGACGAATAAACAGCTGCACGCCAAAGCTGTCTTCCAGTTGCTTGATGGCGGTAGACACCGAAGGCTGGGCGATATAAAGCTTGCGTGACGCCTCTGCGACGCTCCCGCATTCGGCCGTGGTAATAAAATATTTGAGTTGGCGCAGGTTGTAGGCAGCCATCGGAACCTCGATAAACGTGGGGTTTCGCCCCAAACAAGTGCAGGAAAAAGCCGTTTTTTTCAGCGTTGGCGGTGTATGCAACATACCGGAGCAAAAAAAGGTATGAGCTATATTTTTTAAGGTCTATAGCAACAAACTTACTAATTTACCTGCCTGCCACCATTACAGATGATCACTCCAACAACAAAGCGCTGCCCTGAAAGCGCACTGCGAAGTACGCCCACGTACTCTTCCTGCCTTGGAGTTCATCATGGTCACCACTGCAACATCCTCCGCACCACTCATCGAAAAGCACACGATTGGCTACGTGCCCCCGGAAGATCGCCATGGAAAGGTAAGAGACCTCTTCACCCTGTGGTTCGGCGGTAATATCGCGCCGTTGCCGATTGTGACCGGCGCACTGGGTGTGCAACTGTTCCACCTGAATCTGGTGTGGGGCATTGTCGCCATTCTGGTCGGCCACTTGCTCGGCGGCGTGCTGATGGCGCTGCACTCAGCCCAGGGCCCGCAAATGGGCATCCCGCAAATGATCCAGAGCCGCGCCCAGTTCGGCTCTCTCGGCGCGTTGCTGGTGGTGGTGATCGCCGGCGTCATGTACATCGGCTTCTTTGCTTCCAACATCGTGCTTGCCGGTAAGTCCCTGCATGGCGTGGTCGACTCGGTGCCCGTACCGGTCGGGATCGTGATCGGCGCCATCGGCTCCGGGATCATCGGCATCATCGGCTACCGCTTTATCCACGTGCTCAACCGCATCGGCACCTGGGTGCTGGGCGCCGGTATCGTGCTGGGTTTCGGTTATATCTTCACCCACATCCAGACCACCGACTTTCTGACCCGCGGCGAGTTCAACATCTCTGGCTGGCTGGCCACTGTGTCGCTAGCGGCCCTGTGGCAGATCGCGTTTGCCCCGTACGTGTCTGACTACTCGCGCTACCTCCCGGCGGATGTGCCGGTGGCGTCCACCTTCTGGGCCACTTACATGGGCTCGGTGCTGGGCTCCAGCCTGTCCTTCATCTTTGGTGCGGTGGCCGTGCTCGCTACGCCGGTCGGGATGGACACCATGGACGCCGTGAAACTCGCCACCGGCGCGATTGGCCCGTTGATGCTGGTGCTGTTTCTGCTCAGCGTGATCAGCCACAACGCCCTCAACCTGTACGGCGCCGTGCTGTCGCTTATCACCTTGATTCAGACCTTTGCTTATCGCTGGATTCCGACGGCCAAAAGCCGAGCGCTGATCTCTACCGTGGTACTGGCGGCATGTGCGATTGCGGCGGTCTTCGCCTCGAAAGACTTTATCGGCCATTTCGTCGACATGGTGCTGGTGCTGTTGGTGGTCCTGGTGCCGTGGACGGCGATCAACCTGATCGACTTCTATGCGATTCACAAAGGCAAATACGACATCGCTTCGATCTTCCGCGTCGACGGTGGCATTTATGGCCGCTACAACCCGCAGGCATTGCTGGCCTACGCCATCGGCATTGCGGTGCAGATCCCGTTTATGAACACTCCGCTGTACGTCGGTCCGATCTCCGCACACCTCGACGGGGCGGATTTGTCCTGGATCGTAGGGCTGCTGGTGACGTCGCCGCTGTACTACTGGCTGGCGAGCCGGGACAGTGCGTACAAGCGCCGAATGAACGAATCGAAACTGGTGGGTAGCGTCTGATTAAAGGCCCGGCTTTTAAGCGCTGACGATGTATAAGGCTGCGATGGGATGTGAAAGCACTCATCGCAGCCTTCGTGCCTTGGCAGCGACTACAGGATTTGGTGACAACAGTTGCCATTGGAAGACCCTGCATGCGAGCGTGGAGACTGTACATACGACATGATCTACTGCACGTAAGCGCACCCTGCCCTGCTACGCTATGTGTCTTGTCGCGTGAACAGGGAGGACGCCATGAGCGTCATGTTGAAGCGGGCTTATGAACACCCAAGTGACACGGATGGCCAGCGCATTCTGGTCGACCGGCTTTGGCCACGGGGCGTGGCCAAGGCAAAAGCCCACATTGATCTGTGGCTCAAGGAGGTCGCGCCCAGCACCGAACTTCGCCAATGGTTCGGGCACGCACCTGAAAAATGGCCTGAGTTCAAAAAGCGCTACTGCGAAGAACTCAAGAACAACCCCGCGCTGTCGCAACTCCAACAACAGGCGCAGCAAGGCGACATCACGCTGATCTATGCGGCCAAGGATCAATCACACAATGAGGCGGTGGTGCTCAAAGAGATGCTTGAGGGCCGCCTTGTGCTGGGTTGAGTTGCTTTTTTAACGCGGCATATAGAACTCCACCTTGTGGGAGCGGGCTTGCTCGCGATTGCACCGACCAGTTGTTACAGGCACACCGCGTTGCCTGTATCGCGAGCAAGCCCGCTCCCACAGGGTGCCAGGCTAACGACTACTTACGCGATTTGCCGAACATCATGCGCCAGCGATTGCGGTTGAGCAGTACCCAGCCGGTCAACTGCATGCACCCGGCCAGCACTAGACTGCGCATGAGGGCAGGCTCTGTAGGCTTTGGCCCGGTATAGATGCTGTACAGGGCGAAAAGGACGCCGAGCAGGCCGAGAATGAAAAAGATCAAACCGAGGATGGTGAGGCGATGCAACTTGAGCGAGGACATGGCGTAAATCGATAAGGACTGGAGCGCTAACGTTACCCGGTAATGGGGCTGGCTGCCAATCGGTCAGCGATTCGAGGGGGCGACTCGCTGACACGCTCAGGCAACTTCAGCCCACTAGAACGTCAGCCCTCCTTGTTCGAGGGTCAAGATCAAGGCGTTCAAGTTATCGGGGGCCACGCGTATCAGGCCTTTGCCCGGCACATCGATCTCCGCAATCATGAACAATGCCAGCGCTGTAAAAATCGGCATGATGCACACCAACACATTACTCCCGGACTTGCCCCGCGCATTGTAGCCAATCAAAAAGTTGGAACAGACCGCACTCAACACAAGCAGTGCCCAGGCAACGACCGGTATCTGATGCCGCCAGCTGGACATGGTTTTTTGTTGGGCCACATACAACTCACTGCTTGCATTAAGCACGGTCACAATGACCGGGTTGGGGTTAACCTTCGCGAGCTTGCTGATTTGAAACCACATATAGGCTTGTTTTTTGATGGACTCCATACGGATATCTGCGCGTTTGGCGTCATCATCGGTGGCATAAAATGCAATCCGCAGGGCCAGGTATTCCTCCAGCAGCTTCTCTGCGGTCTCTTGCTGAGACTCTGTGAGCAACGTCGTGCGCTGGAATGCATTACCGATGGCGACAGCTTCATTTTCTTCGGCGGCCATGCGTGAGTTCAAACCGCTTATTGCAAAAGAAAGAATAAAACCCACCAACAAACCGAACATCGACAGGATGCAGCCTAAAACAACTTTTAGCTCATCATCGAAATCAGCACTGCGAACAGCTTTACCGCCCCACACCACCTTGCCTGCAAACGCTGCCAGGCACAAAACCAGCAGCATCGACACTAGAATCAACCACGAATACATATCAATGGGATGGAATATTGAGAGCATGTTTTTAATTTTTAAGTTGGGATTTGAACTAGGTATAGCACGCCAAAAAATCGCGCACGCATGATTTATCAGGTGCACCTGATGCAGGAAGGAAATGAGGATTTGTAGCAGTGACTGATTTGGCAAAAAGCTCAGGGGCACACAGCCCCTGAGCTTTTAATATCGTGCGCCCGAACAGCGCACATCAGTTCTGTGGAATAACTCGCGCACCGCTGCCGGAGCCTTCGATGTACACATGCATGCCGGGCGCCAAGGCCGGGTTAACCGGCTGGGTTACTGACACCAGAACACCGCTTTTCAGACGCACAATGAGCTGTTGCGCTTCACGGGGTTTGTCGTAATTTTGCTTCTCGGCGTAATTACCCCCCACAGCCCCCGCCAGCGCCCCGGCCACCATGGCCACATCACGCCCGGTGCCTGCACCGATCAAACTGCCCAAACCGGCACCCGCGATACCGCCCACAATGGCGCCAATACCACTGTCATGGTTTGACTTGACTTGCGTGAGTTCAACTTGCTCAAGCACGCCCGTACGGATTTCAAACTCCCCACCGTTATTAGATCCACCAGTGACGCAGGCGCTGAGCACTAGCGCTGCGAGGGTGATTGTTAACGTGGATATGATGCTTCTCATTGCGCACTCCCTGTTGAAAAGAAAGGTAGATTCAAACCCGAATGAGCGTAGCACATGGTTTTCGGGCGTCAGGATCGATGTACGCATGACGGTTCGGGCAAATCACTAAAGCAGGCATTTACATATCCTCATTAACAATGGAATACATAAGGGTGCTGGCAAGCCAGGCGGATCAATGATAGTTAGATGGCTGCCCACCCAGAACTGCAGAAGTTGTGACAATGCCGAAGAAACAAACTGCAACATCTGCAGCCGCTACTGCTGCAGACATCGAGCGATCCATTTTGACGCTCAATAAAATGGCTGAACGTTTATGGGGAGATGGCAGAGAAACCGAGGCTAAAGCACTGCTTGAAGCCCTTGATGCATTAAACCGGGCGTTAGACAGAATCCGCATTGGCGAAAGCCGCCGTGTTGTGACTCTCCACTGAACACAGCAGGAACCCACTCCATGAACAAGCCTTCAGGTAACGAGGGAATAGCCAGAGCCTCCGAAAACCTTTATGACCACGGCCAGAGGATGCGCGTCAAAGCCTGGCGACTGATTCAGGCAGGTGATCGCGAAGAAGCGCAGAAACTGTTGTCCATGGCCGATATGTGTGATCGGTCGCTGGTGCCGATGCTTTCGGGTAATGAGATGGCCTGGAAGCGGGAGTGAGGGATGGATGCGTGGCTTGGCCGGGCAACTCACTGGGTCTTAGCAATCATTCAGTCGATGTGCCGTATCGCCCTCAATTGTCACTCGGGGATTGCTGACCGAATGGGTCGTATCAACTTGGCTTAGCTAACTGGGCAGGACACTTGAACACCCCTTCAACGCCCTGTACCTCTGGACGCTCGACCACTTGGCTGCGGTCATGCAGGCCCAAGCTGATTTCGACTCCCGAGAAATCGAGACACTACCGACTTGAATGTTAGAGAAATGTGAGCCATCCCTCAAAGTTTTCCTGGAGCGCAGCTGTGGATCAACTTCTCGCCATACGGGTTTTCATCCGAATCACTGACGCCCGCTCGTTTGCGAAAGCAGCCGATTCGTTGAACATTCCACGCTCATCCGTCAGCAAACTGCTTCAGGACCTTGAACAACACCTGGGCACCAAGCTGATCGAACGCAGTACACGCTCATTCACTATTACCCAGGCCGGTGAAGCCTACCGGGAGCAAGCCTTGAACCTGCTTGCAGGACTCGACGAAATGGATCTCGCCGCACGTCAGGCACGCGCCAGCCCCCGAGGCAGGCTTCGCGTGGACATTGGTTCATCGCTGGCCAATCTGGTCATTATCCCGGCACTGCCGCATTTTCATGCCCGCTACCCTGACCTGCAATTGCTGCTTGGGGTCAACGACCGCCCCGCGGATCTCATCGGCGATGGCGTCGACTGTGTCATTCGCGGCGGCGCATTACCGGACAGTTCGCTGATTGGACGCCACTTGTGCAATGCAGACTTCGTCACCTGTGCGACGCCTGGTTACCTGGCCTCTTTTGGCATACCGACTCACCCACAAGCGCTTGAGCAAAACCACCGCACGATTCGCTATTTCTTTTCGAACACCGGAAAGACACTGCCGCTTCACTTCGCCAAAGGTCATGAGACATACGAGGTCAATGGTCAGCCAGCCCTCTGCGTGAGCGAGAGCACGGCACTGACCGAAGCGGTGCTGACCGGGATGGGGATCGGGCAAATTTTTCGTTTTAGCGCGCGGGCGCACCTGGCTGCCGGGCGTTTGGTGCCGTTACTTGAGGACTGGGCCCCTGCCCCCCATCCACTGCAATTGGTCTATCCGGGAGCGCGCCACCCCAGCGCAAAATTGCATGCCTTTATCGACTGGGCAGTTGAGCTGTTCAACAACGAAAGTTGTAGCACCCAAGCCGTTGAGCGACGCTGAAGGACCCGTTGCAATACACACGTCTGATTATCCATCCAGAGGAATTATGTCTCTATTTTCACGGGCTTCTGCCCTAGAGACGACGCTCCTAGACTCCCCCCAAGTTACTGACCTGAACCCTTCAGGCCAGGCTCTTCAGGCACCAGGAGTATTCATCATGTCCGACAGACTCGACGGCAAAATCGCACTCATCACCTGCGCCACCCAAGGCATCGGCCTGGCAACCGCCAAGCTGTTCGCCGCACAAGGTGCACATGTCTACATCACCGGACGTGACGCAGAGGCGTTAAAAACGGCGCACAACGCTATCGGCGCTAACGTCACGTACATCCAGGCAGACTCGACCCGGATCGCCGATCCTTGATCATGTGTTCGAACAGATCAAAACCGAGGCAGGGCGAATCGATGTGCTGTATGCAAACGCGGGCGGTGGCACGCTACTGCCCTTGGGACAGATCACCGAACAGCAAGTGGATGAGACGTTTGGACTGAACGTCAAAGCGCTGATATTCACCGTCCAGAAAGCACTGCCACTGCTGGTCAGCGGTTCGTCAGTCATTCTTGCAGGATCTAGCGCCAGCATCGCGGGCACGGCGGCATTCAGCGTCTACTCTGCGTCCAAAGCGGCGGTACGTAATCTGGCTCGCAGCTGGATTCTTGACCTCAAAGGCACCGGCATCCGGGTCAATGTGTTGAGCCCGGGGCCTGTGCACACGCCTGCTTTACTGGGGTATGCGGGGGATGATCCGGCGCAGCAGCAAGGCATGATCGACTATCTGGGTACCCTCATCCCGATGGGCCGAGTCGCTGAAGCGGATGAGATCGCCAAGGCTGCTTTGTTCCTGGCGTGTGACGACTCCAGTTTCGTCAATGGCACCGAACTCTTTGCAGACGGCGGCATGGCCCAAGCCTGATCCGGCCGGTTACCCGCTAACAAACACTTCAGGCGCACGCCAGCGTGGGCCTGAAGGTTTACCCGTCGCGCTAGTAACCGACACCGCGCACACCGCCCGCTGCGCGGATGGATTCGCCTGTCACCCAGTGCGAATCTGCAGACGCCAGAAACACGGCCAGCGGTGCGATGTCTTCAGGCTCTGCGAAACGTCCCAGCGGAGTTCCGGCAATAAGTTTCTCACCGAACGCCCCGGCGAAATTGCCGTCGGTAGCTGGAGTGTTCGTGTGCCCCGGCAAAATCGAATTGACTCTGATGCCACGCGGCCCCAGCTCTCTGGCCAGTGCGAAGGTCAATGTATCGACTGCGCCCTTGGTTGCTGAGTACACACTCGACGCGAGGTAGGGATCAGTACTCAGGATTGAGCTGATATTGATGATGCTGCCTGTCGGCCCCAACAGTTTGACGGCCTCACGTACCGCAAGCAGGTAGCCCAGCACGTTCAGATTGAATTGTTTGTGAAAGGCCTCTTCGGTCAGGTCATCGATCATCTGAAACACCGCGACGCCGGCATTGTTGACCAAGATATCCAGGGAGCCGTACTTCGTGCGGACTGTTTCAAACAGCCGCACAACATCAGTTGCCTGACTCATGTCAGCCTGTACGGCGAATGCTGAACCGCCGTGCTCTGTGATATGGCCCACCACAACATCCGCATCGGCCTTGCTGGAGGCATAGTTGACGATGACTGTTGCGCCCTGCGCGGCCAAAGCTTTGGCGATCCCGGCACCGATGCCTTTCGATGCGCCTGTGACAACTGCTATTTTTCCTTCGAGTTTCATGACCAGCCCTTTTGACGTTGCGTGACAGAAGGCTTCGGTGCAGTCAGGCGATAAACAACCGCAAGGCATCGAGCCGCTTGCCATCAGTATTCGGGCATTGAAGCCACCGAGGTTTGCCGGTTAGTCGCACATACTTGCCTATTCTTATCAGTTGGCTTGCTATGCCCCGGGGTTTGGCTCACGGTGGAAGGCATGGAAAAACCAATGGCAGAACTGCGCAGCATCGTGATGCGCGCACAAGACAAGTGGACCGATACCGGATTGCCCCGTGTGGCGATGGTGCGGGCCGAGGCCTGTGCCAACCAGGTTTATCAACCGATGCTGCATTTGGTGCTTCAGGGCACCAAGACCCTGTCAATCGGGGAAGAGGTTTACAGTTACTCGCCAGGCCACTATTTCCTGGTGCCTGTCGATGTGCCCGCTACGGGTCAGATTCACGCAAATGCAGTGGATCAACCCTATCTCGCGGTCAGCCTGACGCTGGACGTCGAGGTGATCGCTGGGCTGTTGATGGACGAAGGCAAAACGCCAAGGGCGGCGCAAAGCGCATGTTTCGAGGGCGTGCTTGCACCCGCGCACATGATCGACGCATGGCTGCGGATGATGCGGCTCATGGATCACCCGTATGAGGCTGCGATTTTGGCGCCGATGATTGAGCGCGAAATTTTGTTCCGCGCGTTACAGGGGCCACTAGGGGGGATTCTTCGGGATGTCGCGCGGCCGGATGGCCGGATGATGCAGATCCGCCGTGTCACTCAATGGATTCGCGATCACTACACCGAACCTTTTCGGGTAGAGCCGCTGGCCGTCATGGCAGACATGAGCGTGGCCGCCTTCTACCGGCACTTCAAATCGGTAACGGCCATGACCCCGATTCAGTATCAGAAGCGCCTGCGTTTGTTGAGGGCGCGATGGTTGTTGCTGTTCGACACACTAGATGCAACATCCATCGCCTACACCGTTGGGTATGAAAGCGCCTCTCAATTCAACCGGGAGTACGCGCGCCTGTATGGTCTGCCACCGGCGCGGGACGCGGCGCGATTCAAGCCCTCAAGGCCCGCGAAGGTTGTGAGCAAAGCGCTCGCAACAGCCTCATGAACAACTGCCTCAAGCCTTAAAAATCGGTGATCCGAGTCCCTTCGATACTCTCGGCAAAACCACTTCCAAACACCTTCGCCGGTGTTGCAAAACCCGACAGGCGCTCACCGTTCAATACCCGCCGTGCAGCTTCCACTGCCGCCAGCGGCGTGTAGGTATAGCCATTCACGGTTTCGATGACTGAGCGTGCAATGGCGCCATCGCTGCCTGTGACCTCAACTGCTGCACGGGCGCGATGCGCATCCCGCTGATCCGGGGTGGGCCCCTCGGGCAACAGTGACAGATCGCCTTCTGGAAAAGCGTCCCCCGAAATATGCACAAATATCGCGATATTAGGGATGCCGGTCGAATGCCAGCCCGTCACCAGATCACCGAAAGAGAGTGGCACGCAGAGAACCGGACCTTCACCAAAATCAAAATGACGGGGCGCCGCATCGGGTGTTGCAACGAGTTCCCCAGCGACCCTCGCGAGCACCCCCGCACCGATGATTTCGCTGACACTCATGGCTGATCCACGAGACATTGAGCCTGGCACCTGAAGTGCAATGCTCAGTGTAAAAGGCTGCTCAACACGCTTGGCCACCTGCACCGACAGCGCATCAGTTGGCACTACATCCCATCCGACGCCTGACAACAGCATGACCTGCTGTAAAGCGGCCTCAGCGCCTAACCGTTCTGCCACACGGTACACGTTGATCTCGGCCGTAATGTCCAGATAGTCGACCCCGGCCCTGATGCAGGCGCGCATTAATACCTCAGCTGTGTACGCAAACGGTCCCGCGAAGTTGAGCAATACCGAGATGCCAGACAATGAGTTATCGGCATCAACATCGGCATCGAACACACGAAACGGTACGCCCAGATGCGCTGCCAGTGCCGCCAGCCGGGTATGATTGCGCCCGGCGATTTCAAAATTCAGACCAAGCGCCTTCGCCCGCTCTGCCGCCATGCGGCCGGTGTAGCCTGTTGCTCCGTAGATCAGAAGAGTGCTCATTGGGTGTGCTGCCATTTTTTATAGACGAATTCCAGGCTGTATCCATCAGGGTCCAGCACATTGGCAGCGTAGTAATCGGGGTCGTAGTGCAAACGGGCACCAGGCGCACCATTGTCGACGGCGCCCTGCTTCATGGCTGCACTGTAGGCCGCGTCCACCTCGGCTTTATTGTTTGCAACAAAACCTACGTGAGCGGCACGCCCTTCGACGATCCCTTCGCGCAACCAGAAAAACACTCGCCCCCTGGCGCCAAAGCCTTTCAAGTCAGGATGCCCCGGCGGGCCGTCCTTACCGTCGTAGTCCAGACGCGCAGTGATACCCAACGGCGTCAACACTGCTTCGTAAAAGCGTACGGAGCGGCTGATATCGCTCACGGATAAAAAGACGTGATCCAGCATGACAAAATCCTTCTGGGTTCAGATGATGTAGCCGCCCGCGACTTCGAGGGTCTGAGCATTGATCCACTCGCTGTCCTGCGACAGCAACATTGCAATGACGCGCGCGACGTCATCCGGCTCGCCGACTCTGCCCAGCGCAGTTTGCGCGGCCAGCATCGCTTCGAACTCGTCGTTCAATCCCCCGCCCAACTCAGTACGAATGGCACCGGGTGATACGGCATTGGCCCGTATACCCCGCCCGCCAAATTCCTTGGCCATATAGCGGGTCAGCACCTCTAGCCCACCTTTGAATGCCGCATAAGGTGCAACGCCGGCGGTGGCTACACGCGTCGTGGCGCTGGTCAGATTGACGATGCTGGCGTTTTCCGCCAACAGCGGCAGCAATGTTTGAGTGAGGAAAAACGGACCTTTAAGGTGCACCTTGAACAGTCCATCGAACTGCGCTTCGCTGACGGTTGCCAAGGGATTGAACAAACCGTAACCGGCATTGTTCACCAGCCCGCTCAACGTGGTGACAGCCCAAGTCTCGTGCAACGTCTCGACCACTGACTGGCGAAACGCCTCAAAACTGCCAACGTCGGATACATCAAGCTTGAGCGCTACCGCCTTGCCACCCGCCTTTTCGATGCGTTCGACCACCTTTGCGGCCGCCTCTGGATGAGCGTTGTAAGTGAGGATGACCCCCAGACCACGCTGAGCTATATGCTCGGCGGCACTGGCACCGATGCCGCGGCTGCCGCCCGTTATGACGATTACGCTCATATGCTGTTCCTCTGTCATTCAAATGTATGACCAGAGTACTTATCGGTCCTGCCAGGAACGTACCTGTTCCTGCTCCAAACCTGCCTGTTTGTGCTTTTCGCTTGCAGGCTGCTGGCACCTGGCCTCAGCATGCCTGTATGGACAATCAACTGAACGAACTCAGGTCACTCGCGGCCACTGCTGAAAATCGCCGTACCGAAACGGGCATCCCCCGTGTGGCCATGGTTCAGGGGGAAATTCCTGAGCACATGCTCGCAGCGGTCTATGACCCGATGATCAATGTGATCCTGCAAGGCAGTAAGAGCATGACGGTAGGGGACAGAACCTTAAGGTATGACCCTGCGACATACTTTGTCATGTCTATCGAGTTACCCGCTGTGGGCTCGGTACATCCTGCCGAATCCGGAGAGCCCTACCTGGCGGTCAGTCTGACGCTCGACCCAGTGGTGTTATCAGCGCTGTTCAGTGACCTGCCCAAACCTGCCAGCCGTATCGACAGCAACCCTGGGTTTTCAGTCGCGTCAATGACCAGCGACCTCATGGATGCCTGGGTTCGGATGCTGAAATTAATGGGTGATCCGGACGCTATCGCTGCCCTGGCTCCGGTTTACGAGCGTGAAATTATCTTCCGGGTCCTCCAGGGGCCTCATGGCTGGATGTTGCGAGAGATAGCGGCGCCGGACAGCGCAATAGCGCGTGTAAACATGGCCATCCAATGGATCCGCCGCGACTTCGCGCAGCCCATTGGTGTAGAACGCCTGGCAGAACGAGCGTCAATGAGCGTCTCGGCGTTCCATCGACACTTCAAGGCAGTAACCAACCTGAGCCCGTTGCAATATCAGAAACGCGTGCGCCTGCTTCAGGCCAGAACCCTGATGGTGGCAAGCGCGAAGAGCGTCATGACGGCTGCATACGAAGTCGGCTATGAAAGTGCAACACAGTTCAGCCGTGATTATGCAAAAGTGTTTGGGCTTCCCCCTGCGCAAGATACCAACAGAATTTTAGGCCGCACCAGAGCCCGATAGCGTTTCAGATAACAGTGACTGCCAGCTATCGACGTCGCTGCAATCGAATAGCCATAAATGCATTCAGGCTTTTTCATTTCACCGCACGGCGACCTGTCGAACGGACACAGCTTGCAAGATGCTAAGAGAATCCGGGCGATTCAAAGAGCCCGCCGCCGAGCGGGCTTTTCTTTGAGTGGCAGTAACAGTACTGACCTGGCCGAAAAGCATGCGCTCTGAAAGAAGCGTACGACGTAAGGCCAGCGCTATTTCATTACTTGTCGACCATCTCTTTAATGGTCCCGGTAGGGACGCTAATCAACATGTATTTGCCCTTGATCTCCACCCACTGCTCATGCTGCTCAGGTGCTTTAAGCTTGCGATTTTTCCAGTCTTTGATTTCCAGGCTCTCACGTTGATATTCAGCCGGGACTATATCGCCAATCTTCATTTCCACTGCGCCGGCACCTGGTCGATCAAGCGTCACGCTAGGCTCATCGGCGGCAAAGGACAGGCTGGACAGTGAGCAAAGCAGCCCGATGGTTAAAGCGGCAAATGGTTTTTTGTAAGTCATCAATTATTCCCTCTGTAGACGTGGCGGAGCGAGTGTGTTGATCAATCCTCTGTCAGATCGGACAGTGCTAAGGCAGGGCTTTCAGAATCCTTTAGCCTACTCATAGCGGACACGTTGCTTACCCAATCAAGCAGACTTTATGAAGAAGCAACCTCAGCTGTGCGCTCGCTGGGGGTGGTATGAGGTTGACCAGCCTGCACAGGAAGCGTTCATTAAAATCCCGGCTAAGTGAGAAGTAATCCCGCTTGAACAATTGCGCAGGGATTTATGCATCATCCTAAAGACAGGATCGGGCATGCTGCATGAGCGCTATTAGCCACCATCCACCGCAACCGACTGAATTTAAGCGGAAAAATATTCCCGGAAAACTGGCACGGCAAATGCGACAGGCATAAGGACATTGCCGGCAAAGATCGGCACCCGCCATCCGTGATAGTGAGGGAATACCATGAACGCCATCGACCTTCTGAAAGCCGACCACGAAAAAGTGAAAAGCATTCTTAGTCAGTTAAGCGAGTCGACTGATCGGGCCGTCAAGAAACGCACGGAACTATTGGAAAAACTTGAACTGGAAGTAAGCATTCATACTCAGCTTGAAGAGGAAATCCTTTACCCGGCCTATAAAGCTGCAGGCGGTAAAGCTGAGGCAGAAATGTACTATGAAGCCAAAGAGGAGCATCGCACAGTCGACTCCCTGGTACTGCCTGACCTGAAGGGCACAGATCCGACAAGCCCGGAGTTCGCCGGTCGCGTGAAAGTGATCAAAGAACTCTTGGAACACCACATTGAAGAAGAAGAAACCGACATGTTTCCTCACGCGAAAAAGATTTTGGGAAAAGCCAAACTTGATGAGCTCGGGGATCAAATGCTTACCCTCAAAGCAAGCCTGAAGAAAAGTTTGACCCCGTCGAAAGCTGCTTGATAAAACCTTTTTGATTTAAACCCAAGCCCGCTACTCAGCGGGCTTTCTGTTACCCATCCTCAAACTAGCCAATAGTAGCCGCACACCACGACTGGTAAAGCTCAGCCCTGATTTATACACCGATCCAATGAAAGGCATTGGTCCGGGCAAACTTGTTGTAAAGCGCCGGTGTGACCTCAGACAGCTTGGCTACGCAACTAGCCCACGACCCGAACCTGCATGCCATGGATCTGAAGTGCATTGCTTTGCGGCGGCCGTAGTCCGCTCAAACTTGCGTTGAGTGCAAGCTTGAGCGCGGTGTTTGGATCCAGTCCGCCGGTGCCATGCAGCCGGCTCAATGCCGCATTCACGCTGAGAGCGAATGAGCCTGCATGGTGATGTCCATGCTGATCGTTTGCATGCGGCATGCGCATGTCCAGAATTTTCAGCTTACCGATCGATATGGAAGGCGCAGCAGAGCCGCTGTTTGGCATGAGCAGCAACTCCAACTCTCAGGCACTGGCAGGTACCGGATACTCCATACGAACATCCACAAGCAGTGAAGCTCCATCCCGGTCCAGTGCATCCAGCAGCACCGCAGCGGGGACGTCCACCTGAGCATCGATGGTTTGGCCTGCGCCTATGCTGTTGGCGCTCAATATGGAGTCGTATACCGTACCGCTGCGTACCGGCGCCAGTGGCAAGGGCCGCGTCTCACCCACAATCAACGGATGATAGGAATAGTCGAAACGATCAGCCTGCAGATAGTGCTGGAGCGGGAGGTCGCGTACCGGCGCCGCATGCTCGTCGCTGAAGAATTCAAAATACTCCCCCGCCCAGGCCTCGAATTGCTCGGGCTCGGGGTGACCAGGGAGGTCTTCGGACGTCTGCATTTCAGTCCACACCTGCCAGAGCCGATCGACATTGGCGTGGTGCAGATAGAACAGCGGATCAATTGGCGAGAACATCGAAAGCATCGTGCCGCCGACCGCGGCATGTACCGAGTTATGCGGCAAGCTCTCCAATAAATCCGAGCCGCTGAATACGCTATGGTGCGGTGCCAGTTGACCACCGAAGCCGACGAATTTTCGCGATGCCAATACTCGGTGAATAGACTCTGCGCTGGTGCCTTGTTTACTATCGTCGTCGAACTCCGGATTGGCCTGGCTAAGATCCCTTGAATTGTTGTTCTGCATAAAATACAGCCGCACCTCCGGAGCGAGGATCTCCAACTCGGTGTAGCCGCGCAGCCCCAACAGCACGCGTTGTCGATCACTGAGTCCGCTCCAGATTCCGTCCAGGGTCTCGTCGAGCTTGTCCCTGAACACATACATGTATTGCTGGAACATATCACTGGTCGGGTCCAGCCCAGCTGAGAAAAATTCCTCGGGCGCGCGCTGCACGTGGGTCCAGTTCCAATACGGAAGTGCGAATGCACTGTTACCGCTCAATTCCCGGCAGATTTTCTCGAACCAGCCAAGATAGATCTGATGCCACGGCAGAAACCACCAGTTTATGTGTGGGCAATCGAGAAGATGGACAAGCGCCTGACGATACCAGTTGCGTGGATCCTGCGGCGGCAGGCGCAACATTGTGGCAATGGCATTGCTGTAGTCCTGCAGAATGCCGACCGGGAAGTCTTGGGCACTGACATCCAGGCGGGTAAATCGTGCGACCCCTGAGCGGGCAGCGGGCAGTGTTTGATTCATCGAGAATAGCGAACTGCTCCCAAGCAGCACGCAAGTGCCAGCAACCCCGGCGCCAACGATAAAACGCCTGCGATTCATGCCATTCATTATCGACCTCCAGATCCAGGCTGAAAAATCGTAAATTTGCGATACCAGCACGGATGCAGATTTGCCATCTGCGTGCCTCCCTGCCAGCAACGCCACGGCGGTGAAACTAACGTTCACCGGCAACGATGAGCGTGAGCGTGTTTCCAATAAATCACAAACAGCGGTCAATCCTTGATCTTGTGCACAGGCCTGCAACCGGGCAAATCGCCGCCGCGGGTTACCCAGTCCCCCACCGATGCGCTGGAGGTGGTGATCAACCTCAACCATGCACCTGCGGGCTTGGATTTATGCAGTGCGTATACGTCCTACCGCGCGGTCAATCAGGCCTGCCGGCCGGTAGAACCCCATTCGCAGGGTGTGCTTTCGGCTGCCGCAACAGCATTGCATGCAGGTGTCGCGGAGAAAGATCGACAACCGACAAAGCCAAAGGCGACACCCTCCTCTGCCAGCAAAACTCCGCCAGGATTTGTCGAAAAATCTTACACATTCAACGCTGCGTACTTGTTTGAGCAGATGCCATAAGTGACCCGGCTCACGATTAGCATCACTTTTGCGCGCCGGGCGCCATCAAGCGATGCAACATGCCTGATATCCTTCCCTGCCAGGAATCCAAGCCCCCCAGCGCTTTCAAGGACGTAGTGAATGAATTCGCAAAATATCGTCCGTTATTGGCACGCCGTCGAACTGCTGCAACCTCAGGCAGTCCCAAAGCTGAAAAAGCGCGACAGCGACTACCAGCCGTTTTTCCAAGACATCCCCACCTCGGCACAAATCCTGCCCTGGATGCCAGCCAATCCTCTGAGCCGACAGCGCCTGCCGAACAAACGCGTATGGAGCCACACGCTCTACGCACACCTCTACAACAACCTGGATGTTTCTCGCCAGCTAGAGACTCTCTACGGCGCTGACCAAGGCTACAAGGAGCCACAACAAAGGCTCACCGCCCTGTACGCACTCAAGTTCAACGATCAAGGAATGATGGTGGTTGATAGCTTGGTGCTATCCAGCGAGGCATGGTTCGTCGGCTGCGCCATCAACAAGAAAGATTGGACACGCGGCTTCGAGGAGACCCAGGACTCCCTCCGCGAACAGGCTAAAAGTCTGCTCAGTGGCGTGGTCCACGCTGCTGACCTGTCACGCCTAACAAGCTATATTCGTCAAACCTTGGGACTCGACAAGTTTTTCGCAGACGAGTCGCGCAAACATCGCTTCCGCTCAGCACCGATCAACCCGAACAAACCCGAACAAGAAGACGATCCGCTCAACAGTTTCCTGCTAAGCGATTTGGCCGACATGGCCGATGCCCTGGCCCGTGGCGAAACCAGCGAACCGTTGGCCCGCTACCTGAGTCATCACGACACCACTCAGCGCCTGCACCTCGACAAGCCCGAAGCAGATCTGGCTCTGATTGATCGCCTCGCCCCCTCGCGCTATGCGACCGGCTGCTGGCCTGCCGAAAGACATTTGGGGTTAGTGCACTCCCAACAATTGGCAGTCAACAGCCTGCTCCAAAACCTCAGTAACAACACCGGCATAATGGGCGTTAACGGTCCGCCAGGTACCGGGAAGACCACCCTTCTCCGCGACCTGATCGCAGCAGTGGTGACACAGCGAGCCGACGTACTGGCCTCGTTGACCAAGGCCTCGGACGCCTTCATCCAGGATGGTCGCGAATCCGCCAACAATGGCGGACTTGAACGCTTTGCCTATCAGCTCAACCCCCGCCTGTTTGGCTTCGAAATGGTGGTAGCCTCCTCCAACAATGGTGCCGTGGAGAACGTCACTCTCGAGTTGCCCCAGCAGGATAAGGTTGACCCATCCTGGCTGCCCGATGCCGAATACTTCAGCGAACTGGGCGAACTCACCAGCGGCAAACCGGCTTGGGCAATGATCTCTGCGGCATTGGGCAGCAAAGCCAAACGTACCCAGTTCGTCGATCGCTTCTTCTATGGCAAGCGTCCACCTAATAAGACCCAAGACGAATCCACACTCTCCCAACCAGAGGCCATCGACAACGGCACCTTGGACGAAGACCTCTACGACAGCGATCCAACGCCCGACGCATCCTTAGCGAACAATACGCAAGACAAGCCAGCCCCCAAGGGCATGCGCGAATGGTTGTCCGAGCAAGTACCACAAATGAAGTTGCTCTCGTCCGCCGAAAAAACCAATTTCTGGCGCACCGCCGTAAAGCAATACCAGGACGCCAAGAACGCCGAACAAGCGATACGCACTCAAGTCAGCGACATTCTGGAACGGGTTCAGGCAGTGATCAGTGCCAAAGCCCGAGTACAACAGAAGGAAAAGGAGCGCCAAGTCCGTCTGACCCAACGCAGCGGTCTTGATGACGAACAAGCTACGCTGGAAACACTGCAACTCACGCCCGCTCGCGAGCAACTGCAACGCGAACTCCAGGCTCTCGAAGCACACCTTGCAAAAAAACCTGGTTTTCTCGCCAACCTATTCAGCCTTTGGGGTGCTTATCGCACGTGGGCAGCTCGGCAACGACTGCTCAATAGCACTTGCAGCTTGGCCAAGGACGCCTTCGACTGTGCGCAACGCCAGGCACAGCGGCTAAGCGGCCGGCTCATCGAACTCAATCAACAATTGGCTAGAGACGAACAGGAGATCAATGAAGCCGTGCTCAACGCCGCCCTGCAACTCGACAAAGCTCGCAGCATTGCCCGAACGGGCAAGGCCAAGCATTTGCAGGTCTGGCTCGAACAAGGTCAGATCGGCAGAGGCAGCGAGATCGAGCTGCTCGAACCATGGATAGTCGAAGGCTGGCGTCAGGCTCGGGCACAGGTATTCATTGAAGCGCTCAAGCTGCACCGCGTTTTCTTCCAGATCGAAGCCTCGCGTTTACGCGCTAACCTGGACTTCATCACCAGCACGCTTACTGGCAGTCAGTATCGGGGGGTGTCCAAGTCCGTGGTACGTTCTGCATGGGCCTCGCTGTTCATGGTAGTACCGGTGCTCAGCAGTACCTTCGCCTCGTTCGCCCGCTCCTTCGGTAGCCTTGGCTGCGCAGAGATTGGCTGGCTGTTGGTGGACGAAGCAGGTCAAGCTACACCGCAGGCTGCAGTGGGCGCCCTATGGCGTTCACGCCGGGCTGTGCTGGTCGGTGATCCGCTGCAATTGGAACCGATCGTCACCGTATCTGATGCCGTGCTCGAACACATGCGTACCCGCTATCAAGTCGATGCACACTGGCTACCCAATCGCCAGTCAGCCCAAACCTTAGCCGACCAGGCCACCCCTTGGGGTCGTATGGCTGGTCCCAAGGACAAGAAACATTGGGTCGGCCTGCCGCTGGTGGTGCATCGCCGCTGTGACAAACCAATGTTCGACCTGGCTAATCGCATCGCCTACGACGGAGCCATGGTCTATGGCACCATCGAGCCTTCTCCCGTCAAAGAAACTCCTGCCGGTCTACTCACCGGCTGGGTGCACGCAAGTGGCCGCTCCTCTGGCAATTGGGTCGACAATGAAGGCAAGGCGCTCGAACGTTTGTTGGCATTGCTAGATAGCTACGGAGTGCCGCTGGATAGCATCGCAGTTATCACGCCCTTTCAGGACGTGCGCAACCAGCTTAGGGATCGATTAGATACCAAGATCGTGCGCGGTACGATTCACACCATGCAAGGTAAAGAGGCTGCAATAATCATCCTTGTCCTGGGTGGGAGCAGTGAAAACGGCGGCGCTCGCGAATGGGCGGTGTCCAAGCCTAACCTGCTCAACGTCGCTGCCACTCGGGCCAAGCGCCGCTTGTATGTGATTGGCGATCGCAATGACTGGAAGCAGCGGAAACTCTTCTGTGACGTTATTGAACTGCTACCAGCTCATTCCCAAATGACCACCGACATCCATCTATGACAAATACCGACGCCTTAAGTACTTCTTCTAACCTTTATACCGAATTAGAGAGCGGGATGGGTTTGGGGTTTTGATCGTTAGAGGTCAACGATTTTCAGCGGCACTACAGGCTTCAAACCACTTGCCTTGGCTTTGCCTTGTTCCCCCTGTTGCATTCAACGGTGGTGCTCCAGCCGCTTTGGGTGAAGACCTGCTCAACCGAGTCCACCAGGTACTCGCCATCGAGCCCTGTCTTGAAGCCTTGGGCGTTGATACTGCGCCCGGCGAACAGGTCGGTACGCCCGGGCATTTCCAGTCGAACAGCAGCGGTAAAGCGGTTGAAGGCTGTCAGCCGAGCTTTGGCCGCTTGTTCGGCGGCAGATTCGTTTGGGTAGATATGCCGGTCGGTGTGTACGGGAGGTAGCCCCTCAGGCGCGTCTTCGTTGTTGTTGCAGTCTGACTTGCTCAGTTGGTCAGCCCGAGGCACTTCGGTCGTCACCGGGCAGATGGGCAACCAACCATTTCGCGCTGCTACGTCATTGACGATACTGCCCAAGCTGACGCCTTCCCAACTGCCACTGTGTGTAGTTTTGCAGCTGCCGCGCATGTCGCTGGCTTTGCCTCGGATCACCAAGGTGTCGGGTGGGCCTGACAACTCAACTTCATCCACGGTGTAACGGCCCAACCGGGCCAGCACTGTGCCGGTCTAGCCAAGGAAGATTTCGATACTGGCCCCGCGATTTGGCAAGGAGACGGCACTGTCGCGGTCATCGATGCGCAGTTCGAAGTCGTCGGACTCCATGCCGGGTTTGTCCGTGGTGCGCATTAATAGCAGGCGGTCATTGATCAACGACGTGATGTCAGCGCCGTTTGCGAAGATGCGAAAGGTGGGGGTCATAAATACTCCAAATTAGAAAATTCCCACACAAAACACAGAATCAAGGAAGGTTTAAAAAAAGCCCAAACAGGCTAGTTTCGCCGCTCGCCTTCTGTCTGCTTGTTGCCACAGTCGCCTTGCCCGCTTATTTATTTGTGAGCACGATAAAATCAATGATCGTTTTCGACGATGCTAAGCGTCAAGCCAACCCTGCCAAGCATGGTCTTAATTTGGCAGATGCTGGCTTGGTGTACGACGCGCCGAACAAGATCACACTCTGCTCGCCTCGACAGGATGAAGATCGGTTGCTGGACATCGCCATGGTCGAGGTTATGGGGGGGCGTTCTGGTGTTGGTTTACGTGGAACGTGACCAGGATATTCGAGCTATCTCATTGCGCCGCGCTTCAAAACAGGAGAGAAAACACTATGCAAACCTCCAGCAAGACTGATTGGGAACGTGTCCAGCGTGAAGCCGATGCCGATGAACCCGTAACCCCAGAGACCGGTGAGTTGTATGACCCCAATGACCCGGCAGCCGTTGATGCGTTCTTCACTCAAGCAACTGTCCGTCGTCGAGGCGAACGCGGACCACAAAAAGCTCCCGTCAAAGAGCGGGTCACGTTGCGGCTTTCTCCACAGGTGGTGGACTACTTCAAAGCGGGTGGTAGCGGCTGGCAAACTCGCTTGGATCAAGCACTGCAACAGTATGTGCAATAGCACCAGAGCTAAGAGTCACCCCCACAACATCACCCCCTCTTCACTCGCCCCCACCGCATCCGGCAAGTGAATCACCAGCCCGCCCCGATACGGTGGCACCTCATCGGCCAGCCCTTGCTTGGCATCGAGCACGGCTTCGACTGTGCAGTCGAGATAGCCGTAAGCCCAGCGGATGCCGATGCTGTGCAGGATGGATAGCGCCTATGCGGATGATGCGCTCGCAACCAATGAATGAAAGTTACTCAAGCCAGCCAATACTTTTACCTAGAAGCCACATTACGAACCCTAAGCTAAGCAGCACTATTCCGCCCCATTGTAAAATTACCAATTTACGCTTGAGCAGTATGGGAAAAGTGCTTAAATCGTCCAGGCAAACACGCCCGCGTTTGACGTAAAAACCGGGGAAAGTAACGATCCCTGAAATACTACCGACCAGCAGCAATTTACCCCAAGGGCCACCTTTTCTTAACTGGGTTAAATGTGCTACGACAGAACTGTTTTTTAAATGTCGCAACATTAAATCCATTTTTGTATACGCAATGCGAAGCGCGATGCCTATCCAAGAAAATACGCCGAGAATTACAGCACCACACAGGTATCCGAAGAAAGACTCAGCAGTATTCATTTAATAGCTTCATAGATAACCTCTCCAGCTTTCTCGCCTATAGAGCCAAACACTTCACCGCCAACATAAGATCCTGCCCCCACAACCACCACGCTACAGACTACTGTACCCACCCCGACAGTTGGTACGCCAATCGCTAAACATATCCCGGCGACGGTTGGGGCCGTTAAAAGCGCACCCGCTATTGCCCCCCCCTCCAATCCCACCAGCAAAATTACCCGCCTCAGTAAACTTAACGCGCTTGCAAGCCTCAGAATTACCCGCCGAACAAACGTCTTGAACCTTCATGTACGAAGCACCACCACCAATACCAGTGCCAATCCAACCACCGAGCTTAAGATATTTAGAGGCCTTGGACACACTGTCAATATGAGTGGCATACCCCGGAATTTGATCTGCACCACCGGCCAACGTCCAGCGGTGAACCAAGCTACGGCTGGAGATCCCGAGCGCACTTTTTAAATTCGGATGGTCTGGAAACCCTATACTCTTACGGGTCAAAGTGGTCAGGTTTGTGTTGAGTTGGGCCAGCAAACGCCTACGCTCCGCAAAAAAGGCTGGGGACCGTAAATGTCCATCCGTTTGGAATGAGCGAATGTGCAATACTTCGACTTCTTTAAAAAGCTTTCTTACATCATCCAGGTTCTTGGCAAACATTGCCTCGCCAATACCTATTGCTGTTGCACCCCGCGCATTAACAGTTTCGATTTCATCGCGGTGTCTGGCCATAAAATCAGCCTCTTCCGGACTAAGCGCTTTTACCGCCTCATTGGCTTTGGCAGCGGCCGCCATCAATATCGCTTCTTCGCGGGTGCATTGCAGGTTGTTGGGATCGCTCAACACAATCATCGAACCGGCATTAACATTGCTCAGCCCGGGGTTGAGTGCATCAAACTTGCTCATCACTGCGGGGTATTGCGACGAGAACAGAGCAGCCTTTAACTGATCGACTGTCGTACTTTTGGGAACAACATAGAAGCCAGGCTCTTGCAGTGGCTGCCTGAACTCTGGCTTTGAGACTGGGAGTGGTTCTCTCTCCCGCTCAACGGGGCTATGAAAACTGCCGGGCCTGCCTTGCCCCGTAATGTGCGCATACCGACCCAAGTTGTCATCGCTTAACGGACTGAAGGGAGCAGCGTCGACCAGCAACAGGTCTCCGTTTTCAACAGCCTCTACGATTTGTTGGTCACTCATTGGCCGACCGAACACATCAACATGAAATAAGTTAAGAGGCGTATGGGGCAAATGCAAAGCAAGCTCGACGTTCGCTTTTGCAAAGAATGGTGATTCTATATTTCTGAAGCTAATTCCGAGTCGTTCGCGATCTTGTCGACGAATAAGGCGCATGCAGTATTTTCCCTAATTAAAACTGACCGCGCCGATTGATACCGGCCAACGTCTTGAAGAGCGCGGACTGTATCGGCCAGTTCTAACAAGGATCTGTCAGACCTTTCCTTTAATTGAGAAGGCTTTATCTATTTCATGCTCGGCCATTTAAAAACGATGCCGTTTGCAGTCATCAACCCCACAACATCACCCCCTCCTCACTCGCCCCCACCACATCCGGCAAGTGAATCACCACCCCGGCCCGATACGGCTGCGCCTCATTTGCCAACCCTTGGTTGGCATCGAGCACGGCTTCGACCGCGCCTTTGAGGTGGCCGTAGTAGTTTTGGCAAAGCGTGTCGAGCACGTCGCCGCTAGCGGTTCTGCAGGTCATCGCCATAGTGTACAAACTCCAAGGTAAAGCCCTGTTTACGGGGGATGCCGCCTTGCAGGAAGGCGCTTTGTTCTTCTTCGATGTTTTTTAAACACCAGTTGCCCAGTACGTCGCCGTAGCGGGTGGTCAGGCCCAGTAGCTGGAGCTGGGCGCCGATGCTACGCAGGGTGTCGAATTGCTTGAGGCCGCCTTTGAAGCCTGGATAGATCGCGCCTTTGAGGGTGAGTCGTTCGCTGCCCATGCCGATGGCCTGTTGGGCTGGTCCGCTGGTAAATGGAGACTTTGCTCAAGGTTAAAAGCAGGTGTTGGGTGCAGGAAGTCTGCAAGATTTAATGGTATTGGGGGATTGCGATGGTGGAGTTGGATACCGTGCTTTTTTTGATTCCACACGGACTCTCTGGGCGAACGTTAAGAACCGGGACAAACGCTTGGTGATGGCCCACACCGTGGCCAAGTGGGTCATTGAGAAGCAGCTAGGTCAGCACAAGTTGTACGTCTTCCCCTTCGGCAAGCAAGACGGAGAAGGCGACGAAACAATGGTTCACCGGGAGAATGGCTCAGCCTGGAAGAAGGCTCGCGTCAGAGCGGCGAAGAGATGGCAGGAAAAGTATTTGCGGCTGGCACATGATGGCTTTTCCAGAATCCGCATTCATGACCTGAAGCACACCTTTGGCGGAAGGCTGCGTGCAGCAGGCGTGACACTGGAAGATCGAAAGGCTTTGCTTGGGCATAAGAGCGGAAGCATTACGAGCCACTATTCTACCGCAGAGCTTGGGCAACTGATCGAAGCGGCAAACAAAGCATCGTCAACTGATTCGCGCGGGCCAGCGTTGACAATCTTGAGGAGGATAAAGGGGTGATCCCCCCGCAAAAGTCCCTGGACATGAAAAAGCCCAACTCGCAAAAGTTGGGCTAAGTCATTGAAAAATATGGTCGGGACGGAGTGATTCGAACACTCGACCCCTAGCACCCCATGCTAGTGCGCTACCGGACTGCGCTACGCCCCGACTAGGCGTTACATCTGTGTTGCGTGTTGCTAGAACGTCGAGAAATATACCTTAAGCTTTTGAAATACGAAAGTATTTTAAATGCAGGTTTATTTGCGAAGTACCAGTAAAACGTCCTCCAATTCGGAGATCGTTTGGCGGATCAGTTGTTTGTATTGCGTGGTGTCGTCTTTGGCTTCATCGCCTGACAGACGCAGACGCGCGCCGCCGATGGTGAAACCTTGGTCGTACAGCAGTGCGCGAATTTGCCGGATCATCAGCACGTCCTGGCGCTGATAATACCGGCGGTTTCCGCGACGCTTTACGGGGTTGAGTTGAGGAAACTCTTGCTCCCAATAGCGCAGCACATGCGGTTTTACCGCACAGAGCTCGCTAACTTCGCCAATGGCGAAGTAGCGTTTGCCTGGGATCGGCGGGAGCTCGTCGTTATGACTTGGTTCCAGCATAGGCCTCTACTCGGGCTTTCAACTTCTGCCCTGGACGAAAGGTGACCACACGGCGAGCCGTGATCGGGATTTCCTCTCCCGTTTTCGGATTGCGGCCAGGCCGCTGTCGCTTGTCACGCAAGTCAAAATTGCCAAAACCTGACAACTTGACCTGTTCATTGTCTTCAAGAGCGTGCCTGATTTCTTCGAAAAACAGCTCAACCAGTTCTTTGGCTTCGCGTTTATTCAGGCCCAGCTCTTCATAAAGACGTTCCGCCATTTCAGCTTTCGTCAGAGCCCCCATACGTCACTTCCTTAACGTGGCGTTCAACCTGTTTTCGAGCGAGGTGAGGATATTTTGTGTCGTGGTGTTCACCTCATCGTCATTAAGAGTGCGCGATGGATGCTGCCAGGTCAAGCCAACTGCAAGGCTTTTTCTAAGCGGATCAATACCTTTACCCTGGTAAACGTCAAATAGCCTTAGGTCTGTGAGCCATTCGCCTGCATTTTCACGGATTACATTCAGCACGTCGCTGGCTGCAACGTCACGATCGGCCAACAACGCCAGGTCACGACGGACTTCCGGGAAACGCGACAGTTCGTGGAATTTCGGCATTTTGCCCGAAGCCACTTCTGCCAATACCAGCTCAAACAGGAACACCGGACGATCCAGACCCAAAGTTTTTGCCAGCTCAGGGTGGATTGCACCGACGTAGCCCACTTCACGACCATCGCGCTCAATGCGAGCGGTTTGACCAGGATGCAGAGCAGGATGGCTACCCACCACGAAGGTGAAGTCATCAAGCGCGCCAGCAAAACCCAGCACAGCCTCAACGTCAGCCTTGACGTCAAAGAAGTCGACTACATCGCGACCTTGCGCCCAGCCTTCCGGCAGACGGGTACCGCATACAACGCCAGCCAGCATCGGCTCTTGTTTCAAGCCTTCCAGTTGCCCTACAAACCGCAGGCCACTTTCGAAAAGACGAACGCGGTCTTGCTGACGATTGAGGTTGTGCTGCAAGGACTTAACCAGGCCCGGCCACAGGGAAGCGCGCATGGCCGCCATGTCGTTGGAGATCGGATTGGCCAGCAACAGAGGCTCAACACCCGGGCTGAACAATTCGAACTGCTTCGGATCGATAAAACTGTAAGTAATTGCTTCCTGATAGCCGCGCGCGACCAACAGACGACGCAATTCCGGCAGTTCGCTACGCGCTTCAGCTTTCGCTTGTGGCGCAAGGCGAGCTTGCGGGTAACGAACCGGAAGACGGTTGTAACCATAAAGACGGGCCAGCTCTTCGATCAAATCAACTTCAAGGCTGATATCGAAACGATGGCTTGGCACTTCTACGCGCCACTGCCCTGCCCCGTCGGCGGAGATGGTCAGGCCCAAAGCGCTGAGCAAACGCTCAACTTCGGCAGGGTCCATTTCCAGACCCAACATTTGGGTGATACGCGCAGCACGCAGGGTGATCGGAGCAATGGATGGCAGGTATTGCTCGTTGACGGTTTCAACGATTGGACCCGCTTCACCGCCGGTGATGTCCAGCAGCAAGCCTGTGGCCCGCTCCATCGCTTCACGTGCCAGTTTCCAGTCCACGCCACGCTCGTAACGATGCGAAGCATCAGTGTGCAAACCGTAAGAACGCGCTTTGCCTGCAACAGCAATTTGATCGAAAAATGCGCTTTCGAGGAACACATCGCGTGTCGTTGCCGATACACCACTGTGTTCACCGCCCATGACACCGGCAATTGCCAATGCGCGGGAGTGGTCAGCGATCACCAGCGTATCGCTACGCAGGGTGACTTCCTGGCCATCAAGCAGAACCAGTTTCTCGCCTTCTTCTGCCATGCGCACGCGAATGCCACCATTGATCTCGGCGAGATCGAATGCGTGCAACGGCTGACCCAGCTCCAGCATCACGTAGTTGGTGATGTCGACAGCAGCGTCGATGCTACGCACGTCTGCACGACGCAGGCGCTCAACCATCCACAGCGGCGTAGGACGGGACAGATCAACGTTACGGATGACACGCCCCAGATAACGCGGGCACGCAGCAGGTGCAAGCACTTCAACAGGGCGGACTTCATCGTGCACGGCTGCAACAGCAGCGACCACAGGACGTTTCACCTCGGCTGCGTAAAGCGCACCCACTTCGCGAGCCAGGCCCGCCAGCGACAGGCAGTCACCGCGGTTAGGGGTCAGGTCAACTTCAATACTGGCGTCTTCCAGGTCCAGATAGACACGGAAATCCTCGCCTACCGGCGCATCGGCTGGCAATTCCATCAAGCCGTCATTGCCTTCGCCAACCTGCAGCTCAGCTTGCGAGCACAGCATGCCGTTGGACTCAACGCCCCGCAGCTTGGCTTTCTTGATTTTGAAATCGCCTGGCAGTTCGGCACCGATCATGGCGAACGGGATCTTCAGGCCTGGGCGCACATTGGGTGCACCGCACACAACCTGAAACGTCTCGGCGCCATTGCTGACCTGGCACACGCGCAATTTATCAGCGTCCGGGTGCTGTTCGGTGCTGAGCACCTCACCCACGACAACGCCACTGAAAACACCGGCGGCCGGCGTAACGCTATCGACCTCAAGACCGGCCATCGACAAACGAGCAACCAGCTCGTCGCGACCTACCTGCGGGTTAACCCAACCACGCAGCCATTGTTCACTGAATTTCATCCTGCTCTCCTAAGAATTCGTTACGACTAGCGAAATTGCGCGAGGAACCGCAAGTCGTTATCGAAGAACAGACGCAAGTCGTTCACGCCGTAACGCAGCATGGCCAGACGCTCAACGCCCATGCCGAAAGCAAAGCCCGAGAACTCTTCCGGGTCGATTCCAGACATGCGCAATACGTTTGGATGCACCATGCCGCAGCCCATGACTTCAAGCCAGCCTGTCTGCTTGCAGACACGGCAGCCCTTGCCGCTGCACATCACACATTCCATATCCACTTCGGCCGAAGGCTCAGTGAACGGGAAGTACGACGGACGGAAGCGCACGGCCAATTCTTTTTCGAAGAAGACCCGCAGGAACTCTTCGATGGTCCCTTTCAGGTCCGCAAAGTTAATATCGCGATCAACCAGCAGGCCTTCGACCTGGTGGAACATCGGCGAGTGAGTGATATCTGAGTCGCTACGGTACACACGGCCTGGGCAGACGATGCGAATCGGCGGCTGCTGCGATTCCATGGTGCGGACCTGTACCGGGGAGGTATGGGTGCGCAACAACATGTTCGCGTTGAAATAAAAGGTGTCATGCATCGACCGGGCCGGGTGATGGCCTGGGATGTTGAGCGCCTCGAAGTTGTGATAGTCGTCTTCGACCTCAGGGCCCTCGGCAATGCCGTAGCCAATGTGGGTAAAGAACTGTTCGATACGTTCCAGAGTCCGGGTAACCGGATGCAGACCGCCGGAGGTCTGGCCACGGCCAGGCAGGGTCACATCAATAGACTCGGCAGACAGTTTGGCGGCCAGTTCAGCCTCCTCAAACAATGCTTTGCGCGTATTGAGAACCTCTGTGACACGTTCCTTGGCAACGTTGATCAGGGCCCCCACTTGCGGGCGCTCTTCTGCCGGCAAATTCCCCAGGGTCTTCATCACCTGAGTCAATTCACCTTTTTTGCCAAGGTATAGAACCCGGATTTGCTCCAGGGCATTGATATCTTCAGCGCTTTGCACAGCCTCTAGTGCTTGAGAGACCAGCGCATCCAGGTTTTCCATGTACAGACTCCAGATACAAAATAGGGGAAGAGCTTGAAGGCTCTTCCCCTATTTAAGACGTTTAGCGCTTGCGCCCACACAGTGAGCGCAAGAACTGTCGGGGGTACTTAAGCCAAGGTGGCTTTAGCTTTCTCGACAATCGCAGCAAACGCCGCTTTTTCGTTCACTGCCAGATCAGACAGAACCTTACGGTCGATCTCGATGGAAGCTTTTTTCAGGCCAGCGATCAGACGGCTGTAAGACAGACCGTTGATACGAGCACCAGCGTTGATACGAGCGATCCACAGAGCGCGGAACTGACGTTTTTTCTGACGACGGTCACGGTAGGCGTATTGGCCTGCCTTGATTACCGCTTGCTTGGCAACACGGAATACGCGTGAACGTGCACCGTAGTAGCCTTTAGCAAGTTTCAGAATTTTTTTGTGACGTTTACGGGCAATGACGCCACGCTTTACACGAGCCATGAGTTACTTCCTCTAGTCTTGATCCAAAAATTAACGAAGGCGCAGCATGCGCTCGACTTTTGCCACGTCAGACGGATGCAGCAAGCTGCTACCGCGCAGTTGACGCTTACGCTTGGTCGACATTTTGGTCAGGATGTGGCTCTTGAAAGCGTGCTTGTGCTTGATACCGTTTGCAGTTTTCAGAAACCGCTTAGCAGCACCACTTTTAGTCTTCATCTTTGGCATGTTCGGATACTCCGCATTCAGTTGATAAACATAACCGCAAGGCCTGCCGTGCCCTGGTGGTTACTTCTTCTTTTTCGGGGCGATGACCATAATCAGCTGGCGTCCTTCCATCTTAGGATGCTGTTCGACGGTCCCGTATTCGGCAAGGTCAGCTTCAACCCGCTTCAACAGTTCCATACCCAGCTCCTGGTGGGCCATCTCACGGCCGCGGAATCGTAATGACACCTTGGCCCTGTCCCCATCACTCAGGAAACGTACCAGGTTGCGCAGTTTTACCTGGTAATCCCCTTCCTCCGTCCCTGGACGAAACTTGATTTCTTTTACTTGAATCTGCTTCTGGTTCTTCTTCGCCGCAGCAATCTGCTTCTTCTTCTCGAAGATCGACTTGCCGTAGTCCATCACCCGGCAAACAGGCGGGACTGCGTCCGCTGAGATTTCTACCAGGTCCAGCTTGGACTCTTCAGCGATACGAAGCGCTTCATCAATCGAGACGATGCCAATCTGCTCGCCGTCAGCGCCAATTAACCGAACCTCGCGTGCCGAGATATTCTCGTTGATCGGGGCTTTCGGTGCAGCTCGTTTATCTTGTCTCATTTCACGCTTAATAATAATTACTCCGAATCTGGGCGACCACGCCGGGAAACCGCTTGCGCGAGGAACTCAGCGAACTGGGCGACGGGCATCGAGCCCAGGTCAGCACCTTCACGAGTACGCACAGCGACAGTCTGCATCTCGACTTCCCGATCTCCGATAACCAAAAGATAGGGAACCTTGAGCAAAGTATGCTCGCGGATTTTAAAGCCGATCTTTTCATTTCTCAAGTCAGACTTGGCACGAAATCCGCTCTGATTGAGAGTTTTTTCAACTTCGGCGGCAAATTCTGCCTGTTTATCAGTGATATTCATGATCACTGCCTGAGTTGGCGCCAGCCACGCAGGGAACGCACCTTCGTAATGCTCGATCAAAATACCGACAAAGCGTTCGAACGATCCGAGGATCGCGCGGTGCAGCATAACGGGATGCTTGCGACTGTTGTCTTCGGACACATATTCAGCGCCAAGACGGATCGGCAGGTTGAAATCGAGCTGTAAGGTACCACACTGCCAGACACGACCGAGACAATCTTTTAGCGAGAACTCGATCTTCGGACCGTAGAAGGCACCTTCACCCGGCTGTAGATCATAAGCCAGACCCGCGCTATCAAGCGCCGAAGCCAATGCACTTTCAGCACGATCCCACAGCTCGTCGGAACCTACGCGCTTCTCAGGGCGAGTCGACAGCTTGAGCTCGATGTCTTTAAAGCCGAAGTCTGCGTACACATCCAGAGTCAGCTTGATGAAAGCGGCGGACTCGGCCTGCATCTGCTCTTCAGTGCAGAAAATATGCGCATCATCCTGAGTAAACGCACGAACACGCATGATGCCGTGCAAGGCACCCGACGGCTCGTTACGGTGGCAGGCACCGAACTCAGCCAGACGCAGTGGCAACTCACGGTAGCTCTTCAGCCCCTGGTTGAACACTTGCACGTGGCAAGGGCAGTTCATCGGCTTGATCGCGTAGTCGCGGCTTTCCGACTCAGTAGTGAACATGTTTTCAGCGTAGTTAGCCCAGTGACCGGACTTTTCCCACAGGCTGCGATCCACTACCTGAGGAGTCTTGATCTCAAGGTAGCCATTGTCGCGCTGCACTTTGCGCATGTACTGCTCAAGCACTTGATACAGCGTCCAGCCATTCGGGTGCCAGAACACCATGCCCGGCGCTTCTTCTTGAGTGTGGAACAAGCCCAGACGCTTACCGATTTTGCGGTGGTCGCGTTTTTCGGCTTCTTCAATACGCAGAACGTAAGCAGCCAGCTGCTTTTTGTCGGCCCAGGCAGTGCCATAAATACGCTGCAGTTGCTCGTTTTTGGCATCGCCACGCCAGTAGGCGCCCGACAGCTTGGTCAATTTGAACGATTTCAGAAAACGTGTATTCGGGACGTGAGGTCCGCGACACATATCAACGTATTCTTCATGGAAGTACAGACCCATGGCCTGTTCGTTCGGCATGTCTTCAATAAGACGCAGCTTGTAGTCTTCGCCGCGTTTGGCAAACAACTCGATCACTTCAGCACGCGGCGTCACTTTCTTGATGACGTCGTAATCTTTTTCGATCAGTTGCTGCATGCGCTGCTCGATAGCCGCCATGTCATCCGGAGTGAACGGACGCTCAAAGGCGATATCGTAGTAAAAACCTTCGTCAATAACAGGACCGATCACCATTTTGGCTGTCGGGTACAACTGCTTGACTGCGTGGCCGACCAAGTGAGCGCAAGAGTGACGAATAATCTCCAGCCCCTCTTCATCCTTGGGCGTAATGATTTGCAAGGTGGAGTCATGTTCGATCAGGTCGCAGGCATCAACCAGCTTGCCGTTGACTTTGCCGGCCACAGTGGCCTTGGCCAAGCCTGCACCAATGGAAGCAGCGACCTCGGCCACAGAGACCGGATGATCGAATGAACGTTGACTGCCGTCGGGAAGAGTAATAGTTGGCATGGCGCCTCCTCTCCTAGTGGTGACCCCTACCAAAGGTCACGTGGGTTGGGATGAGCCAGTACGCGATTCGGTGGTGTACCTGCCTCACAGTGGCAGGAGCCTTGCGGCCAACCGAAAACCGAACCAGAGTGACTGGAATTCAAATCAAAAGTTTATGGCGTTGTCTGGCGGCTCAAGAGCTCACCCTCACACAAATCAGCCAAGGGCGGCATGCTAACACAGATGCCTGAGCCTCGCCCCTCCCTCTTTTTTTACGTAAAAAACAGCCAGCGAATTTTGCGAAATGATGAACTTGAGCTTAATTAGTGCCTCAGATAGTGAGCGACATCATTTCAGATTCAGCGATCACAAGGAGCATCACATGCGCATGACTCATCTTTTGGCTTTCGCCGCACCACTGGCACTGTTGCTGCCGCTGAGCGCCCAGGCTGCCTGGCCCAAAGACTTGAAAGCTCAGTACACGGCCCAATGCGTGCCCGCAGCTGCAAAAACCATCGGCGAAGAAGCTGCCAAAGCGCACTGCGCATGTGGTGCCGATAAAATCGAAAAGAACTTCACCACGGCTCAAATCAAAGAACTGATGGGCCCGGCAGGCGCTAAAAATCCTCAGCTCCAACAAGACGCGCTGAATGCAATCGCGGAGTGCAAAGCAAGCCCTCAACCCAAGAAATAGGGTTTTGTAAGGCAATAAACAAGACTAAAACGGCCAAAATGCAGTTTTGAACTAAAAAATATGCCTCATTAGTTGCTTTTTTTTACGGCCGTTTTCGCCCTAAAAGCCCCATAAAACGGGGCCCCAAGGCTTTTTAAGCGCCAGACAAAAGCTAACAATGCTGCAAACTACAGCTCAGGGGGGGTCCCAAAGCGCACATTTCGACTATGATAGCCAAGTGTGCCCAGTTGGCCTGAGCAGCACAGTACTACTGAAAATATAAGTTTCTTGGAGATACACCATGTCTAATCGCCAAACCGGCACCGTAAAATGGTTCAACGATGAAAAAGGCTTCGGCTTCATCACTCCTCAAGGTGGCGGTGACGACCTGTTCGTACACTTCAAAGCTATCGAAAGCGACGGTTTCAAAAGCCTGAAAGAAGGCCAAACCGTTTCCTTCGTGGCTGAGAAAGGCCAAAAGGGTATGCAAGCTGCACAGGTTCGTCCGGAGTAAATCTCCCGCGAACTAAAAAACCCCGTCCATGTGACGGGGTTTTTTATGCCTGAAACTCGGCTACATGCCGTTAGCCGCAGTTAACGCGGGTAATGACAGCGTTGTCATCGGCATTCAGGTTCAAACGATCAGAACGGTACTCAAGGGTGATCATGTCGTGCGGCGACAAGATCCGCGCAGTCTGCGCGCCAGCCTTGATACGGGCTTGCTCCAGCAGGCTTGCAGAGGCTTTTTGGCCAATCGCAAAATCGGCAGCTTTGGCATCGCAACGCGTATGCCCAGTGTCAGCAACAGGCTCCTTCACAGCATCGTGCGTGCTGCTGCACCCAGACAGCACTGCGACTGCCAACAATGAACCCAATGATGCTAGCTTCCAGGACATGAAGCCTCCTTAAGATAAATAGTCAGAACCCTTGCGACAGCGTTTGCGCATATAGGTTGCATGTGGACTGATAGCATTTTCGGATCAGGCCTACAGTCGCAAGAGTTTGCCCGACTGAATAACGACTGCGCACGCCTAATCGTGACGAAATATGTACAAACCATAAACCGTCATCAATTCAGGCATCTCCGCCGTGGCTACGGGTAAAGACGGATACGCCGGCAGCGAGCACATGAATAATTTCACCATTCTGATCGCCTCAAGATGACATTTTGCTAAAATCGCGTTTTTGAAACCCCTCATGAGATACCCATGACAACAGTCAGCATCGATGCAGATATCAAAGCCAAGTGGCCGCAAGGGCAATGCTCTTATAGCCCAGGTAGCCCGGAAGAGCTGGCCATCATCAGCATTGATCTTCTGGTCAAAGAGCTGGGTACAGAGGCTGCAAGAGCGTTTGTCAGCCAGGTGTTTGAAAAATACAAACCTGCCGACAGCCCAAAATCAGTCTGAGCCCCCCCTCCTCGCGCTCCCTCCAAAAGCATCGCCAAAACCCGTTTGGTAGATCGCCACTCTGCATTTCAACACACTGTAAGCAGTCGAATCCCCGAACAGACAACACCTCGAATGTTCGGGATTCCGTCCCTGCGCATAAAACCAAATAAAAAATTCAAAATATCTCCTTACAAAACAACAAGTTACAAAAAATACAAATTGGCACTGATAGTGGCATGGAGTGTGCTGCCCTTCCTTCGGCTCATGCCTTTGCAATGACGTGCGCCGCGCCAATCTGAGCGCCTACTAATAAGAGAGAGAACAATGAAAACAGCAGTCTTGAAATCAATTATTCCGGGCGCCCTGGCCCTCCTTCTGGCTATGCCGGCAGCTCAGGCCCAAGAAGCCGCCGCCAAACCTAACGTGGTCATTCTGGCAACCGGCGGCACCATTGCAGGCGCAGGCGCCAGCGCAGCCAACAGCGCAACTTACACCGCAGCCAAAGTGGGCATCGACCAACTGATTGCGGGTGTTCCTGAGTTGAGCCAATTGGCAAACGTGCGTGGCGAGCAAGTCATGCAAATTGCCTCAGAGAGCATCACCAACGACAACTTGCTGCAATTGGGGCGCCGGGTTGCCGAGCTGGCAGACAGCAAAGATGTCGACGGAATTGTGATCACCCACGGCACCGATACCCTGGAAGAGACCGCCTACTTCCTCAACCTGGTTGAAAAAACCGACAAGCCAATCATCGTCGTTGGCTCCATGCGCCCGGGCACTGCAATGTCCGCTGACGGTATGCTCAACCTGTACAACGCGGTAGCGGTAGCCGGTAGCAAAGAAGCTCGCGGCAAAGGCGTACTGGTGACCATGAACGACGAAATCCAGTCGGGTCGTGATGTCAGCAAAATGATGAACATCAAGACTGAAGCATTCAAAAGCCCCTGGGGCCCACTGGGCATGGTGGTTGAAGGCAAATCCTACTGGTTCCGCCTGCCCGCCAAGCGTCACACCATGGATTCTGAATTCGACATTAAAAACATCAAGTCCCTGCCTAATGTCGGCATCGCCTACTCCTACGGCAACGTAGATGACACCGCTTACAAAGCACTGGCACAAAACGGCGCCAAAGCGATCATTCACGTAGGCACCGGCAATGGTTCGGTATCGTCTCGCGTCGTCCCGACCCTGCAAGAACTGCGCAAAGATGGCGTGCAAATCATTCGTTCTTCCCACGTAAACAACGGCGGGTTCGTACTGCGCAACGCAGAACAGCCAGACGACAAATATGACTGGGTTGTCGCTCACGACCTTAACCCACAAAAAGCCCGCATCCTGGCCATGGTCGCCCTGACCAAAACCCAAGACAGCAAAGAGCTGCAGCGGATGTTCTGGGAATACTAAAAACCCGCGCCAAACGCCTCCCGGCGTTTGGCTTCCTACCACTCATTCGCCCGGATGAGTGGTCTATTTGCTTGATTCTCTTCTTGTTTTCGCACTAAACCGAAAAAACGCAGTCCCATCCCGGCAGCGCGAGCATTGCAAACAGTTGCCAAATCTCTCGCAGTAAAATACTGTATGCGCATACAGCTAACCAAGGATTGCATCATGGCTAAAAAAGGGGCGAAAGAGCCTACCCTTCCAAGTCCGTACGAAGTTTTCGGTATGCGCATACAAAAAATCATCAGCTCGCCTAAAGCCCAAAAAGACCGGATGGCGGTGCTTGAACGGCAAGAAGGTGACAACCCGGAGTTCTGGGAACGCTTGCTGGAAGAAATCTCCGAAAACGACAACGTCACCATCGCTCACCGTGATTGTGGCGGCGTGAATGTTTTCTGGACCGTATCTGAGGAAGACTGAGTCAATGAGGGTTCGTTTACTGGCATTTGCCAGCCTCTTTACCGTGTTAAGCGCACACGCCGCAGCCCCGCAAACATTCAACGAAGCCAAAAAGGTCGCCTGGAAACTCTACGCCCCGCAATCAACCGAGTTTTATTGTGGCTGCAAATACACTGGCAACCGCGTCGACCTTAAAGGCTGCGGTTACGTCCCGCGTAAAAATGCCAATCGTGCAGCGCGTATTGAATGGGAACACATTGTTCCCGCCTGGCAAATTGGCCATCAGCGCCAATGCTGGCAAAACGGCGGACGAAAAAATTGCACCCGTAACGACCCTGTCTACAAAGTGGCAGAAGCCGACTTGCACAACCTGGTGCCCAGCATTGGTGAGGTTAACGGTGATCGAAACAACTTCAGTTTTGGTTGGCTGCCCGCACAATCCGGTCAATACGGGTCTTGCCTGACACAAGTTGATTTCAAAGCCAAAAAAGTCATGCCGCGCCCGTCCATACGCGGCATGATCGCGCGCACCTACTTCTATATGAGCAAGCACTACAACTTGCGCCTCTCCAATCAGGATCGGCAACTGTATGAGGCCTGGAACAAGACCTACCCGGTGCAAGCCTGGGAGCGCCAACGCAACCAGGCAGTGGCCTGCGTGATGGGTCGCGGCAACGAATTTGTCGGCCCGGTTAACCTCAAGGCCTGCGGCTAAGGTCGTTACATGCCCTTCAGACGCTGCAGGGCATGTAAAACGAACCGTTATCCACTTTATGCTGACGCGGCACTGGGCACTTGCAGCACAGCGGGTTGCCGAGTGCCGTCAATGATTTCGACCCAAAGGAACCCTTCGGCTTCGGTTGGCGGCTCAATCAGACCGAAAACGCTTTTCATCGCCTCTTCTGGCACCCTTTTGTCAGGCGTGCGACTGGCATTGCGCGAGAGCGCTTGCTCAAGCGACGCTTTAACGAAAATCGCAATCACCGGTGCCCCGTGTTCACGGGCGATCGATAGCAATTGTTCTCGATGGCGCCGAGCGGGCAGTGCGGCGTCAAAGGCTATCGCGCGATGACCCAAGCGCCCCAGATTTTCGGACACCCAATGGGATTTTCCCGCGCCCTGCACACCCATCACCAGATACACAAATACCCCCGCAGGCGCCTGCGCCAACTGCTTCGAGAGCCGTTCATAGGCATGCGCCCACGCCTCGATATTACGTTCGGGGGTAAATTCACGCCCAGACGCGGTTTCGAGGTAGTCATCCGGGTTAATCACCTGGCTCCCATCAGGCACCTGAACCTTGCCGTGTTTTTGCAGCTTGCGAACCGTTGGATCATCGTCACGCGGGCCCAGGTCTTCCCAGCCGTTACGCTGATAAAACAACCAGGCAGGCGTGTTGGTAGGGCTGGCCGACAAGCGCAGCGAGGTGCACCCCAAAGCGCCCAGATACTTCCAGGCGTACGCTTCGAGCAGGGCACCGAGCCCTCGCCCGCGGTATTGCGGTGTCAGATAGAACAAATTGACGTAGCCCACCGACTCAATGTTCGGCACCAGGCCCATCTCTATCTGCCCAATGATCTGCTCGCCATCCCACACATGAACGACAGATCCAGCCAATGCGGCCGCCTTCTCCTTCACCCACGTGATGTAAGACTCAACGCCCTTGCCATCCGCGCCATAAAAACGGTCAGCAGAGCCGAAGCCGCAGACAAAAGTGTCGGCTCTGAAGCGTATGCACGTTTCAAGGTGAGCATTTAAGTCCGCAGGCCTGAATGTAAGTGCGCCAAAATCGCTGTGCTGCGTCATAAAGTCTGCCCCCCGTAAACATCAAAAACCGTCACACACGCGCCGCGCCCGGTCAAGCATACTGCCCTATCGCACATCAGCCGTTCCGCAACGCCTTCTTCTTTTCAGATCAATACCACAGTGAGCAGCACAATGCGCCAACGCCCCTCCTCCCGATTACTGGTCATAAGCCCCGGAAATCGCGTACTCCTTTTCCGCTTCACCCATAAGACAGGCGCTTTGCAAGGTCAAGAATATTGGGCAACACCCGGCGGAGGCGTAGAGCCTGGAGAAACCTTTGAACAGGCCGCCATCCGCGAATTACATGAGGAAGTCGGTATTGTCACTGCCGATGTGGGTGCAGAGTGCGCACAACGGGTGTTTGAGATGCAACTGCCTGACGGCGCTTGGGTGATGGCCGATGAGCGTTTCTTTATCGTGCACGTGGACGTTGAGCAGGTCAGCGATGGCGGCTGGACCGCTCAAGAACGCGAGGTCATGACCCAGCACCGCTGGTGGTCTCGCGAAGAATTACAGCAAACATCTGCGCTGTTTTTCCCACAAGACCTGCTGTCGATACTGGGCTTGCACTTGCCCTGAACCGCTTTGCACTCCCCGGGACTACAAGCTCCGTACGAACCCTTCAGCTAATGCTCATGCCCGTGAAAATTTCATGGAACTCCCGGGTTGCCGAACTGTCAGGCCTGAGCTATTACTCTCTGCATGATAAAACAAGCTCGATTTAACAAAAAACAACAGGTAGTCAATGAGCTCGTCCGCCAGATCGAAAGCGGGCTCATGGAAGACGGTTATGTCTTGCCCGGTGAAGAACAACTGGCTGAGGAACTGGGTGTCAGTCGCAGCACGCTACACAAGGCGCTGATGGAGCTGGAGCGGCGTAAATACATCGCTCGACGCACTGCTGGAGGCTCGGTCGTGACCTTTGACGGTATCCCCCTCGATCAAAAAAAGGGTTGGGCGCAAGCCCTGGCCAGTACTGGCGCTCGCATCCATACCGAACAGCTCAAACTGGAAGCCGTTGAACGCCCGGACTTGAACCTTCAGTTTGGCTTGAGCCATTTCATCGTGCTGGAGCGCCGCCGTCGGCGCAGCGACGGGACAGCGATATCCCTGGAGCGCTCGTTCATCCCCGCAATTGGCGGCCTTGAAGGCCTGCCCGGCGTCGGCATGATTGATGACTCACTCACCATTACCCTCGCCGCCTATGGCTTTATTGGCGATCACGGCGACCAGTGGATAGGCGCCGCCCCCCTGAACGAAGACGACGCCTATTTGCTCGGCCGCCCGGCAGGCACGGTGTTTCTCAAAACATTACGCACCACCTATGACCGCCATGGGCGATTGATGGAGCATGTCGAAAGCTGGCTGGACCCGACACACTTTCGCATGCACCACTCCTTTGGAGCCCCCAATGAAATCGAATGATCGTGCGCTGGGTACCTTTTACGGCCTGGCGCTGGGTGATGCCCTGGGCATGCCCACCCAGTCGTTCAGCCGCGCCCAGATCATCGCGCGCTTCGGGCAGATCACCGGGCTGGTAGACGCGCCAGCAGACCAGCCGATCGCCCCCAATATGCCCAAAGGCTCAATCACCGATGACACCGAGCAAGCGATCCTGGTCGCCCAACTGCTGGTTGACGGTAATGGCCACATCGATCCAAACACTCTCGCGCAACGCCTGATCGCTTGGGAAGCCGTGATGCAGGCCAAAGGCTCTCAAGATTTACTGGGACCCTCAACCAAGCGCGCAATCGAGATGATTCTGGCAGGCCATAGCCCTGAAGAGTCAGGCCGCTATGGCACCACCAATGGCGCAGCGATGCGCATTGCCCCGGTCGGCATCGCCGCTGACATTAGCCAGCCCGACCGATTCATCAAGGCGGTGGTACAAGCCTGCCAGGTCACTCACAACACCAGCCTTGGGATCGCCAGCGCAGCTGCCGTGGCTGCGGTGATTTCCAGCGGTCTCAACGGTAAAAAACTCGAGCACGCCCTTAATGCGGGCACTGAAATGGCCTACATCGCCGAACACCACGGCCATTGGGTCGCAGGTGGACGCATAGGGCCACGGATTCGCTGGGCCCGTCACGCCAGCCATGAGTGCAACCCGGACAACCTCGGTGACTTGCTGTACGACGTCATTGGCACATCGGTCGCTTCACAGGAATCCGTTGTGGCCGCCTTTGCCCTTGCGCAACGGGTTGCCAGCGGCAGCCTCAGCAGCTTTAACGCCCTGTGCATCGCCGCCAGCATTGGCGGCGACACCGACACCATTGCCGGGATCCTCGGCGCGATGCTGGGTGCATGTGCCGGGCTGGAACAATGGCCGCTGCCGTTGATCCAGCAAGTCAAAGAGGTCAACAGCCTGCAGCTGGAACCTTTGGTTGAACACTTACTGATACTGCGAAACGCCTGAAAAACCGCGAAGGACCGCCCCACCCTCAGCGCTCACAGACAGCTGCGAGCGGCTGTGTCCGAACGGCAAAACAGCACCAGGAGCAGCACCCCATGAGCAATCCCAACGTCGGGCACAGCGCCGGGCAACTGGAAACCCGTGGCATAGAGCCCGTTCCCGAAAACGAATGCAATGGCAATCCGTTGCAACTGTTTTGGGTCTGGTTTGCGGCAAACATCAGCATTCTCGGTTTGCCACTGGGCGCCACCTTGGTGGCCTTCCACCAACTGGCCTTTTGGCAGGTGATCATTGTTGCGCTGATCGGCGCGGCAGGCTCATTTGCCGTGGTCGGCGTCATCTCGATTGCAGGGCGTAGAGGTCGTGCACCAAGCCTCACATTGTCACGCGCGATCTTCGGTGTGCGGGGCAATATTGGCCCTACGCTGGTTTCCCTGATTTCACGCGTAGGCTGGGAAACCGTCAACACCACCACCGCCGCTTATGTCCTGCTGGCGTTGTCGGCCATTGTGTTCGGCACCCCCACCGAGGCGACCCACGCCCCGCTGCTGACCCTGCTCTTTATCGCCGTTTTTACCCTGCTGACCTTGTCGGTTTCGGGCTTGGGCCATGCCACATTACTGGTCATTCAGCAGTGGGCCACCTACCTGTTTGGCGCGCTCAACCTGCTGGTCGCGGGGTTTCTCTGCGCCACCATCCACTGGCAGGCCGTGTTCAGCGCCCCCTCGGCGCCGGTCAGCGCCATGATTATCGGTATCGGGATCATGGCGGCTGGTACCGGGATCGGCTGGGCCAATGCGGGCGCCGATATGTCGCGTTATCAACACCGCAGCGTCAGTGCCCGACAATTGGTCGCGTCTGCCGCCTGCGGCGCGGGTATCCCGCTGGTGCTGCTGATTACCCTGGGGGGCTTGTTGTCGGTGGGCAACCATGACCTCGCTTCGGCAACCGACCCCATTGCGGCCATACGCAACATGTTGCCAGCCTGGATGGCGGTGCCCTACCTGCTCAGCGCCTTTGGCGGCTTGCTGCTGTCCAATCACTTGTCTGTGTACTCGGCCGGGCTCACCACATTGACCCTGGGCATCAAGATCAAAAGGGTGCAGGCCGTTGTCGTCGATATCGTCGCCATTTTCGCCGGTTCGACGTACTTCATGCTGTATGCCGACAGCTTCTACGCCCCATTCATTACCTTTATTTCCCTCACAGCCATTCCGATCACCGCATGGGTCGCCATCTTTGTTGTCGACCTGATTCATCGCCACTACTACAGCCCCGCCGACCTGATGGACCTCAGCCGTCACAGCCGTTACTGGTACAACGGCGGCATTGAGTGGCGGGCGCTGGGTTCTTGGGCGCTGGCACTGGTGCTGGGTTTTTGCTTCACCCAGGTCGGCAGTTCAGACGCCACCTGGTTCGTCGGGCCGCTGGCGGACTCATGGCTGGGCCACAACGGTCTGGGCTGGGTTGTCACATTTGTAGTGGCGGGTGGTTTGTATGCATTGCTGGGCGGCGCCAAAGACCGCCGCCCTGCCAGCACGGGGGCAGCCAATGCCTAGATTGCTGCACACAGGCCAAGTCATCATCGATCTGGTCATGGCCCTCGACACCTTGCCCCGCCCCGGCGGTGATGCGCTGGCCAGCAGTGCCAGCTTCCATGCCGGTGGCGGCTTCAATGTCATGGCCGCTGCCCGGCGCAACGGCCTGAACACCCTCTACCTGGGCCGTCACGGTCACGGTCAGTTCGGTGACATTGCACGTCTGGCCATGCGTGACGAAGGCATCGAGTTCATCCAGCCGATTGACCCGCACAAAGACACCGGGCTGTGCGTAGCGCTGACAGAGGCCAACGCCGAACGTACGTTTATTTCCTGTATTGGCGCAGAAGGGATTTTGTCCAATGAAGACCTCGCAAGCGTCCAGGTCGCGCCCGATGATTACGTGTACGTCAGTGGCTACAGCCTGCTGCATGCGGGCAAGGCCGAATCCCTGCTCAATTGGCTGAATGGACTGCCACGCAGCGTGCATGTCACATTCGACCCGGGGCCGTTAGTACACAGCATTGACCCCGCCTTGATCAGCGCTTTATTGCCGCGTCTGCACCTATGGACCAGCAATCGCAGCGAAGCGCTCGGCTTTACCTCTACCCGCACCGTTGCCGACGCCCTGCCCGGCCTGCGAGCGCGCCTGCCCGGCGATTGCCTGATCGTGCTGCGCGACGGCCCGCAAGGCTGCTGGGTCTGCGACGACCACGGGTCACAGTTGATTGCCGGATTCAAGGTGCAGGCCATCGACAGCAATGGTGCTGGAGACGCTCATTGCGGTGTCATGATTGCTGCGTTAAGCGCTGGCTACGCTGCGCCAGAGGCGGCCAAACGCGCCAATGCCGCGGCTGCTTTGGCCGTTACCCGCCGGGGGCCGGCGACGTCACCCAATGCCGATGAAGTTGACAGACTGATCCAGGAAGCCCGCATTCAGGCATAAAAACACCGCTAGAACAGCTCAAAACAAACAAAACTGGCTCGCAACCCGACCAAAGACTGTACGCACACAGACATTTATCTGTCGTCAAAGGCTGGAAAATGCACAAACTGGTGTTTAACCTTACGCTTTGGCTCCCTTCCAGCTACACCAGTACCCGGCAATTCCTACAGGATGCCGGGCCACTTGCGTGCAAGTCGGGCAGTGTATTTCTTACTGTGTGACGATACTTTTGAAACTCATCATTATTGCTGTTTATGTTTTTTCCATCGCATACGTCCACTTGCGGGGCAAAGTCCGCCACAAGCTGGGGCGTCAATTGAGCGACCACTCGACGTTTCTGGCGCCGCTCAACTGCTTCTTGTATCTGTTTTCCAAGGTGCCCAGCCAGCCTTACCTCAAGCCGGCAGACTTCCCGCAGCTCCAGGTCCTGGAGGACCATTGGCAAGAAATTCGTGAAGAAGCGCGAAACCTGATGCAGGCCGGTGAAATCAAGCGCTCCGAACAACCGAACGACGTGGGTTTCAACTCATTCTTCAAGAGCGGCTGGAAACGCTTTTACCTGAAATGGTACGGCGACAACCACCCTTCAGCGATGGAGCTGTGCCCACGTACGATTGAATTGCTTAACGGCATCGGCAGCGTCAAGGCGGCGATGTTTGCCGAGTTGCCACCCGGCTCGAAGCTGGTTCGCCATCGTGACCCTTACGCCGGTTCGTTGCGCTACCACTTGGGCCTGGACACCCCGAATGATCCGGGCTGCTACATCAATGTCGATGGCCAGAACTATGCCTGGCGTGACGGTGAAGCGGTGATGTTCGACGAAACCTTTATTCATTACGCCGAAAACACCACCGACAAGAACCGCATCATCCTGTTCTGTGACGTTGAGCGCCCAATGAAATATCGCTGGGCGGCGGCCTTCAACCAATGGTTCAGCCGCACCGTCATGGCGTCGGCCAGCTCGCCGAACGATGACAACGATAAAACCGGTGGCCTGAACCGGGCCTTTACCCGGCTGTACAAGATCCGTCTGCGCGGCAAAGAACTGAAAAAGCGCAATCGCACGCGCTACTACCTGGAAAAATGGGCGATCTTTGGTGGATTGTTGGCAGTTTTCTTGCTGATTTAGTCCACCCTGTTGGAGCGAGCTTGCCTCGCGATCTTTTGATCTTTTAAAAGATCGCGAGGCAAGCTCGCTCCTACAAGGATCAGTAACGTTTCTAGACCAGCAAATTCCACAGCAACAGCGCGCCCAGCAGCCCCACCAGCGAGACGATGGTTTGCAGCACTGACCACACCATCAAGGTCTGCTTGAGCTGTAGGCCAAAGTACTCGCGCACCATCCAGAAGCCCGCGTCGTTGACGTGGCAGAAGAACACCGAGCCCGCTCCGATTGCCAACGCCACCAACGAGCCTTGTACACCTTCAAGGCCGATGATCAGGGGTGCCAGAATACCGGCCGTCGTTGTGGTCGCCACGGTTGCCGAACCTGTGGCTTGACGCAACGCCACTGCAATCAGCCAGGCCAGCATGACGTAGGACAGATGCGCACCGGTCGCCACTTTACTGATGGTGTCGCTGATGCCGGCTTGCAGCAGAGTTTCTTTCAAGCCGCCGCCCGCGCCAATCGTCAGCAGCAACACGGCAATCGGCGCCAGGCTTTTGCGCAGTACACCGCCCACTCGATCGCGAGCCATGCCGATGGACCAGCCCAGGCAAATCACCGCCGCCAGCACCGCCAGCCCCAGCGCAATCAACGGCTCACCGAGAAACTTAAGGGTCACGGCCAATCCGCTCTCCGGCGCCATGGCCACCTTGGCCAGCGTGCTGCCCAACATCAACAGCACGGGCAGCAGAATAATCAGCAAGGACACCGCAAAGGTTGGCTTGCGTCGCGTCGGGACCTTGGCGGAAAACAGCGCGCCCAACTCGGCTGGCTCCACCACATGCATGCGCTTGGACAACCAAATGCCGTACAGCGGCCCAGCCAGAATCACCGCCGGAATCGCCAGGCACAGCCCCAGCAACATGGTCAGCCCCAGATCCGCGTGCAAGGCGCTTACCGCAATCAAAGGCCCGGGGTGTGGAGGCATCAGGGCATGCAGCGCCGTCATACCGGCCAGTGCCGGAATGGCGACCTTAAGCAGCGGCTGGCCCGACTGGCGGGCGATGACAAAAATGATCGGCACCATCAGCACCAGGCCCACTTCGAAAAACAAGGGCAAGCCAATCACCATTGCCACCAATGCCATCACCCACGGCAAGGCGCGGCCCCGGGCATGGCGCAGCAAAGTGGCGGCGATCTGGTCCGCTGCTCCGGATTCCGCCATCAAGGCCCCGAGCATCGCGCCCAGGGCAATGATGATCCCGGCCTCCCCCAGAATGCTGCCTGCGCCTTTGCTGAATGCCTTGGCGACCATTTCTGGCGGCAACCCGGCACCGATCCCGGCAATAAAGGTACCGATCAGAATCGAAAGAAAAGGCGTGAGCTTGCAGACGCTGATTAAAACAATAATGGCGACAATTGCCAGCAGGCAGCACACGATCAACTGCGTGTCGTGCGCAAGCCATAGCGGATGTGAAAGATCCAACGAAAAGCCCTCTCTTTGTATTTTTTTGTTACGAGAGGGGTAAATATAACGGATGGCAAAACCGCTCTGGATGAAGATTGAGACAGATGCGCCCTAGCTGACGACCAGCGGTGGCAACGTGCCTAACAGTGAAACTGCCGCTACTGCCGACACCCCAAAAAGCCACTCCAGTGCGACACTGCGGCGTAAGACCTCGAAGTGCCCCGCGCGACTCATCAGCAGATTGAACAGAGCCAACAGCAGCATCAACCCGACCAGCCCCACCTTGATCAACAGAATCAGCGCAAAGCCCTGAAACAGCGGCGTAGGCCAGAGCGCTCCGGTCAGCACCCGCGTATTGATCAGCCCTGTAAGAATAATCCCGGCCACCAGCACGAAACCGATATTACTGAAACGCCGCAACACCGCATCGACCGCGACCCCGGCAGGCCGCGTAAGGACCCACCACAACACCGGCAGCCCGCCCACCCAGGCACCGACACACAGCAAGTGGATTATCTGATTGAGGATCAGCAACTGGCCCTGCCAACCATCAAGCATCGCGCCATGTCCAACGGGCGCAAGCGTGGCCAGCAGCAAAAAGTTCAAGACAGCGATCAGGCCGAAGCGGGCCGTGGCGTACAACGCAATCAGCAACAACCCGTTGAACAGCAAATGGGCGGTCCAGACCTGACCGAAAAAGGTACTACCCAGCACCAGCTTCAGGGTGGCCAGGTCCAGCGTGTCTGCCCAGCTCCCGGCCATTGAGAACGTCGTCAGCAGTAACCAGGCAAGGCCACTGAACAGCCCCAACCAGGCCAACCCGCGATAGGCGCCCTGCACCTGCTGCCGAGGACCTGACAGCGCCCCCGGCAACAACGGCCTGAAGACCCAGCCACCGAACAGCAGCAACACCGCACTGAAATGCACAAACCGGCAGACCACCATGGCGCTGAACATCAAATCAGTTGCTCACCGTGAAGCTGTACTCACCTTTACTTTTGTGGGTATCCACCGACACCGCGTCCCATTTGACCTCGTACTGCCCCGCCGCCAAGGGCTGTTCAGGCGTTACGATCAATACTTTTTTATCCGCAGGTTCGGTTTTGACACTGCTCAACGCGACGGGAGCGCCGTCATGGCTGACAGCCACTTTGGTGAACGCCTGCTCAACACCTTCGCTGAACTGCAAACGTAATACCTTCACGTCGCTAGCGCTGCTATCAGCAGCCGGGGTTGCTTGTTCGAGATGCGCGTGGGCGAAGGCAGTGCTGGCACCTACCATCAGTGCCACCAACGCTGATGCATTGAGGATTTTTTTCAAGAAAGCAGCAGACATCGCGAAGTACCTTGAGATAGGAATACGCCGCAATAATACTCGCCTAATCTCATTTAGGGGGCGCCCAAACGCTGCCCGAGGGTTAACAACGCGTACCGCGCAAGGAAATGATAATGCCCACTCGCCTCAGTTTTATTTCTCACGCCCGCACTGAAGCGCAGCGTCAAGGGCGCTTTGCACTGGATGAGCCGCCTGAACCCAAAAGCCTGGAAAAAGCGGCACTTATCGCCTCAGCCCTGAAAAAGCCCGTGCGCATCCTTTGCGCGCCCGAAGCGCGAACCTTGCAAACAGCTCACGCCCTGGGCGGCGAAATTGAAATCATCCCCGAGCTTGAGGATTACGACGCGGGGGACTGGAAAGGTCACAGCCTGGCAGATCTCCAGCAGAATATTCCCCAGGCGCTGGCCGAGTGGATCAACAGCCCCGACAAGGCCCCCCATGGCGGCGAAACGGTGAATGAGCTGTGCGTACGGGTTGGCACCTGGCTCGACTCATTTCGCGAAGAAGGCCACTTTGCCGTGGTGACTCACCCCTTCGTCATCCGCGCCGCGATCTTGCATGCACTGCAGGCCAGCACCGCCTCCTTTAACCTGATCGATATCGAACCGCTGGCGATTGTCGACCTGCGTTTCAATGAACGCTGGCGCCTGCGGTTTTAAAAGCATGCATCACACCCAATACCCCTCGGAGCTGCCGAAGGCTACGATCTTTAAAGATCAAAAGATCGCGAGGCAAGCTCGCTCCTACGGTTAAAGATTACTCTTCGAGGGTCAGGCCGCCCGGTGGCAAGGGCAACGCGGTTTTGTAACGTACTTGTTTGAGGGCGAAGCTGGAACGGATGTTCGCCACCCCCGGCACTTTGGTCAGAAAGTCCATCATGAAACGCTCCAGCGCCTGAATGCTCGGTACCAGCACCCGGATCAAGTAATCCGGGTCGCCGGCCATCAAATAGCACTCCATGACTTCCTGGCGATCCGAAATCGCCGCCTCAAACTGCTGCAACGCCTCCTCGACCTGCTTCTCCAGGCTGACATGAATAAACACGTTAACGTGAAGGCCCAGCATGTCGGCGTCGAGCAGGGTCACTTGTTCACGAATCAGCCCGCGCTCTTCCATGGCTTTGACGCGGTTAAAACACGGCGTCGGTGACAAATTAACCGAGCGCGCAAGGTCGGCATTGGTGATGCGCGCATTCTGCTGAAGGTTGTTGAGAATCCCGATATCCGTTCGATCTAGCTTACGCATGAGATAAAAACACCTGTTTTTTATGTTTATGCAGAATTCTTATCCTTATTGAGCGCAAAGCACAATGAACTACAGATAAATATTCTTCACGGTCAGGCCTATGATTGTTGTAGGACAAGATTTGGCTTTTTAAACAGCCAGATTTTCGACTCACAACTAGCTCCCGCGCCTAATAAACACGACAAGATCGAGCGTAGAGAAAGCCATGACCGACTATGCACCGCTGCGCCTGCACGTTCCCGAGCCCTCCGGCCGACCAGGCTGCAAGACCGACTTCAGCTACCTGCGCCTGACCGATGCCGGCAAGGTCCGCAAACCCGCTATCGACGTAGACCCTGCCGACACGGCTGATCTGGCCAAAGGCCTGATTCGCGTGCTCGATGACCAAGGCCAGGCACTTGGCCCGTGGGCCGAAGGCGTCCCGACCGAGGTACTGCGCGCCGGTATGCGCGCCATGCTCAAAACGCGAATTTTCGACACCCGCATGGTGGTCGCCCAGCGTCAGAAAAAAATGTCGTTCTACATGCAAAGCCTGGGCGAAGAATCCATTGGCAGCGCTCAGGCCCTGGCGCTGAACCTGGATGACATGTGCTTCCCGACCTACCGCCAGCAAAGCATTCTGATGGCCCGCGACGTGCCGCTGGTCGACCTGATCTGCCAATTACTGTCCAACGAGCGCGACCCCCTCAAGGGTCGGCAATTGCCCATCATGTATTCGGTGCGCGACTACGGCTTTTTCAGTATTTCTGGCAACCTCGCCACTCAATTTGTACAAGCGGTCGGCTGGGGCATGGCCTCGGCTATCAAGGGCGACACCAAAATCGCCTCGGCCTGGATTGGCGATGGTGCCACCGCCGAATCTGACTTCCACACCGCCCTGACCTTTGCCCACGTGTACCGCGCGCCGGTCATTCTTAACGTGGTGAATAATCAGTGGGCGATTTCGACCTTTCAGGCAATCGCCGGCGGCGAATCCACCACCTTCGCCGGTCGTGGCGTAGGCTGCGGGATTGCCTCGCTGCGGGTTGACGGCAACGATTTCGTGGCCGTATACGCCGCCTCGGTGTGGGCCGCAGAACGCGCACGGCGCAACCTGGGCCCCACATTGATCGAATGGGTCACTTACCGCGCAGGCCCGCACTCCACCTCGGATGATCCGTCCAAATACCGCCCGGCTGACGACTGGAGCCACTTCCCGCTGGGCGACCCGATTGCCCGTCTCAAGCAGCACCTGATTGCCACCGGCAACTGGTCGGAAGAAGAACACGCGGCGGTCAGCGCCGAGCTCGAAGCCGAAATCATTGGCGCGCAAAAGGAAGCCGAGCGTTTCGGCACCCTGGCGGGCGGACAAATGCCGAGCGCCGCGACGATTTTTGAAGACGTGTACAAGGACATCCCCGACCACCTGCGTCGGCAACGTCAAGAGTTGGGGTTATAACCAGATGAACGACAACAATAAAATTCAGATGGAGAACGCCGTGAGTATCAGCACCATGACGATGATCCAGGCCCTGCGCTCGGCCATGGATGTCATGCTTGAGCGCGATGACAACGTGGTGGTGTTCGGCCAGGATGTCGGCTACTTCGGCGGCGTGTTCCGCTGCACCGAAGGCTTGCAGGCCAAGTACGGCAGCTCGCGGGTGTTTGACGCACCGATCTCGGAAAGCGGCATTGTCGGTGCCGCCGTGGGCATGGGCGCCTACGGCTTGCGCCCGGTGGCCGAAATCCAGTTTGCCGACTACTTCTACCCGGCGTCCGACCAGATCGTCTCTGAAGCGGCGCGCTTGCGCTATCGCTCGGCGGGCGAATTCATCGCCCCCATGACCCTGCGCATGCCCTGCGGCGGCGGCATTTATGGCGGCCAGACCCACAGCCAAAGCCCCGAAGCAATGTTCACGCAGGTCTGCGGCCTACGCACCGTCATGCCGTCCAACCCGTATGACGCCAAGGGCTTGCTGATTGCCGCCATCGAAAACGATGATCCGGTGATCTTCCTTGAGCCAAAACGCCTGTACAACGGCCCGTTCGATGGCCACCACGAGCGCCCGGTCACGCCGTGGTCCAAACACTCCGCCAGTGCCGTGCCGGATGGCTACTACACCGTGCCGCTGGACTGCGCCGCCATTGTGCGGCCTGGCACCGAAGTCACCATCCTGACCTACGGCACCACCGTCTACGTGGCCCAGGCCGCAGCCGAAGAAACCGGAATCGACGCTGAAGTCATCGACCTGCGCAGCCTGTGGCCGCTGGACCTGGATGCAATTGTTACCTCCGTAAAGAAAACCCGTCGCTGCGTCGTCGTGCACGAAGCCACCCGCACCTGCGGCTTTGGCGCCGAGCTGATTGCGCTGGTTCAAGAGCACTGCTTCCACTACCTGGAAGCACCGATTGAACGCGTAACCGGCTGGGACACGCCCTACCCGCATGCGCAGGAGTGGGCCTACTTTCCTGGCCCGGCGCGAGTGGGTGCGGCTTTGCAACGGGTCATGGAGGTTTAAATGGGTACGCACGTTATCAAGATGCCGGACATTGGCGAAGGCATTGCGCAAGTTGAGCTGGTGGAATGGTTTGTCAAAGTCGGTGACCTGGTCAGCGAAGATCAGGTGGTGGCCGACGTCATGACCGACAAGGCCACTGTGGACATTCCGAGCCCTGTGGCCGGCCGTGTACTGGCGCTGGGCGGTCAGCCCGGCGAGGTCATGGCGGTGGGCAGTGAATTGATCCGCATTGAAGTCGAAGGCGCGGGCAACCTGCGTGAAGACGCTGCGCCCGCACCCGCAGTAGCCGCCGAAGCACCGGCAGCGGCGCCCCCTCCCCCTGCGCAGGCCCGAGTTGAAGTGGCGGCGGTGTCGGTGGCGGCGGTCAAAACTGCGCCAACCCCGCGAGCGGCTCCTGTCGCCCGTGAAGCCAACGAACGACCGCTGGCCTCCCCGGCTGTACGAAAACGCGCATGGGATGCCGGGATCGAACTGCGTTTTGTGCAAGGCAGCGGGCCTGCAGGCCGTGTGCTGCATGACGACCTTGATGCCTACCTGGCACAGGACACCAGCACCAGCACTGCACCTGCCAGCGGTTACGCCATGCGCACGGATGAACAGCACATCCCGGTGATCGGCCTGCGCCGCAAGATCGCGCAGCGCATGCAAGATGCCAAACGCCGCGCCGCACACTTCAGCTACGTTGAAGAAATCGACGTGACCGCACTCGAAGAGCTGCGGGCCCAGCTCAATCAGAAATGGGGCGAGACCCGCGGCAAGCTGACCTTGCTGCCATTTTTGATGCGGGCCATGGTTGTGGCCTTGCGCGACTTCCCGCAGATCAACGTGCGCTATGACGACGAAGCGCAAATAATCACCCGCTTTGGCGCCGCCCACATTGGCGTGGCCGCGCAGAGCGATGGCGGCTTGATGGTGCCGGTGGTTCGCCACGCAGAAAGCCTGAATTTGTGGGCTGCCGCCGATGAAATCGCCCGTCTGGCCAATGCCGTGCGCACTGGCAAGGCGACCCGCGAAGAACTGTCCGGCTCGACCATTACCCTCACCAGCCTCGGCGCGCTGGGCGGCATAGCCAGCACCCCGGTGGTCAACCTGCCGGAAGTCGCCATTATTGGCGTCAACCGTATCGTCGAGCGCCCGGTTGTGGTCAAAGGCCAGATCGTGATCCGCAAAATGATGAACCTCTCCAGCTCATTCGACCATCGCGTGGTCGACGGTATGGACGCGGCGCAATTTATCCAGGCCATGCGTGGCTTGCTCGAACAACCTGCCAGCCTGTTTCTGGAGTGAATATGCAACCCACTCATCACACTACGTTGCTGATTATCGGCGGCGGTCCTGGCGGCTATGTGGCAGCGATCCGCGCCGGTCAGCTAGGTATTCCAACGGTCTTGATCGAAGGCCAGTCGCTGGGCGGTACCTGCCTCAATGTCGGCTGTATCCCGTCCAAGGCGCTGATCCACGTGGCCGAACAGTTCCACACCACGCAGTGCTACAGCACTAACCAGTCGCCTTTAGGCATCAAGACCCAAGCTACGACCCTGGACATCAACCAGAGCGTGCAATGGAAGAACGGCATTGTTGACCGCCTGACCACCGGTGTTGGCGCCTTACTGAAAAAGCACGGGGTCAAGGTTATTCATGGCTGGGCCAACATCCTTGATGGCAAAGCCGTGGAAGTCGACGGGCAGCGCATCGAGTGCGAGCACCTGTTGCTGGCCACCGGCTCGCAGACCGTTGATTTGCCGATACTGCCGATTGGCGGGGCCATTATTTCGTCCACCGAAGCGCTCAACCCTGCCGCGATCCCCAAACGCCTGACTGTCGTGGGCGCGGGTTATATCGGCCTGGAACTGGGCATCGCCTACCGCAAACTGGGCGCAGAAGTGACCGTGGTCGAGGCCCGTGAGCGGATCTTGCCGACCTACGACAAAGACCTGACATTGCCGGTGGCTGAATCGCTCAAGGCGCTGGGCATCACCTTGTACCTTGAGCACAGCGTTGAAGGCTTCCAGGCCAGCAGCAAAACCCTGTCGATGCGCAATCGCATGGGCGAGAGCCAAACCCTGGAAACCGATCAGGTGTTGGTCGCCGTCGGTCGCCGCCCGCGTACCCAAGGCTTCAATCTGGAAACCCTGGCGCTGGCCATGAACGGCCCGGCAATTCGCGTCGACAACCGTTGCCACACCAGCATGCGCAACGTCTGGGCCATCGGCGACCTCACCGGCGAGCCGATGCTCGCGCACCGGGCCATGGCGCAAGGTGAAATGGTGGCCGAGATCATTGCGGGCAAACAGCGTGAGTTCAGCCCGGCAGCCATTGCGGCGGTGTGCTTTACCGACCCGGAAATAGTCGTGGTGGGCAAAAGCCCGGCTGACGCTGAAGCGGCGGGGCTGGATTTTATCAGCGCCAGCTTCCCGTTCAGCGCCAACGGCCGGGCCATGACCCTGGAATCCAAAACCGGTTTCGTGCGGGTAGTCGCGCGGCGTGACAATCATTTGATTGTTGGCTGGCAAGCCGTGGGCGCCGGGGTTTCCGAGCTGTCGACCGCCTTTGCCGAGTCGTTGGAAATGGGCGCTTGCCTGGAAGACATCGCCGGCACCATCCACGCTCACCCGACCTTGGGCGAAGCCGTGCAAGAAGCCGCCCTGCGCGCCTTGGGGCATGCGTTGCATGTGTAACGACAGTTAACCGCACACCCATCCCCTGTAGGAGCGAGCTTGCTCGCGAGCTTTTAAAAGATCAAAAGATCGCGAGCAAGCTCGCTCCTACAGGGTGGGTGGTGGTGATTACGGGCTTTTAAACAGGCTCCATAGAAACGCCAGCAAACCTCCCAATGTGGCTATCCCGGCCAACCATCCCACCGCTGACAAGCCTTGCCAAACGGGCCCGGCCGCGGCTATTTGCGGGCCGAAGGCAATCAGCAGCGCGCTGATCAACAACGCCAGCGACAGGCGGGTCGAGGCTAACCGCAGCGAGCGCTCCAGGCGTTCCAGCCCCGGCATATCGACCTTGAGGTCGACCACGCCGTGCTTGAGCCGATGCACCATCAAGCGGGTCAGTTTGGGCAAATCCGCCAACACCCCGCGCCCCAGTTGCACGCCCTCAATGCCCAGACGCTTGGCGGCTTTCCAGTCAAATTGCTCGCGCAGCATCTTTTCCACTGCAGGCTTGGCCGTGGCCACCAGATCAAGCTCCGGATCCAGCTGTGTCAACACGCCATCCGCCGTAATCAGCGCTTTGAACAGCACCAGCAAATCCGCGGGCAGCGGCAAGCGGTATTCACGGATCAACTCAAGAAAGTCGGTGATCAAGGCGCTCATTTTCAGAGGTCCGCCCTGTTGCCGCGACATGTATTCGCGGGCCGCCTGTTCGATCAGCGACAGGTCTTGCACCCGCTCGCCACTCCAGTCGATCAAGACGCCCACCAACACCTCGGTGCTGCCTTCGGTCAAAGCCCGCATAAAGTTCATGACTTCAAGCCGACGGCGCTCATCAAGGCGCCCCACCATGCCGAAGTCGATAAATCCCACGCGATTCTCACTCATTGCCCGCAAGTTGCCGGGATGCGGATCACCATGAAACAGGCCATCTTCGAGCAACATTTTGATAAATGCCTGCGCTCCGCGTTTGGCCAGCAGGCTCGGGTCCAGCCCCTGCTCTATCAATGCTGCACGGGTCAGCGGGGTAAAGCTGGGCAAAAACGCCTGAACCAATAAGCGCTGACTGCTGAACGCCCAATAAATAGACGGGATGACGATGTGCGGGGTCTGCGCGAAATTCTGCGCCACGCTGTCGCAGTTTTGCCCCTCTTGGGTGAAGTCCAGTTCTTCGAGCATCGCTCTGGCCAACTGCCGAACCATCTGGCGCGGTTGATACAGCGCCAGCGCATCATTTTGCTCAATCAACTGCGCGAGGCTTTCCAGCAACTGCAAATCGGCGGTCATTTGTTGGCGCAAGCCGGGGCGCTGAACTTTGACCACCACCGCCTCGCCCGTGAGCAACCGCGCGCGGTAGACCTGGGCCATCGATGCCGCCGCCAAAGGTTCAGTCTCAAATTCGGCAAACGCCTGCTCCAGCTCGCAGCCCAGGTCTTCCAACACTTGGGCTTCAAGCTCACACCAGGGCAAGGTCGACGCCTGACTGTGCAAAGCTTGCAGTTCTTCAACCCACGCAGGCGGCAAGATGTCACTGCGGCTGGCGAGTATCTGCCCACACTTGATAAACGTCGGCCCCAACGTTTCCAGGGCCATGCGTACCCGCTGCGGGGTAGTGGCGGGCAGCGACTCGCCGGGTTCGGCCTTCACCTCGGCGAGCAAACGCCCCAGCCCCAGGCGAATCAAGACGTCCTGCGCGCCAAAGCGCACCAGGGTCGCCACAATGTGCTGCAGCCGGCGGTGGTGTTTCAAGGCGGTCCAGGTGGGTTCAAGCATCAAGTCACGTCCCTTTAAAAGTGCTGCCATGTGCCCTTCGGGCCTTTAACTGCGACCACAGCGCGGCTTAATCATTCGATTGATTTAAGTTCGCCTGGGCCCGGAGCGAAAGCCCGTGCAAGCAAACACTGGGCGTGGTGGCCTAACACCAGTAGAATCGCGCTCTTTTTTCCAGGGCGCTCGCCATGACCTCTCCCAAAACCCCGCATGAAGCCGAGTCCCAGACCAGCGAACTGGTCTTTGGCCTCGAAGACCGCCCCAAGCCGTGGATCGGCTTTCTGGCCGCGCTGCAACACCTGTTGGCCATCATCGTGCCAATCGTTACCCCCGGGCTGCTGATTTGTCAGGCGCTCGGCGTGTCGAGCCGCGACACCAACCTGATCGTCTCCATGTCGCTGGTGATCTCCGGCATCGCGACCTTTGTGCAATGCAAACGCTTCGGGCCTTTTGGCGCCGGTTTGCTGATTGTTCAGGGCACCAGCTTCAACTTTGTCGGCCCGCTGATTGCCGGTGGCGCGTTGATGGTCAAGCAAGGCACCCCGGTCGAAGGCGTAATGGCCGCGATTTTCGGTGTGGTGATTGCCGGATCGTTCGTCGAAATGGGCATCTCGCGGGTCTTGCCGTTTGTTAAACGCATGATCACCCCGCTGGTCACCGGCATCGTGGTGCTGATGATTGGTCTGACGCTGATTAAAGTCGGCCTGATCAGCATGGGCGGCGGTTTTAGCGCCATGGCCAATGGCACCTTCGCCAACGGTGAAAACCTGATGCTGTCCGGCGTGGTGCTGGCGATTATCGTGATCCTCAACCGTATCCCGCTGGTGTGGATGCGCAGTTGCGCGATTGTCATCGCTTTGGCAGTGGGCTACGCGCTGGCGGGTTATCTGGGCCGTCTGGACTTCACCGGCATGCATCAGGCCGAAGTGTTCCAGGTGCCGGTGCCGCTGCACTTTGGCCTGGGGTTTTCGTGGGCATTGTTTATTCCGATGCTGGTGATTTACCTGGTGACGTCGCTGGAAGCGATTGGCGACGTGACCGCTACCAGTAAAGTGTCGCGCCAGCCGGTTGAAGGCCCGGTGTGGATGCAGCGCATCAAGGGCGGCGTGCTGGTTAACGGGGCCAACTCGTTGCTGGCCGGTGTCTTCAATACCTTCCCAAGCTCGATCTTTGCGCAAAACAACGGTGTGATTCAGCTCACCGGGATTGCCAGCCGCCATATTGGTGTGTGGATTGCCGGCATGTTGATTCTGCTGGGCTTGTTCCCAAGCGTGGCCGGGGCCATCCAGGCCGTACCGGAACCGGTACTGGGCGGCGCGGCCATGGTGATGTTCGGTGCGGTTGCCGCATCGGGGATCAATATTCTGGCGAGCATTCAATTGGACCGTCGCGCACTGCTGATTATTGCCGTATCGCTGGCCCTGGGCCTGGGTGTGTCGCAAGTGCCTGAGTTCCTCGCACATATGCCTGCAGCCTTGCGCAATGTGCTGGAGTCCGGGGTCGCCACAGGCGGTATTTGTGCCTTGCTCTTGAACTGGTTCCTGCCAGAAACAGAAGCCAGACCAGCCGTCTGATACCCCGCCATGCAGGATTGCTCAGCAGTAATCCTGCATGGAGTAGGCAAATATCCTACTTGTTAGTAGGCATTTACAGCTCCTACCCTTTCCCTATTTCATTGCTTGAATTACTCTTTTTTGTGACCCCTCTGGCTTTCACGGGCTGCATCTATGAGTACATACGGATCACGCTTAAAACAGGAACGTCTACGCCTGAAGCTGACGCAAGAACTTTTCGCCGACGCTGGCGGGGTTGGGCGTTACGCACAAGGCTGTTATGAGCGGGACCTGAGCATGCCTCGCGCCGACTATCTGGCCGCCATCACCTTGATCGGCGTGGATGTGCTGTACGTCATCACCGGCCGTCGCACCGTGCACAGACCGCACCCCTTCAGTGGCTCAGTACACAAAGGCTCTATGACCGAACACTAGGTGCAACGGCTCAGGCATGCACCCAGCGCCGATGCAAACTGCGCGCGCAAGCATCCAGGGCAAAGCCCAGCACACCGATCAGCACCACCATGGCCATCAGTTCGGAGTAAGCCAGGCGGTCGCGCGTGTCGAGGATGAAGTAACCCAAACCGGCACTCACACCAAGCATTTCGCAGGGCACCAGCACGATCCACAAGATCCCTATCGACAACCGCACCCCGGTCAAAACATGCCCAAGAACCCCCGGCAGAATGACCCGGCGTAGGGTTTCCCATCGCGTGGCACTCAGACTTCGGCTCAGTTGCAGCCACCTCGGGTCCAGTTGCCGAACACCGGCGATGGTATTGAGCAAAATCGGCCACACGGCGGCAAACGTCAGCAAAAAGTAGATCGGCTGATCGCCCACGCCCATCAGCATCACCACCACCGGCATCCACGACAGCGGCGAGATCATCCGTAAAAACTGAAACGCTGGCGTGGTGGCCGCTTCGAGGTTGCGCGAACCGCCAATCAATAAGCCCAGCGGCACCCCGATCAACAGGGCCATCAGCAAGCTGATCAGAATGCGCTTCACGCTCACCCAGACGTTGTCATAGAGCTGCGCACTGCCGAGCAAGTCAAACAGGCTGGCAAAGGTGGCCTGCGGCGAGAATCGTGCCGACAGCCCCTGCGCGCTGCCGAACAGCTCAATGCCCAGCCACCACAGCAGCAACAGGCTCAACAGCCCTGCCACGCCGAGCAGCCATTGGCGTGCAGGTGAAGGTGTTGGGGTTTTCAAAAGCCGAACTCCTCGGTGCGTTCGAAACTATCGGGCAGGCCGAACGCTTTCAGGCCTCCGGCGCTGGCAATGCTGTTTTTGACGAAACGGTCGTCCACCAGGTCCTTTGCCACCTGTTTGGGGTCAAGGTCTGCGAGAAAACCGTTATCGCCCTGAATCAGCGTGTGTTTGAGTCGCGTGACCAGTTCTTCGGTGTAGCTCGGGAAAGGATAAGGCTGGAAGTCGATGCGCTGTTCATCCCAGTTCGCGTGGCGGATCGCGCCATCATGTTCATAGCCCGTGCGCTCCGTGGCCGCTGGGGACAGCACCCGTTGCAACACTTGCGAGCTGTGCGGGGTGTAGCGATTTTCGCCGTCTTTGGCCAACAGTTTGGCGGCCTGCTCACGGTTGTCGCGGGTCCAGACTTGCGCTTTAACAATGGCATTCACGACTTTTTGCGACCACTCGGGGCGATTGTTCAAATCATGCTCATGCATAAACACCACGCAGCAGGCGTGGTTGCGCCACATGTCCCCGGTAAAGCGCTGCACTCGCCCAACCTTGAGGTCTTCCGCCAGGGCATTGAACGGCTCTGCAACGATGTAGCCAGCGATGCGCTGGGTGGCCAGTGCTGGCGGCATGTCTGAAGGCGGCATCACCACCAGGTTGACCTCGTTCGCGGCCAACGGGCTGTTGACGGGGCGTGTCACCGGCTGCAAACCGTTTTCACGGAACAACTGCTGCACCACCACGTTGTGGATCGAGTACCAAAACGGGATCGCCACCGATTGCCCGCCCAATTGCTTGACGTCGGTAATCTGCGGCGCCACGGTCAGACCGGAGCCGCCTACATGGTTCCAGGCCACGACTTTGGCCGGTACCTTGCTGCCATAACGCGCCCACACCGTCATTGGCGACAACAAGTGGATCACGTTGACCTGGCCCGAAATAAACGCCTCGATCACCTGCGCCCAACTGCGCAACAGCACCGGGCGCTCGGCCTTGATGCCTTCGGCTTCAAACAGGCCATTGTTGTGCGCAACCAGCAGGGGCGTGGCATCGGTGATGGGCAGGTAGCCAATACGAACGGGCGCATCCGGCTCGGCAGCCGCCCGCGCTTGCAAGCTGGCCAGCATTGGCAAAGCCCCCGCCGCGGTGAGCATGGCGCTGAGTTTTAAAATGTCACGTCGAGTGTGGGTAAAGTCGTCCAGGCACATGTTCACGCTCCAGCGAGTTGGGCAAAGGGTCAATAACTGCATCGGGTTTGCGGCTTGCCCGCCGAAGGGTTTTAAGAATGTCTATGCGCAAGGCACCCAGTTCATCGATCCGTTCGTCGCGCGGCTGCGCCAGATCAATGCGCCACTGCGCCACCGTCTGCGCCGGGCTGTGACCCAGTAGCAGAATTCGGTCGCTGAGCAGCAGGGCTTCGTCAATGTCATGGGTGATCAACAATGCGGCGGTGTTGTGCCGCTCGATCACTTTGAGCAAGAGCTGTTGCATGTCGGCGCGGGTCACTTCGTCGAGCGCGCCAAACGGCTCGTCCAGCAACAGCACGTGGGGTTGGCGTGCCAGACACCGCGCCAATGCGACCCGCTGCGCCATGCCGCCCGACAGTTGCGCCGGGTACTGGCCGCGTGCGTGCTGCAAGCCCACCTCGGCAATGGCCTGGTCCACCCGCGCCTTGCGTTCGGCGCCGGAGACTGTGGGCTGGCTGGCGAAATCAAGGCCAAACGCGACGTTGCTTTCAAGGCTCAACCACGGCAACAGACTGGGGTCTTGAAAGGCCACGGCCACACGCGGATGCGGCGCGTTGAGCGGCTGGCCCAGCACGCGGACGCTACCGCCGTGGGCTGTCTGCAAACCGGCCAGCACCCGCAGCAGGCTGGACTTGCCGACGCCGCTGGGGCCCAGCACCGAGACCACTTCACCGGGCATCAATTGCAGATCAAAGCCTTCCAGCACCGACTGCCAACCCGCGTCACGGGCATAGCCCAGGGTGATCTGGCGCGCCTCAAGCACCACCGTACTCATTGCGCACTGGCCTGGCTTTGACGCTGCAATTCAGCCCGCAGCTGTACCAGGCTTGGGGTCACAATCGGCACAAAGGCCGATTCGCGCCAGCGCCGCGCAAAGGCGCTGCCGTAAGCACTCAGATAAGCCTTACCGCCACTGGCTTGCAGTTCGAACTGCACGGCACTGGCGGTGGCTTCGGCCAAGGCGATGCGGATCTTGAACAGCGCTGCCGGTTGCGTCAGAAAACGCCCGTCCAGCAGCCCTGCTTTAAGCGCTGTGACGTGGCTTTCAAGAGCCGCCCGTTGCTCTTCCAGGAGTTCTAGCAAGCCTGCGCGAGGGCCTTGCAGATGCGCTTGCGCTTCGTCAAGCGAACGCCGCGCCAGTCCAATGGCCATGGCACATTGCAAGCCCAGGAAGGCCGGACGCACGGCCGGTAAAAACACTTTGGCGTTGTCGTGTAACAACCACTCTTCAGCCACCTGAACAGCTTGCAAATCAATGGCTGCGGTATTGCTCGACTGCAAGCCCATCAGTTGCAGGTCCGCCGAACGCGTCAGCCCCGGCAGGGCGTCAGGGATAGCCAACACAAACGGCGTACCGCCCTCTTCCCGATCAATCGCTGCCGCCACCACAAACCCGCTTTTGCGCAGGTTGGTCACCCAGTGCAAACGCCCATTGAGGCTCCAGCCATTGGCCTCGGCCCGCGCCTGTACTTGCAGGGTCTCGACCCCCGACAAAAACTTCATGGCATTGGACAGGCCGGTTGCACCCGCCAGTTGACCGCTCAACAAATCGGGCAGCAAGCGCTCACCCAACGCCTTGTTCGGGCTTTGCAGGACGTATTCGATAAACGCGCGCTGGCCCCAAAATACAAACGCCGAGGCCAGCGAGTGACTGGCGACACTGGCCACGCTTTCAATTGCATCGACGACGGAGCCGCCGCTGCCGCCCAACGCCGGGTCAACCCCGACCCGCAGCACATTGGCAGCCGCCAGCTGTGACAGAACGGTCTGCGGGTCGCTGTGACCCAGGTCGAGCGCCTCGGCTTCGGTCTCCAGCCAATGACTGAGTACAGGGTCGAGCATGTGGGTATCTCCTTAAAATCGTGGCCCGCTGATTACTCAGGTTTGTTCCAGCTGTAACGCGCCAGCTCAGGGTTCAACGGGGTCCGCGCGAAGACGTTGGCAAAGTTGCACAAGGTCGCCAGGCTCACGCCCAGGATCACTTCCAGCGCCTGGCCTTCGCTAAAACCGGCGGCCTTGAAGGTGGCATAAGTGCCGTCGCTGACATCACCACGGGTGGCAATCACTTCACGGGTGAACGCCGCCAGCGCTTCCAGTCGTTCAATGGGCAACTCGGTTTGGCCGCGCAGCGCCGTCACCACTTCGTCTGGCAGCTTTGCCTTGTTTTGCGCCACGGCGGTGTGCCCTGCGACACAAAAATCGCAACCATGACGCGTGGCAGCAATCAACTGCACCACTTCGCGCTCAGGCAGGGTCAGCTCAGACTTGCCGTTAAGCGCCGAAACCGTGACATAGGTTTCCAATGCCGCCGGCGCATTGGCTAGAATCCCTAGCAAGTTCGGAATAAATCCTGAGCTTTTTTGCGCGTTTTCCAGAAATGGCTTGGCGGCTTGCGGTGCGGTTTCCAGGGTATGAAGGGTGACGCGAGACATGTGGTGACTCCTGCGTAAGGTGTCTAAACAGTCTGTTGGTTATAAAAAATTCATTCCATATTCTAAAGTAGCGATTACTTGCTCCTGAGTGTTTCCATTAGATGATTTCTTCCACCCCACTAATCGATTGGTTATTAGAAAGCCTTGAGCTGGATGCCAGTCTGTTTCACGTCGGCCGTTATTGCGGCGGCTGGCACAGCAGCACCGAGGGGTTGGCCCGTGCCAGTTTCCATATGGTCGTGCAGGGCCAATGCTGGCTGCATGTGGAGGGGCAGACCACGGGCGTGCAGCTCAACGCGGGGGATGCGCTGTTTCTGCTGCAAGACTTGAAGTACCGGTTGTCCAGCGCCCAAGACCCAAGCCTGGCCGCGCAACTGCCGCGCCAGACCATGCAAGCGCTCGACAGCCAGGCGGAAGATGGCGTGGGCTTGGTCTGCGGTTTCTTCCATTTTCAGCCGGGGCTTTCAGCGCTGATCATCGAAGCCCTGCCCGCCTGGATTCTCTTACGCGCGGACGACCCGTCGTCCCACGCAGCGCGCACGCTTTTCCAGTTGATACTGGAAGAATGTCAGCGAACGCCGGGGCCATCGTCAGCCCTGCTTGAGCGCCTGAGCCACCTGCTGTTCCTTTATGTCTTACGCCAGCAAGTCGGCGACAACCCGAACCTCGGGGGTTTGGTTGCCTTGGCGAGGCAACCGCTGTTTTCCAGCTTGCTGGAGCAACTGATCGAACACCCCGAGCAGCCCTGGACACTGGAAAGCATGGCCGCCTGCACCGGTCTGTCACGCTCGGCGTTTTTTAAACGGTTTAGCGAACAGGCCGGGCAATCGCCGGGGCATGTCTTGCTGGCGTTGCGCATGCGCCATGCTTGCCGATTGCTGCAAACCGGGCACACCGTCGAACAAGTCTGTGGTGCGGTGGGCTATCAGTCGATTGCCGCCTTCACCCGGGCATTTACCAAAGCGATCGGCGTGCAACCGGGGGCTTATCGCAAGCAGCATGAGCGACGCTGAGCGGCTTGGCCCGCGCAGTCTATGCTGTATTTACAACCTTCATTATGTGGAGACCTGTGTGACCGAACCTGGACCTCAGCATCAAAAAGCCCTTGACCGGTTCTTGGGCGAACGCCCGGAACTGGCCGCAGAACTTGAAAAACTAAACCCGCTGGCAGCCCGTGCGGCGGGCCAATCCATGCAGGAATATCGCCAGGAACGCCTCAACGAAGCCTTCGAAGCAGAGGCTGAACGACTGGGCTTTTTTGCCTGGGAACTGACCCTGCAATTGACCAGTGAAACGCCCGAAGACTTTCAAGCACAGCGCCTTGAAGTGCACCGCGAAGTGGCGCAAATGGCAGGCATGGAGTGGGCCGAGTATTGCGCGTTGTATGGCCTTGAGGTTGAGGCGCATTAAAACTGTAGGAGCGCGCTTGCTCGCGATCTTTTGATCTTGGCTATTTTTACGGCCGCTGCGCGCCCGGACGTAGCCTCGCAAGGCTCGTCAACTGCTACAGGGTGTACGCGACTCAGCCCATCCTCATGGCCTGTGCTATACCCATAGGGACAAATGTTTGAACGCGGCACGCAGCCGCCACTGGAAGAGGTTCGCATGTTCAAAGGATTTGCTGGTTCTGCCAAAGATAAAAGCACGCACGCCGTCAACGACCTGCCGTCCAACAACATAGAACTGTTCGACAGTAACACCGGCTTGATTCTCGGCCGCCTGTACCGCAATTTCCCGCTGCCCATCACACTGTCTGCAGAAGAATTCATCGACTACAACACCCTCGAAGACAGCAACCGCCAGCTACTGAGCCAAGAAGAAAACCTGTTTCTGGCTACCGTCAAATGGCTGGCCGACGTCGGCTACATCCACTTCGACGGCATGTCAGGCGTTTCGTTTTTTGAAGTCGTCCTCACGAGCAATGGCCTGCTGATCCTCCGAGCCTTTGCCGAAGGCCAGGATGGCACCCCCACTCTCGGAGAAAAACTGGCGCAGCACGTCCGGGGCGAAAACCCTCTGGAATTGAGGAGCTTGGTGACCCAAGCCTTGAATCTGGGCAGTCAGATACTCAGCCCGATGACACGCTCGGGGATTTGAACCCCGTGCACTGGTCGGCCTGCCACTGAAGCACTCAGTGGCAGCTTTTACCAAGGCAAATCCAAACCCGGCGCTAAACCCTACGAATACGCATCAACCACCCACTTCACTTTAGCCAGCCCCTCACTCAGTGACGCCAAGTCTACTGACCCTAACGCCAGACGAATCGCACGCGGCACATGAGACGAGGTCGCAAACGGCTGCGCAGACGACACCGAAACGTGCTCGCGCATAAGGGCCGTCACGACTTGCTCTGCGCGGGCGTCATCAGACAAAGGCAGCCAGATGAAGTAGGAGTACGGGTGACGGACAGTGCGCAACCCAGCCAGGAGTTCGTCAGCAATGTTTTGTCGGGCATGTGCGTCTTGGCGCTTTTGCACTTCCAGGCGGCTGACGGTTCCATCCTCCAGCCATGCGCTGGCAAGCGAAGTCATGACGCCGGGAGTGTTCCACGCGGTCACCCGGATCACGCGCTCCAATGCCGCGATCAGGTGCGCGGGGGCAGCCATAAAGCCGACACGCAAGCCCGCAGCAACGCTTTTGGAAAGCCCTGACACGTAAATTGTCCGTTCTGGCGCCAGTTCGGCGATAGGCAGCGGTGGGTTTTCGACAAGAAAAGCGTAGGCAGCGTCTTCAATAATATGCAGGTCATGGGTGCGCGCTATGGCGACCAGTTGCTGACGCTGCTCGATGCTCATCACCCAACCCAGCGGGTTGTGCAGTGTCGGCATGCTGTAAACCGCACGGACTGAACGGCTGCAACAGAGTTTTTGCAGTGCGTTGAGATCGGGGCCGCAGTCGGTTACCGGCACAGACAAAACTTCCAGGTGCAGGGTCTGCGCAAGCGCTTTAAACCCCGGATAGGTCAGCGCATCAACCGCCACCACATCGCCAGGTTTTAACAAGGCCATCAACGCCACCGTCAACCCATGCTGAGCACCATTGACGATCAACACCTGTTCGGCCGGGACGTTCAAACCGCGAGCTGACAGATGCCTCGCCACTGACGCTCGCTCGTGCAGGCGGCCACCATGGGGCTGGTAACGCAACAACGACTCCAGATCCCCGGATAACGCCAGTTGCCGCAACGCAGTGCGAAGCATGTCGGCTTGCCCCAACGCGGACGGGTAGTTGTAGTTGAGGTCCAACATGCCCGCCGTGACTTTCGGCTGGTCAATGCCGTGACCTGGGGGTAGCGACGTCTCCCTGACAAACGTCCCGCGCCCGGTCTCTCCGCTGACCAGCCCCATGGCCTCAAGTTCTGCATACACCCGGCTCGCCGTGACCAGCGCCAACCCCTGTGTCGCGGCCAACTGGCGGTGCGTAGGCAAGCGTGTACCCGGCGACAACCGCCCTGAGCGGATATCAGCGGCAAACGAGTCAACCAGCGACTTGTATCGGGAACGGGGCATCGGAATATGTATCCATGACAATATTTTGATTGTCATCAATCTTCAGCCATAGCATGCGCCTAAAGCAATCCTGCCTTTAGCCTTGAGCGTGAGACCCGATGGAACGCACCTCTAATTTGCACTCCCCAGCGACCGAGAAAAACCTTTCCGGCTGGATCAACGGTTTTATCGGCGTGGTCATTTTCAGCGCCTCGTTGCCCGCGACCCGCGTCGCCGTGCAAGAGTTTAATCCGGTTTTTCTGACCTTTGCCCGGGCCACCATCGCCGGGGTGCTGGCGCTGTGCATTCTGCTGGCGCTTAAAGCCAGACGCCCGGATCGAAGCCAGCTGTTTTCACTGCTGCTTGTGGCGATCGGCGTCGTGCTGGGGTTTCCATTGTTGACCGCGTTGGCCTTGCAGCATGTCACCTCGGCGCACTCCATCGTCTTCCTCGGCCTGCTGCCGCTCTCGACTGCCGCCTTTGCCGTGCTGCGCGGGGGTGAACGCCCGCGCCCGGCGTTCTGGTTCTTCTCGGTTCTGGGCAGTGCACTGGTGATCGCGTTTGCCATCTCACAAGGGCTGACCGCCTCAGCCCGAGGCGACATGCTGATGCTGTTGGCAGTCCTGATCTGCGGCCTTGGCTACGCCGAAGGCGCCAAACTGTCGCGAACCTTAGGCGGCTGGCAGGTTATTTCATGGGCGCTGGTGCTCTCGCTGCCAATCATGGCAACACTGGCCTGCATCGTGGCCCCCGCCTCTTTCGCAGGTATAAGTCCGCCTGCGTGGTTCGGCTTGGGCTACATCTCCGTGTTCAGCATGTTGATCGGCTTTTTCTTCTGGTATCGCGGCCTGGCCCTGGGGGGTATTGCCGCCGTGGGCCAGCTTCAACTGTTGCAACCATTTTTCGGGCTGGCCCTGGCCGCTACTTTTCTGCATGAAACGGTGACCCTTGGCATGTTTGGCGTGACCGGCGCGGTGATTGTGTGTGTTATTGCGGCCAAGAAGTTTGCCACAACCAATAAGGCCCAGTAGTTCAACAACACAACCAATAGCAGGTTCCAACTCAGAGAACCTGCTATAACCAAGCAATTAAAAAAATCAACTAATAATAAGTTTTTTAAACTTATGTTAAGACAACTAACACTTCTTAACAGTTGTGAAAATCTGGTGAAATTGCGCGCACGAATCTCATCAAAACTTCCAAACTGACTGATTTTTCATCAGCGAAGTCGATATCCCACGCCTATACTGGAAAAGGACTACATATGCTCTGCACATTTGGGCGTAAGGTTCTTCAGTTTCTGCTCCAGAGGGTTCAAAGCCATGGGCGTTGCCAGCACCTATATTTCCACCCATTCTCCTACGCCGCTTGCACTGTCGGGTTGCAAGGATATCGCTGAGGGTGCTGTATTTATCATTGCTTCGGGTGCATCAGCCAAAGACTTCCCTCTAAATGAGTTTAAACACGTGCCGATGATTGTGGTGAACGGCGCGATTTCGATGTTCCTGAATACTTCAATCAGCCCTTTTTTCTATGTCTGCACCGACTCTGGCTTCTTCACCCAGCAAAGCCGCTTATTCCACGCAGGGCTGGCACTTAGCCAGCGCGTAGTGCTGCGAGAAGATTATGTGCTGCATGACATCCCCGTGCCATCCGGCGAATTTTACGCCTTGAAAAAAGCGGCTAAATCTACCTGGAGAGATTTATTCTCAGCCGAGCCTGGTAATTTGATCCGCCGCTCCAAATTCCATACAGGCAGAAACAGTAGCATCGGCTTCAGTAAAGATTTAAGTGAAGGTTATTTCGACGCCAGAACAGTGGCCTATCTTGCTTTGCAAGTTGCCTATCACGCGGGCTTCAATAAAGTATTTTTGGTCGGGGTGGATTTATGCCCTGATACAGGGCGTTTTTATGAGACGGCTCAATCAGACAAGTCACCCTGCGTGCTGGATGAGCATATGGAATCTCGCATTCTGCCCTCCTTCGAACTGATGGCAGAAAAGGTCATAGATGCTGACTTCAGCGTGTACAACTTATCCAGTACGTCGAAACTTCCCAGCAGCTTGATTCCCTATAAGTCAATTGAAGAAGTCAGGCAATTGGTCCCCCGCAAAGTGCTAAAAATCTGATGGGCTCAAGCCGAAGTGCTGGGCTTATCCGTTTCAATACTGGGGTTGTGCTGTGGTTTCCCGGCAGCCACTAATAGCTCATCCCGGTACTCTGTCAGCGCTCGGGTATAGGGTGCCAGTCCGTTGCCATCCCCCGTTTTTAAAGCAGCCTCCAGCATGGTGGCGAGCGCCAATTCGGTCTCACCAACGGTGTGCAAAGCGAGCGCAGTGAACGCAGCAAGCGCCGGATTGTTTGGCTGTTCACCCCTGGCGAGTTGTAACCATTCGAGCGACTCATGCGCGCACCCTACATTCCTGAGGGTGCTGCTAAAACCGATCAAAAACTGAAATCGGTGTTCTTCAGGCACGCCAAGCGCCCAGCCCTTGCGATAGTAAACCAGGGCTTGTTCTTCATCACCCACGCGGTCACACGCATAAGCCGCTGCTATTTGCGCAGCCACTGCATTGGGGTACTGCTGCGCAAGCGGAACGGCGTGTTCATAAGCGCCGTGAAAGTCAGCGGACTGCGTCATCGTTGCAATGATGGCAAGGGTGTCTTCCATAGATGTCTGCTCCTTCAGTTGGGCTGAACTTAATAACATAAACACGCCCGGTCACTCATCTGCGCAGGCTTTATAAAGGGCAGCGGCGGCATTCTTGACAGATATAGATCGCTTACCTATGGTCAATCGAACCGCTAATAACCTTATAAAAAACAGACTTATAACCGTGAGTCAGTTTGTCGGGTTGCGCCCGGATTCAGGCTCAACGCCGTCGTAGAGCGTGTTTTCTGGGGTTCAAGGAGTGAACATGTCCAAGCAAGGAAAGGTCGAGGGTATTCGTGATTACACAGCGCCTGCCGGAGGATGGGGTGCGTTAAAGGCCACCGCGAATGCTATCCGCGAACAAATGGAGAATGTGCAGGCCGTCAGCACGCTCCTGAGAACCAACCAACCCGATGGGTTCGATTGCCCTGGTTGCGCCTGGCCTGACAAAAAGCACAGTTCAACTTTCGAATTTTGTGAAAACGGCGCCAAGGCTGTGACGTGGGAGGCGACCAGCAAACGCGTGACACCGGAGTTTTTTGCCGAACACACGGTGAGCGCTCTGCTCAATCGCAGCGATCACGAGCTGGAAAACTACGGGCGCCTGACCTGCCCGCTGGTGTATGACCGCGCCTCTGACACGTTTAAACCCGTGGCCTGGGACACTGCGTTTGAACGTATTGGCGAGATTCTGCGCAGCCTCGACCCCACTCAAGTTGAGTTCTATACCTCGGGTCGAGCCTCTAACGAAGCGGCTTATCTGTTCCAGTTATTTGCCCGCGGTTTGGGCTCCAACAATTTCCCCGATTGTTCCAATCTGTGCCATGAACCCACCAGTGTCGGCCTGCCGCAATCCATCGGTATTGGTAAGGGCACGGTGTCTCTTGATGATTTTGATCTGTGCGAGTTGGTCATTTCTATTGGCCATAATCCGGGCACAAATCACCCGAGAATGATGGGTACTTTGCATGAGGTGTCACGCCGCAAAGTACCGATCCTGGTGTTTAACCCTATTCGAGAACGCGCCCTGGAGACCTTTGCCGACCCGCAGAACATGGTTGAAATGGCGACCTATGGGTCAACACCGATTGCCTCCACCTACCTGAATGTCAAAGCAGGCGGTGACGTGGCAGCGGTTAAAGGGGTGATGAAAGCTGTACTGGAACTTGAGGAGCGTGTCGGTGAAGTGCTGGATCACGCGTTTATCGCGACACATACCCACGGCTTTGAAGCACTGAAAGCAGACTTGGTCGCGACCGAGTGGTCGCTGATCGAACGCCACAGCGGGCTCACGCGCACAGCGCTGGAACAAGTCGCGGCGGCCTATGCCAAATCCAATGCCACCATCATCACGTATGGCATGGGCATCACCCAGCACAATGCCGGCACTGAAAACGTGCGCTCGCTGTGCAATCTGCTGATGCTGCGCGGCAATCTGGGTAAACCGGGCGCCGGCATATGCCCGTTGCGCGGGCACTCCAATGTGCAGGGCAACCGCACGGTGGGTATCACGGAGAAACCCTCGGCGAGCTTTCTGCAAAAAATTGAACAGACCTTGGGTTTTAAGCCCCCTGCTGCCCCAGGCCACAACGCGGTGCAAACCATGCAAGCCATGGTTGCCGGAACCTCAAAGGCGCTGATTTGCCTGGGCGGAAACTTTGCGGTGGCGCTGCCCGACCCCGAGCAATGCTTCCCGGCCATGAAACAGCTGGACCTGAGTGTGCATATCGGCACCAAGTTGAACCGCTCACATTTGCTGGTCGCGAAAGAGACTTATATTTTCCCCTGCCTGGGCCGTACAGAACTGGACCTGCAAAATGGCATCGCGCAAGCGATTACCGTTGAAGACTCGATGTCCATGGTCCACGCCTCTGCCGGTCGCTTGGCGCCCGCCTCCGAGCACCTGCGTTCAGAACCGGCGATCGTGGCCGGGATGGCAAGCGCTGCACTGCCGCATTTGTCGATTGCGTGGCCGGAGCTTGTGGCCAATTACGACCTGATCCGTGACCTGATCGAAAAAACCATCCCCGGTTTCGAAGATTACAACCAGCGAATCCGTGTGCCCGGCGGCTTCAGATTGCCTTTGCCGCCTACCGAACGCATTTGGCACACGCCCTCCGGTAAAGCCGAGTTTTATGTGTACCCAGGTGTGGATGAAGACTGGGTGGTGCAAGGCGAGGATGTGTTACGGCTCATGACCTTGCGCAGCCATGACCAATACAACACCACTATTTACTCCATGGATGACCGCTACCGGGGCGTCTTCGGCCGACGCGATGTGCTGTTCATCAGCGCGCAAGACTTGCAGGCACGCGGCCTGGCCCACGGCGATCTGGTGGACATCGAGACGGTGACCTCGGGCCGGCAGATGCGTTACGAGAAACTGACGGCCGTGGAACACGCCATCGCGCCCGGCTCGGTGGCCGCTTACTACCCGGAAGCCAACTGTTTGATTGCCCTGGACAACATTGACCCGCAAAGCGGTATTCCGGCTTACAAATCAGTGCCGGTGCGGGTCAAACGCTCCAGCCTTAACTGACACCCTGTACCAATCATTCACCCGGCAGTCGCCTGACGAACCCTGCACTGCAGTCGCCTGACGAACCCTGCACTGGAGGTCATCTGAACGCATGCCTTGACTAAAGCCCCCTCAACAAAGCGCTGATCAAGTTGTAAGACTCAAGGAGATTACCGCGTGAAAGGAATCACACCCTGCGCTCTGATTGTCTCGGGCCTTCTGCTGCCCGCACTGGCGCAAGCCGCTCCATCTGCTGACACGGCGATCGCCAACGCCGGTTTTATCGACGCCGCAGGCCCGATTGCGGCCGCGCAATTTGAGCACTTCAAAACGATTATTTCGCTGATGCTCATCGTCGTCGTGCCGATATTTATCCTCGTCCCTTGGGTGCTGTGGCGTTACCGCCGCGGCGGTCGGGGCGCGTATCGGCCTGACTGGGATTTCAACTGGGGTAATGAAGCCGTTTTGTGGGGCATACCGATCATTCTGATCATTGTCCTCAGCTCGGCGCTGTGGGCGCACACGCACAAATATGACCCGTACCGCCCACTTGGCAGCGACCCGCTGGACATTGAAGTGGTCTCGCTGGATTGGAAGTTCCTGTTCATCTACCCGCAGCAAGGTATCGCCACCCTCGACTACCTGGCACTGGAGCAAGACCGACCGGTGCGCCTCAAGCTCACCAGCGGCACGGTGATGCAGTCCTTCATGATCCCGCAACTGGCCGGGCAGATTTACACCATGGCCGGCATGACCACGCAATTGAACCTGATGGCGGACCGCGCCGGTGAGTACCGGGGGCGTAACACGCAGTACAACGGGGATGGCTTTGCCACTCAATCGTTCCCCACGGTGGTGATGCCGGCCGGGCAATTCGACGCGTGGGTCCGTGACACCCGCCAAAGCGCACAGACACTGGACCTGAGCACTTACCAAGAGCTGCTCAAACCCAGCATCGAGCATGCGCCGCGCTATTACGGCAGTGTCGAAAAAGGCTTGTTCGAGCGGGTTCTCGGCAGTTTCACCGGCGGCCATGGGCACGCCAAAGCGGCTAGCGCCCAGCCATCACCAGGGCATGAACAGCACCTTCAACACTCCAGCACAAAAGGGGCAGAACAGTGAGTTGGGAGACTATTTTCGGGCAACTTAGCTGGGACTCACTGGTGTTTGCCGGCGCCATCAAGCACCCCTCAACCAGCGAATTCGTGGCGTCCGGGGCGGGCAGCATTGTGATCCTCGGCGCGATCGGTGTGGTGGTTTTGCTGACCGTCATGCATTGGTGGAAGCCGCTGTGGCGGGACTGGCTGACCAGTGTCGACCACAAAAAAATCGGCATCATGTACATCGTCATCGCCCTGGTCATGTTCTTGCGGGCCTTGATCGAAGCGGGCGTGATGCGTTCTCAGCAACTCGCGGCCGCCGATGGCGCGGGCTATCTCTCGGCTGATCACTTTGGCCAACTGTTTACCACCCACGGCACGATCATGATTTTTTTCGTGGCGATGCCGTTTATCACCGGCCTGATGAATTACGTGATGCCCCTGCAGATCGGCGCACGCGATGTCAGCTTCCCGCTGCTGAATGCGATTTCGTTGATGCTGACAGCAGCTGGCGCGGGTTTGATCATGGTCTCGTTGGTCGTCGGCCAGTTCTCAACCGGCGGCTGGAGTGGCTACCCGCCCTATACCGGCATTGAGTTCAGCCCCGGTGAAGGCGTGGATTACTGGATCTGGTCAGTCACCCTGGCATCGATCGGCTCAACCCTGACCGGGCTCAATTTTGCCGTGACCCTGTACAAACAGCGTTGCCCTGGCATGTCGATGTTTCGCATGCCGCTGTTCTGCTGGACCACACTGTGCACCTCGATTTTGATGATCTTCGCCATGGCGCCGCTCACCGTGGCCACAATCATGCTGGCGCTGGATCGCTACGTCGGTTTCCACTTCTTCACCAACGGTGACGGCGGAAACATGATGAACTTTGCCAACCTCTTTTGGCTGTTCGGGCACCCGGAGGTCTACATCCTGTTGCTGCCAGCCCTGGGCGTGTGGTCAGAGGTGGTCTCAACGTTTGTCGGCAAACGGATCTACGGCTACACCTCGCTCGTCTACGCCACCATGTGCATCGCGGTGCTCTCGTTCGGCGTGTGGCTGCATCACTTTTTCACCATGGGCCAAAGTGCCAACGTCAATGCCATTTTCGGTATTGCCACGATGATCATCGGTATTCCGACCGGGGTTAAGGTGTACGACTGGATCCTGACCATGTACCGAGGGCGGATCCGCATCACCACGCCGATGCTGTTTCACATCAACTTCCTGCTGACCTTTGTCCTCGGCGGCATGACCGGCATTCTGCTGGCCAACCCCACCGTCGACTTTCAGGTGCACAACTCGCTGTTTTTGATCGCGCACTTCCACAACATGATCATTCCGGGCGTTCTGTTTGGCATGTTTGCCGCCGTGCAGTACTGGTTCCCCAAAGCCTTTGGCTTCCGCTTGCACGAGGGCTGGGGCAAAGCGGCGTTTTGGTCGATGGCACCCGGCTTTTTGCTGGCGTTCTTCCCGCTCTACTGGCTCGGCATGAATGGCGCACCGAGGCGCACCGTGATGTGGTCCGATCCGTCGTTCACCCCTTGGTTTGCACTGGCCATGCTCGGCGCCGCATTGCTGCTGCTCGGTACGGTGTTCTTGCTGGTGCAGATCGCAGTGTCGATCCGCCAGCGCCGCCAACTCACTGTGCTGCTGGGCGATCCGTGGGACGGGCGTTCGCTGGAGTGGTCGATCCCCTCCCCTCCACCGGCGTGGAATTTCTCGGTCATCCCTCACGTCGACGGCCGCGACGCGTTTACCGAAGCCAAGAAAACCGGTCAGGCCTATCGCTCGCCCGCGGCCTACAGCGACATCGAAGTCCCGCGCAACTCCATGGCGGCGCCATTGATCGGCGCCTTCAGCTTCACCCTGGCGTTTGGCCTGGTATGGCATATCTGGTGGCTGGTGGTGTTCTCGTTTGTCGCCGCTTGGGCTGTGGTGATCGCACGTTCGTTTGTCTCACAGACAACCGAGATTATTCCGGCCAGCCGCGTCGAAGCGGAACACGAGGCCTTTTTGGCCGCCGTACGGGCCACGCCCGGCGTGACCCGCGACCTGGAAATGAGCCCGAAAAACCGGGGCAAGGCCGCCCCGGACAGAATCGGGCAGCCCGGCCAGAAACTCCCTGATGACGTGTTGGAGTCAGCCCTATGAATGCGCCCCACTCTCTGCACCCCGGGGTGAACCTGGACGTGACAGACCGCGAGAGCCACGCCAAAGCCTCAGAAGTCATCTTCGGGTTCTGGATTTTCCTGATGAGCGACCTGGTGCTGTTTGCCGCGCTCTTTGCCACCTATGCCGCCATGAGCAGCCAAGGCATCGCCCATGGCCCGACGCCTGCCGAGGTCTTTGACCTGGGCTCGGCCTTTATCGAAACGCTCTTGCTGCTGTTGTCCAGCTTCACTTTTGGCTTCGCCATTTTGGCCATGAAATACAGCACCAGCCGCGCCCGCCTGCTGGGCTGGCTGGGGCTCACCGCTGTGCTTGGCGCGGCCTTTGTGGCTTTCGAACTCCACGACTATTACGTGATGATCGAAACCCACAATGCGTGGCCGCAAACCAGTGGCTTTCTGTCCGCCTACTACTTATTGACCGGCACCCACGCTGTGCACGTGTCGGCCGGCATCCTCTGGATGATCGTGCTGGCGGTGCAAGTGATGACGCTGGGGGTCAATACACCAGTCAAACTGCGGCTTTTACGCCTCGCTTTGTTTTGGCACATGCTCGACATCGTCTGGGTCGGGATCTTCACCTTCGTCTACCTGTTCGGAGTCGCCACATGAACCCGGAAACCTCATCGAGCAACACTGTGCAGGCGCAACCGGGCAACGAGCAGCGCAGCTATTGCATCGGCCTCGTGTTGGCCCTGGTCCTGACCCTGATCGCCTTCGGCCTGGTCTGGCTCAAGGTCGTCACAGGCACCCAGGCCCTCGCGGTATTAGGCTTCCTGGCGTTGGTGCAAGTGGTGGTGCACTTGCGCTTTTTCTTGCACATCGACTTGGGCAAATCACACCGCGATGACCTGATGCTCATACTGTTTACGTCATTGATCTTGCTGTTAATCGTTGCAGGAACGATCTGGATTTTGTGGGACCAACATGCGCGCATGATGTAAAAGCGCAGACGCAAAAAAGGGTGACCGGTTGAGGTCACCCTTTTTTGTTGTTCGAGTAAGGCTTAAACACCTGCGCGGCGTAAGCCGACTCACTAAATCAAAGTGATTGATCCCAGTTAGTCATCAAAAAACTGAACACGGCAAAGGCAATAAAAATAATCAAAAACACATGCTTTTTTTGAACCCGGCTTTTCATACTGCTCCCCTTTTGGTCTATTTCTGTCTTTTATAACCGACTGGCGCAAGACCGTCATCGCCAGTCGCAGAAAACTAAATTTATAACTGATTGCGTGGAATGCTATAGCGACGGTCACGCCTGATCGCCTCAATCGTCCAAATCCAGAACGCCGTGCCGACAAACTCCGAGATCAGCGCTTGCGAGCCCGCCAGCCACAACCACCCCGAAAGCCCCAACAACGGAACGACCAGACCGTGGGCAAACACCGAAACGCCCACGCCAAAACCAACACCGTGCAGCATTCTTGCTCGGGGTAAAAACTCCACCGCCACGCAATAAATAATCGCCATCACGATAGAAAACAGGATGTGAACACCATTACCGCCCCAGTTGATGCTGTACCCCATCCACTCATAGGTCATGAGGTCCACGTTAAAACCGAGCTTCTCCAGAAGCACCACCGGGGGCGGCGTAGTGCTAAGGGTTCTGGGCGGAATTAATGTCTCAAAGCCCGACTTCACCAGCGCCGATATAACGCCAGCCACAATGCCGGCCCAAATGGCCAGCTCTATATTTCTTTCTAATTTGGGTCTCACTGCCAATAACGTTGACATTAAATAACTCCATATCCTTATCGAGTAACGTGCAGTACCGCCGTTATTAATACGCACACGCCTGCGCAGAGGATGACTGTAGTCGATGTTTTTTTCCTTTGCCGGATCATGACGCCTGCAAAGAGCTGAGCCAGAGTGAAGCCAGCCTGGCAGGAGCGAGCTACAATCCTGCTACCTCTTAGGCTGAGTGTCTGTTATCGGAGCCCTGCGACATGTCAGATACCAATATCGATAAATTCAATGACTTGGCTGGCAAAATTTTTGCCGAGCTGTACGAGCACTTCCCGATCCCCTACGACCTCGTCGCAAAAAAACTGGCGACGCCCACCTTCACCTCTGAAGGCAACGACCTGTGCCTGCTGGAGCTGCCCGCAAGCGACGCCGATTTTTTTAATGCCACCGTCCGCTGGCTCATCGGCACCGGCTACCTGACCGGCGAGATCTGCCCCGACACCCAAGTTTCGGGAGCCGTCTTGACCTTAAAAGGCCTGGAAGCCCTGAAATCAACACCGCACTGCCTCACCCACGGGCTTTCAATCCGCCAGCGCCTGGCCGAAACCATGAAAGAAGGCAGCAAAGAAACACTCAAAAGCGTGCTGGCCGAAGAAATCGCCCTGGGCGCCAAACTCATTACCCCTGTGGTCGAGATTCTCTAGAGTGCGTAGGGCTCTGGACCTTGTGATAAATAAAATCAGCTCACCGGAAGGAAAAAGTTTGGCCATCACCTCCCCTGCACCCACACTGCGCGCGCCGTCCGAACTTGACTACTACCACATCAGATCGGTCCAACTCCCGGTGCACATCAGCCCGCTTGACGCCTGGAATATCATCACCGCCGACTCGGGGCTGCTCATGCGAACAGCGTTCCAGATAAGGGACGCGATCTCCGCAAAATTTGGCGTAAAACGGATCGGCGGTTTCACGGGCGCCGAGCGTAAAGACGTACACGTCGGCGATCATCTGGATTTCTTTCTGGTGGAGCACAGCGACCCGCAGATGCTGATCCTGACCGAGCGCGACAGGCACCTGGACGTGATGATCTGCATCTCGATCGCAGATCGCTTGCTCACCATTACCTCGTCGGTCGTTACCCATAACCTGTATGGGCGTATTTATATGGTGCCGGTGGGGGTGGCGCATAAGGTGATTGTGGGGAGTTACATAAAGCGGTTGAAACGGGTGGTTGGCGGTGGTTAGGTTTTGGGATCAATCCGGGACGGGGACTCTGCGTTGAGGGCTCTTGCCAAGAACGAACCACAAAGCTAAACAAATAAGCCCGCCTCCGTACAAATGCCCGGCCGAAAGATGTTCACCCAGGAATATCACGCCCCACATAACGCCAAAGGGAGGGACAAGGAAAGTCACTGTCAGTGAGCGCACCGGACCGATATCCGCGATCAAACGGAAGTACAGGATGTACGCACACGCAGTACAGAAAAACCCCATCGCTACCAGTGCCATCCAAACCTCAGGGTTACCCCAAGTAGCCGGAGGACTCATCGCGGCTGAGATTCCGAAGACCGGGGCGAGAAACAGCGTCGCGCCAATCTGACTGCCAAAAGCGACAAGTTTGGAGTCAAGCCCGCCCTTGTCAGCGATCCATCTCTTAGTCAGAAATCCTGCTGCGCCGTAGCAACTGGTGGCAACCAAACAGGCCAATGCTCCCATCACAATACTCATTGAGAGTGTGACGGGGCCTGTACTGGTCAACACGGTAATGCCCATCAGGCCGATTAATACGCCGGCGCCCTTTTTCAGGGTCAACGAATCGCTGAAACACAACCAACCAATGATCACGCCCATCATCGGTGTGGTCGCATTGAAAATTGCCGAATAACCGGCAGGTAACAACAGTGCCGCCACGCTATACATTAAAAATGGGATGCCAGAATTGATAACCCCCAACACCATGATCTTTTTCAGCTTGCCGTCGAAGTCAACTTTGGTTTTTAAAAGGGCAAGAATGACAGCCAAGCCAACAGCGCCCAACAACACGCGAAAGAATGCCGTCGGCAATGCGCCCAAAACAGGAGCCGCGATACGCATAAAGAGAAAACTGGCGCCCCAGAGCGCCGCCAGAACAAGTAGTCGAACATAATCAGATAATTTCATGGTATGCCTTCGGCGCTGTTCGTTGACTTAAAAATGAACCGCAAATTGCACGACTGATGCCGAGCAATCCAAAAAGCGATTGGAATTGTTAAGGGGGAAAGACCTGAGGCGTGGTAGCCATGGTGGGCTCCTCTATGCTTGGAGCTTCATAGTAGGAGTATCTGGAATGTGCCCACACTCCGATTCTTGCTGTTGAAATGGCTAGGTGTGCGGGCATCAAGGCTTGCGCGATCAGACATCTTGCATCTGCGTGGCAGCAACTGATCGATTTTGCAGGTAGCTCACTGGGCTCGGTTTGAGTTGATTTTCGTGCAGCACCACTCCCGATGTGCTCGTACTGCATCCATTGATAGTTCAGGGGTATTAGGGGCTCTAGACCTGATTTTTTCGCCCGCAAGGGAGGAGTACTCCGAGTTTTCTAGACTCGGTTTAAGCCGTAATTTGAGCTCCTCGCACAGATAAATTAAACCTCTGTCCCACAACGTGTGGAGATCACTGCGCAGTAGAAGCCCGTTACTAATATGATTGGTTTCTTTACCTAAGTAAGGCGTGACATGGGCAGCTTCAAGCACCTGCTGAACTGCGGAACCTGAGATAGCGCAACGTCCCTCATAGGCGGTAAGTAACCCACTGCGAAATGCCCCCTGTCCTTGACGTAGAGTTATCTCCTTCAAGGTGCGAGTACGGTTATCTTCAACACCGTCAGGCGAAAAAGTAGACGATACATCTACTGCATTTGCAGTGATGCCGTCTTCTGACAATGTTGTGCTCTCAAGCGTAAAAAACCCTTCCTCCCACGAGATAACCTTTGCTAACCCTAATACCCTATATGTCGTGATTTGAGGCTTCTTCGTGAGCTGCACAAGAACTGCCACAGGCACCCCGCTTTCCTTGCACCTATTCAGCCCTTGATTGGTAAAAAGACTCTCGGAGTTGCCACGTGGGTTCTCCTCTTGAGCATAGGTGTAGTGCCAACTTCCATTCTCTTGATAAACGGGCATTTGATCGCTGTAAGGACTGTCTAGCCTCTGACTAATCGACAGCGCATAGTCAGATTCTTTTGGCTTGTAAATGCCTTTTGCCGAAATCGCAACAGTAGATGGTGCATTCTGGAGTTGCTCCCAAGTAAGCACTTGCCCTGTACGCTGTTCAAACCACGCTAGTAACTCTGAATGGGTAACACGCTGACTTTCGGGGGCAGAAACCTCGCCTGCAAATGAGAGCCTTCCTGCACCTACCAGTTCGTCAGTAAGCGACGGATACAAAATCCTCAACAACCCTATTAACGAACTTTCAGACTCTAGCGATACGGGTATACCGTAGTGAATCAACTCCCCACCTTGATTCAAGCGCTTTGGAAATACGGTCATGTTGCTATGGTGAATATATTCGCTCCCGACAATTACACCGTTAACGCTCTGAAATTCAGAAACTCGCGCCTCCAAACTGGGATCAATTACCAGGGCAGATTTCCCTGAAAGATTCTTCACATTTACGATAAGGCACTCGCCATTTTTATAACGCCAAATGCAGATCTTATCCGTATGGCTGACGACGGAAAATTTCAAATTTTCAAGCAACTGATTGATTTGCTGGGGCTTCAATTTCATTTTTGCTAGCACTTAACAATAGTAGGAGCGCCCGCCGACACAGGCTTGAGATTTTACCTGCGACGATAGCAGAAATATCCTACAAATTGCCCAGCAATGTACTGTGATGAAGCGTCATGATCTTTTAGATGGCACGAAGCAAACCGCAGACCCCGTTATTTCCATAGCGGTCTGGTGATTTTTTAGGATTGGAAAGGCACAGGAAGCAGATCATGTGCAGTACTCAACACTTCAGCATCACTTGGCCCAATCAGATGGGCGAGGCGGTGAAAGCCAAAGTTGCTACTGGTGAATACCCCACTGAAAACGAAGTCATTCGTGATGGCCTTCGAGCGCTGATGGCCCGTGACCGTGAAATGGAAGGCTGGCTGGTCGTCTAGGTAGAGCTACAGCTTACAACCAGACACCCTGGAGGATGGATCGCATCACAGAGGTTGATGCGCTGGCTACCAATGAATGAATTTCAGGCAAGCCAGCCGCTACTTTTGCCTAGAAGCCACAGTACTAACCCTGAGCTAATCAGCACTGCGCTACAAACATAGCCGAAGAAAAATTCAGCGGCATTTAAATTTACCAAGCACTCTCAAAAATTTATCAGTGATTAACTCGCCGTATTGAGGCAGGCTCGATCAACAAAGAAAGCCATTTATTAGCAACGATACCGTTACTTCTCAAATCAACCAAAAATCTTGCTAACCAACACAAGTAAAAAAAGCAAACTTACTAGCACGATTCCAGCCCACTGCAAAAAAACTAGCCTACGCTTGAGCTGCACTGGAAACCGCCTGATATCTTCAGCATCAACAATTCCGCGCCTAATATATAAACCGGGAAAAGTAACAACCCCTGAAACACTACCAACCAGCAGCAACTTACCCCAAAGCCCGCCTTGCTTAAATTTCGCCAAACTATCAATAAATGAGCAGTTTCGTAAAAGCCCCAACATCAAATCCATCTGAGTAAATGCAATTCGAAGCGCAAAAGCTATCCAAACAAACATACAGATAATTACTGCACCACATAGACAACCAATAACAAAATCGACAGTACTCATTTCACGATCTCGTAGATCACATCCCCAGCCAACTCTCCAGCAATGCCTGAAGTTAAAGAGCCAGCCCCCACAACCATTACCCCGCATAACGCTGTAAGCCAAGTAAAATACATACACCTGCTACGACAGGGACCGTTAAAAGTGAACCGGCAACGACACCACCTCCAACACCCACACACAAAAATCACTGTTTTCAACAGCCTCTACGATTTGTTGGTCACTCATTGGCCGACCGAACGCATCAACATGAAATAAGTTAAGAGGCTTATGGGGCATGTGCAAAGCACGCTCTACGTTCGCTTTTGCAAAAAATGGTGATTCTATATTTCTGAAGCTAATTCCAAGTCGTTCGCGATCTTGTCGACGAATAAGGCGCATGCAGTATTTTCCCTGATTTAGACCGACCGCGCCGATTGATGCTGGCCAACTTATTTGAAGAGCGCGGACTGTATCGACCAGTTCTGCTAGAGATCTATCAGATCTTTCCTTTAATTGGGAAAGTTTTATCTATTCCATGCTCGGCCGATACGGTTGCACCTCTTCGGCCATATCCTTGCTCAGCACCATTCAACAGGAAACCTGGGCCGTTACAGCGTGCAATACCAAGATGTTCAGGCGCTGCAAAAATTGCTCAGCCAATAGCAGACCCTGCTCTTCTGGCGAGCTCATTCGCTCACGCCCGCCCCAAAATCTGCTGCCCTAACATGATTACCGCGCCCGAATAATTCCCGTAAAGAACTTAATTACGGAATCTTCCTACGCAATATAAGGAATACGGAAGAGGACGAACTCAAAAGTCATCTTTAAAGTTCATGACATTCAATCTAAGCCATTGCCTATAAACCGCAATCTGCGCACAGAGCAACTTAACTCTGCCCCCTGTGCACGCACTCAGGAGCAACTATGTCCCGTCCACAGGATGTGCGGTTCACCTTCAGTTCAACAGCCGATATTGCCTTTGAGGTGGTGTCATTTGAACTGAGCGAAGGCATCTCTGAACTTTTCTGTTTAAACGTTGAATTGATCAGTGAATCCGCCAATGCAGACTTCGCCACCCTACTGGACAAACCCGCCACGCTGACCCTCTTTCAGGGCGGCCAGGCCGTGCGGTACGTGCACGGCCTGATCAGCCAGTTCGAGCAAGGTAAAACCGGCTTTCGCCGAACCTGGTATCGCGCCCGTATCGAGCCCGAGTTGGCCCGCGCCAACCTGCAATCAGACTGGCGCATCTTTCAGCAGCGCAGCGTGCCGCAGATCCTCCAGCAGTTGTTCAAGGCGCGCCACTGGGGCGCATGCACTCAACGCCTCACCGAGCCCCATCAAACACGTGAATTCTGCGTTCAGGCAGGCGAGCTGGACCTGGCGTTTTATCAGCGCCTGGCCGCCGAAGAAGGCCTGCTGTCGATCTTCCAGCACAGTGAAGCCGGGCATTCGTTGATCCTGGCTGACCACATCGCCACCTTCGGCATTTTGCAGGATGAGCCGTTGGTGTACGCGCCCAACCCCGGCGGCGATCCCGCGCAACCGGCACTGCACAGCTTTACTTACCGCGAGCACGTGCGCAGCAGCGAGCAGACCCAGCGCGATTACACCTTCACTCATCCGCGTTACAACCTGGAACAACAAGAACAGGCGATGCATCTGGACCATCAATCCAGCGGCTATGAACGCTACGATTACCCCGGTCGTTACAAACATGACAACGCCGGTAAACCTTTTACCCGCACCCGCCTGCTGGCCTTGCGCAACGACGCGCGCACGGTTGAAGTGACGGGCGATGATGCGCGGCTGGTGCCGGGTTTGGCCTTTGATCTGGTCGGCCACCCGCGCGAAGACATGAATATCGGTTGGCGCGCCGTGCACATCCACCACAGCGGGCAGCAGTACACCGCCCTGGAAGAAGAGTCCGCCGACAGCCGTGTCGGCACCCGTTACAGCCTGACCGCCACGCTGATCCCTGACACCCTGCAATGGCAAGCACCGCTGCTGCCCAAGCCGTGTATCGAAGGCCCGCAAATCGCCACGGTGGTCGGCCCGGCCAATGAAGAAGTCTATTGCGATGAGCATGCCCGGGTGCGTCTGCAGTTCCCTTGGGACCGTGAAGACCGCAACGACGACCGCAGCTCCTGCTGGGTGCGGGTGTGCCAGAGCTGGGCCGGAGCGGGTTGGGGCCATGTGACGTTGCCCCGCATCGGCCAAGAGGTGCTGGTGGCGTTCCTGCATGGGGACCCCGACCAGCCGATGGTGATTGGCCGCAGTTACCACGCCATCAACCGCACGCCTTACAAACTCCCGGAGTTCAAGGCCATTAGCCCGATCCGCAGCAAGGAGCTGCACGGCCAACGCCACAACGAACTGCGCCTTGATGACACCCACGGCCAGATCAGCGCCACGCTGATGACCAACCATCAGCACACAGCGCTGAACATGGGCTTCTTGACCCATCCGCGCCCCGATGGCGGAGCACCTCGTGGCGAAGGTTTTGAATTGCGTACCGACGCCCACGGTGTGGTGCGGGCGGGCGGCGGTCTGTTGCTGACAACCCAGTTACGCGCCCGCGCCGTCGCCCATCACACCGACCTGCCCGAATGCGCCGAACAACTCAGCATTGCGCAGCAACATCACGCTACCTTTTCCCACCTGGCCCGCGACCATCTGGCCCAGGAAAGCGGCGA